>JASLHF010000038.1 GCA_030152275.1 Acinetobacter sp. | reverse complement strand
TATTTAAACTATTAATTGCGAATGAATGAATTGACGGAAGATACAGTTTTATCTCAGGTAATGAGAATTGTCTGTGATTCATACTTAATTCTGAAATTAAATCTTGAATTTCATTATTTGACAAAAAGTCTTCCAAAATATTTTTTAAGTGAGCTTGTCTAAGCTTAGGTAATTTATTCCATTCATAAGATATTCCGATATGATTCGGTTCTTTAAATTTAGATCGAGGTTTTTGAGTTTGTATTTGAATAAAAACATCATCTAATAAAAACAGATAGTTTTTAAAAAAGCTTTCCCATATGACACTATCGCCTTGAAAATAAATGTCATGATAACCCTCCATAGGGTCATTTTGTTGTTCAGGTGAGGCAAAATAAATTTCTTGATTTTCTAATTCTTTACGTTTACCTAATAAATTATCTAATGTTCTAAATCTATAAAATTGCATAATATTTTAAATATAAAAAAACCCCACTAAAATATAGCAGGGCTTTCTATAAGTGTCTAAAAATTAAGACACTTTATCACCCGGTTTAGCACCAGACTCCGGTGAAATCACCCAAACGCCCTCACCATTACCCGCAGCTAAAACCATACCGTTCGAAATACCAAAACGCATCTTACGTGGAGCAAGGTTTGCCACCATCACCACCAATTTGCCTTTTAAGTCTTCAGGCTGGTAGAACTCACGAATACCGCTAAATACGTTACGTGGCTCAGTTTCACCGACATTTAAAGTCAATTGAAGAAGTTTGTCAGAACCTTCAACATGAGCTGCTTCTAAAACTTCAGCTACACGTAAGTCAACTTTCATAAAATCATCAATATTAATGATTTCAGCTTCACCCACTTTAGGTTCAGGTTTCTTTTCAGCCTTCTTCTCTTTTTTCTTTTCTGCTTTTGGCGCTTCAGCAGGCGCAGCTAAAGAGTCTTTAGACGCATCTACCATTGCAGCAACCGCTTTCGGGTCAACACGCTGCATGAGCGGTTGGAACAATGCAATTTCGTGACCTGCAAGAATTTGTGTACGCGATGCGAAATCGAAAGAAGCCAATTGCAAGAAGTCTTGAACTTGTGCAGCTAAAGTCGGAAGGACTGGGCTTAAGTACACTGCCAATTGACGGAACAGGTTGATACCGACAGAACATACGTCGTGAACTTGCTGTTCTTCGCCTTCAACCTTTGCTAAAGCCCAAGGTTTTTTCTCATCAATATATTGGTTCGCACGGTCAGCTAGCGCCATGATTTCACGAATGGCCGCCGAGAACTCACGTGCTTCATATTGCGCTGCAATGGATGCACCTGCATCAATAAAGCTTTGAACCAATTCAGGCTCTGCACACGTTGCAGACAATTTATTGTCAAACTTAGTATTAATGAATTTCGCACAACGACTTGCGATGTTCACCACTTTACCCACTAAGTCAGAGTTCACTTTTTGAACGAAATCATCAAGGTTTAAATCAGAATCTTCAACTTTGTCAGAAAGTTTAGACGCGAAGTAGTAACGTAGATATTCAGGGTTTAAATGTTCTAAATACGTTTCAGCTTTAATGAACGTACCGCGAGATTTCGACATTTTCTGACCATTTACAGTCAAGAAACCGTTCACGAATAAGCTAGTCGGCGTACGGTAGTTGGCGCCTTCAAGCATTGCAGGCCAGAACAATGCATGGAAATACACGATGTCTTTACCAATGAAGTGATACACCTCATTTTGAGAATCTTTTTTCCAATAATCGTCAAAGCTTAAGTCTGGACGTTTGGTTTTAACGTAGTTTTCAAAGCTCGACATGTAGCCGATTGGGGCATCAACCCAAACGTAGAAGAATTTGTTTGGCGCATCTGGAATTTCAAAACCGAAATAAGGCGCATCACGTGAAATATCCCAATCCGACAAACCTGCTTCAAACCATTCATCCAATTTGTTGGCAATTGACACAGGCAGGCGACCTTCGTCACGAGTCCATTTTTGCAGGTATTCACCAAAGTTCGGTAATTTAAAGAAATAGTGATCTGAAGATTTCTCAACCGGTGTTGCACCGCTTAAAGTTGATTTTGGATTTAAAAGTTCAGTCGCGTTATAGGTTGTACCGCACACTTCGCATGAGTCACCATACTGATCTTCCGCTTTACATTTCGGGCATGTGCCTTTAATGAAACGGTCAGATAAGAACATACCTTTTTCAGGGTCGAACAACTGAGTTACAGGGCGAACGGCAATATTGCCTGCTTCACGGTTCTTGATATAAATCTCAGAAGCGCGCGCTTGGTTTTCTTCACTGTTGGTCGAGTCGTAATGATCAAAATCAACCTTAAAGCCTGCAAAGTCGCGCTCATGTTCTTTTTGCACATTGGCAATTTGCTGTTCAGGTGAAATACCGTTGGCTTGGGCACGCAGCATAATGGCTGTACCGTGAGCATCATCCGCACATACATACGTCACGTTATGACCCATTGCACGCATGGCACGAACCCAGATATCTGCTTGGATGTAACCAAGTAAGTGACCCATGTGGATCGGGCCATTGGCGTATGGTAGGGCGTTAGTGACTAAAATATTACGCACGGATAGAACTCGCTCATTCGTATTTTATATAAGGTCAACGATTTTACCTTAGATAGCCAGCCGTTGCACAAGGGAATCGGTGAAAAGTTTTCAAAACACTGCAAAGAGCGCATTGAACTTCAGTCAAATTTGTTCATACACTGAATTATGCCTCCGCTGAGCAGGTGATAAAGAGAGCAGTTTAAATGCCCTGTTGGCACAGTATTTAAAGCATAGATGTTATAAGCGAAGCACATTCAAATAATAACAATATGGGACGCGCAGCATGTCAGTATCAGGCAAAGTCAATTCCCGGCAAATCTGGCTGATTTTCCGCAATAGCGTACTGATTATATTGATCAGTGCAGTTATGCTCTGTTTGGCATGCGCAGGCTTTATCGCCGCAGTGCTGACGCAAGAGCTGTTTGATCAGCGCGCGGAATTCCGCCACCGGCTGGCCTATGCTTATCAGCATGATCACCAGCAGTTTCCGCTATTGTCAGAGCCAGTGTTAATTTTTTCGCGCAGCCATTCGCCATTGGGCGGCAGTGTTGTGCTGGTCTATACCTTAGACCGCCATGCACAGGATTATTTTTCCAGCAAAGCGCAGCAGCTGCAGCTGGCCAATACTGCCGATGTGGAATGTGTGAAACCCACCATTAAAAAACGCTGGCGGGGCTGGAAACTGAGCCTGCATTATGTGCTGCCGGATTCAGCCTATTTGAGCCATCATGACTATGCGAATCATGATTCATTTTATGTTCACGGGGCTGCTCAGTATTTGCCTCAGGCTGAACGCGCATGTTTTGCAGTATTTAAGCGTTTTCCGGGTATCACCGAAGGTGTGTCGCCATATCCTAATTTTGAACACAGTTATTGGGCTTTTAGCGAGCAGGAGGGCTTGCTGTTCAGTGTGTACAATACTCAAAATTAATAGAGCAAAAGAGGGAATCGAAAAACTGTACATTGATATATTGAAAGCTATGTTTTATTCATTCATCTTTAGCAATGCAGGCGGGTAAACAACAGCTGCTCAGCTCTCATCAAAATGCGGTGAATGATTTAACGTGAAAAGCGGCTGAGCAGAGAGTTCACAGATAGTTAAGCGGTTAAGCAGAAAGCTCAAAATGCTGCGTTTTGGTATATCCTAATCCATTGTTTATCATTGCAGCGCACTGCTTGCACCGATATGCTTTAGCGTGATTTGCAGCCGATGCATTCCTCCATTTTTTTATTGCAGCATCAACGCTGCATGCTTTAATGATCCAGCCAAGCTGGCCAAGCCCTTTAAGAGTACGCCTTCATGAGCCTTAATGATTTCGAAACAGCCCCATCAGACGCTCAAACCGCCCGCATGCAGGACGCCGCTATGCCGCTGGGCCGTGAAGTTTTAAAAACAGCAGAACAGTATTTGCAGCGCATGGGTTCTGCAGCTCATGGCCAGCTGGTTCAGGCGCTCCGTCAGTTGGCGCAGACAGAACCGTACTTTGATGTGCTGGCCGATCAAATAGAATTTGAAAGTGATGAGCCGATTGCCAATGATGCATTAAATTTGCTGTATTTTTGGAAAATTTCGCATGAAAATGAAGCAGAAATGGCTGAGTTTTCCCTGCTGGATTTAATCGAAAAAGATTATTTTCAGCGCGCGCTGCTGCACACACTGGATGTTTTGCAAATTGGTGAAAATTTACCGCTGCACCGTCAAACCATCACACAATGTCTGCAAATGTATCAGCAGCAATTGTATGCGGGCGCAATTACTGTGCTGTATGGTCAAATTGAAGGAATTTTGACAGAAGCATTGGCAGAACGGGGTTATCTGCAGCTGAAACAAACGAAATATCTGGATGTTTATAAAATTGTGCCCGGGCTGAAAGGCCATGAGGTCAAAAGTCTTTGGCATAAAGTTAAAATTGCCAGCGATATTAATCCGTATTTTTTAGAATTGAACGCTTTAAAAATGGATAACAGCTGCAATGTCACGGCTGAGCGCCACAATATAGTACATGGCTCAGACCTTGAACATTTTACCCGCGAACGCAGTTTTATTCTGTTTATTTGGCTGTTTGCGCTGACCAGTTTTGTGGCTACTCTGCAGCGTTAATCGGATGAGCTAAAAATAACGTTGAGGTCTACAACTGTTTTGTCACAATGTGTGTCGAATTGATTTTTTGCTGTTTTTTTATTCAAACTTCCTGCTATAACTGAAACATAGCATTGGGTTTGAAATTTTGTCAGACAATTTGATGTGTCTGTTTAATTGCCATTTTGTCATGCGCTGCTGTCCAAATGTCAAAAGGGCTTCTGCATTTTGTGAAGTCAGTTTTGGCCGGTTAATGTTCGATCGTTGAATCGAAGATAAGCCGCGTGTTTGTAGAAATTAGCGGCTCAAAACATCAATTTATTTTCAAGCCTATTAAATGCCAGCAGTTATGCACATCAGCGCAGCTTTGGCACATACTCCAGATATGGGCCAAATACGCTGTTGTATGGCGGCTAGACTCAAGACTTCCCCCCTTAAGATAAAGTGAGGTAAAGCGATGACGAATGACAACAGCAAAAAGGCAGCAGACACGCTGGAAGATTTGAAAAATACCGCGGCGGAAAAGGCCTCAAAAATAGGGGATGATATTAAACATGCGGCCCAGCATGCGCAACTCGAAGCAGAGAAAGCAGCAGATCATGTCAAGCACACGGCAAAAGAAGCCAAGCTGGATGCAGAAAAAAAGCTGGATGATTTAAAGCATGAAGCCCGTGCTGAAAAGGCTGAAGCGGACAGTAAAAGCGCCGATTTAAAAGATCAGGCGGAAAGCATGAAGGCAGCAGCGCAGGAAAAATTTGATCATCTGAAAGATGAAGCCAGCCAAAAATTTGATGAGGCAAAATTAAAAGCTGCTGAACTTAAGCAGGAAGCTTCGGTAAAGCTGGATGAGCTGAAAGTGCAGGCGACAGACAAATTTGATGAGTTGAAGAAAAAAGCATCGGAAACCTTAAGCAAATTTAAAAAAGGTGATCCGTCTTAAAACATTTAGAGTATAAAAAACGCAGCTTCAGGCTGCGTTTTTCATTTTTTACGCCACATTTTAATCTTAATGATGTATGAAACCCTTAGATGCGTCTAAATAGCGATATGGCATCAATTAAGAACCGATCCCCGTGAATCGAAAAATAACCAATCTGCTGAAAGCCAACCCGCATGGAAAATAGAAAATCATATAGGATTGATAATGTATACGTCACCTTCAAACTTTTTCCAAGTAATGTGTCAGCGCAGGGTTTTGGGGAGAATTCTGCTGAGCTTACATACAGTTTCATCAAAAAATGAAATATAGAGCTGGGCCGCGCAATGGTATGGACAGCTATTTATTCAGATTTTCACTCTGAATCTGACTGACACTATTGTCGATCACAGTAATCACATAACGCATATTCTCAATCTCATAGGTGTAATCGACCGCTAAAGTGCTTTTCGGGCCATTTGGGGCAGTGACATAAGAATTCACTTTGATGGGGGAAATTTTCATGCGCGACACCATGTCCTGAATGCTGTCCCCTAAAGTAATGGTTTGGCGCTCTGGCGTTTGAATTGAGCTTTCGGGGTGCGCTGCCTGTGCTGCATTGACACTGACCAAAAGGGCCGAAATTAAACTTGAGATTAAAATCAATTTTTTCATTTTTATCTGTCCAAATAGGGTGTGCAAGTCATTATGTAAATGTTTAAAAAAAGAATTCGCTGCTGCTGGATAACGCGGCAGCGTGAATGAAGCTGTCATTTTTCAAAAAGCTGAAAACTGGCGCTGTTGCAAACATGCATCAGCATTTTGCTGCTTATGTAAGCCCTTGCATTTCTGCCGTAGGATCTATCGCATGGCTTTGCTCATCACTTTGCAAGGAGAAGCCTTTTCTGCATCGGTTTAAGCTGTTTTGCTTGTGTCATACAATTTATTTGCAGAAATGTTTAAGTCTGGTTGTATCTATTCCGCTAAATCTAAGGCGATTCACTGCCATCGCAATATCAGGAAGCATCATCGGCCAAATATGCTTGTCACAGCGAGCAGGTTAAATTTATAACAAAAAATGCGCTGCTGTTTTGGCCTGAAATGTATTAATTTTTTAATTAAACCTAGTGTTTTGCTTGGTTTTTGGGAGTTTGCTCTGACCAAATACAGCTAGATGCTTAACCTTGGCTTGAATTGCCGTTACACTATTGGCTATACGCTGAATATCCTATTTTGGAGTAACTTTATATGTCGTGGCTTTCTTCGCTCAAATCGGTTTTTTCTCCTTCACAGGAGGTAAATGAAGAAGAAATCCAAAAAGTTCTTCAAAATTATATTTTGCCTAATTCTACAAATGCCTTGAAAGACCGCATTACACAGGTCAATGTAGAAGGTCAGGTCTTACAAATCACCATTAACACCGTGCCATCAGAAGCTGATGATTTGCAAAAAATTCATGACGATTTAGCCGATGCTTTAGAAAAATGCGGCATCAAAGAATTGAATATGCATGTAATTCAGCAAAAAACCGGGAAAATTTCCGGCGGCTGCGGTCATCATCATGCAGAAGGTGAAAGCTGTTCAAGCGCGCCTAAAGCTGAAAACGCAGCGCAGAAAAGCCCTTTGCCTCCAGTTGTGGATGCTTCGGGCAGTCCGGCACAATCCGCCGCGCAGCCGGCCGCTGCAGATCCAAACAATCCGCCGATTGAAAAAGCAGCACCGCAGCAGCGTGATGTGCCAAAGCATCCGCGCATTCAAAATGTGATTTTAGTATCTTCAGGCAAAGGCGGTGTGGGTAAATCAACCACCACGGTAAACATTGCGCTTGCACTGCAAAAACTGGGTTTAAAAGTTGGCGTTTTAGATGCGGATATCTATGGTCCAAGTATTCCAACGATGCTCGGGAACGCAGGCCGTACGCCTATGATTGAAGCGGAACAATTTGTTCCGATTGAAGCCTACGGCATGGCGGTATTGTCAATTGGTCATTTAACCGGAGATAACAATACGCCAGTCGCTTGGCGTGGCCCGAAAGCCACAGGCGCGTTAATGCAGCTGTTTAATCAAACCCTATGGCCGGATTTGGATGTCTTGGTGATTGATATGCCGCCGGGCACAGGCGATATTCAATTGACCCTTGCGCAGCGTATTCCGGTAACTGGCGCAGTGATTGTTACTACACCGCAAAATGTCGCGCTTTTGGATGCAACCAAAGGCATCGAGCTATTTAATCGAGTACAGATCCCTGTGATGGGTGTGATTGAAAACATGTCGACACATATTTGTTCAAACTGCGGACATGAAGAGCAAATTTTTGGTACAGGCGGCGGGGATCAGCTGTCTGCCCAATATGACATTCCGCTGCTAGGGCGCTTACCGTTAAATGCGCAAATCCGTGAAAATGCCGATGCTGGCAAGCCATCAGTGATTGCAGGTGATGATGCTGCTGACACTTATTTAGCGATTGCGAAAAAAATTGCGGATGCGCTTCCAAAAACAGAAAAGAATCAAAACCGTATTTTCTAATACGATGATGAATTGAATGGTGATTTATTCCCCTGCTTCGGCGGGGGCATGCATAATCAGATGGCAGTAAAGCGGGAAAATTCTTACGTCAGCCTAAGTTAAAATATTTTTGACTTAGCGGTAAGTAATTGAAAATATATTTAATTATTTGAAAAATATTAAATATTTAAAGTATTAAAAATAATTATATATTGCCTTACAAATATTGTTTTGCTATTGCTTATATTGCTGATTTAATCTGCGCTCACTCAAAGATGAGTTTTACGTATGATTTCATGGTTATTTATTGGCTTCGTGGTCAGCATTCTTTTGACGCCCGGCCCAACCAATACCTTGCTGGCTTCATCCGGCATACAGGTCGGGGTACGCAAATCTTTTCATCTTATTCCTGCAGAAGCTTTCGGCTATCTAATCTCCATTACACTTTGGGGCTTTCTGATTGGAAAAATTTCAGTTCATATGCCGCTGCTTCCGTCTTTATTAAAATTGTTCAGTGCGGGTTATATTCTGTATTTGGCGATCCGCTTATGGAAAACTGCAAATGTTGCTGAAGATTATCATCAGGCCACTATTAAGCCCGTACAGTTATTTGCAGCCACTTTGCTCAATCCTAAAGCTGTATTATTTGCTTCCGCAGTTTTTCCAGCCATCGCGTGGACAGACAGCCGCTATTATGCAGCCCACATGCTGGTATTCTTGCTGCTGATTATTCCGATTGCCTATTTATGGACGGTTATTGGCTCAATACTGACATCGAATAAAATCAGCTGGCTCAATCAGTCTAATTTGCAAAAAACAGCATCATTGGTACTCATGTGCTTTTCTATTCCTTTAAGCTACACTGCTATTTTAAAAGCAATCACAGTTTAAGGCACAGATTAAGCATAGAATTTGGACAGCATAGCCAAATATTTCAGGCTTTTCAGCAAATCCTGAACAAAAGCCAATTCCTTCTGCATGGGCCGTACCTTGTTTTCATTGCGGCTGATTTCAGTTAAAGTACCTCGCAAGAATTGAATTAACGCTTTTTGGATAGAAATACATGGCTATTAAGTCTGATCGTTGGATTCGCGAAATGAGCGAAAAACACGGCATGATTGAACCTTATGCGGAAAACCAAGTCCGTTTTGACGAAAATGGCGAGAAGCTGATTTCGTACGGCGTATCAAGTTATGGCTATGACGTGCGCTGCGCGCGTGAATTTAAAGTATTCACTAATGTGCATTCCGCTATTGTCGATCCTAAAAATTTTGATGATAAAAGCTTTATTGATATCGAATCTGATGTCTGCATTATTCCGCCAAACTCATTTGCTTTGGCGCGCACAGTTGAATATTTTCGTATCCCGCGCAATGTGCTGACAGTATGCCTTGGCAAATCGACCTATGCGCGCTGCGGCATTATTGTGAACGTGACGCCGCTTGAACCAGAGTGGGAAGGTCATGTGACTTTAGAGTTTTCTAATACGACCAATTTGCCAGCGCGTATTTATGCGGGTGAAGGCGTAGCGCAAATGCTATTTTTTGAGTCTGATGAAGTTTGCGAAACCTCCTACAAAGACCGCGGCGGCAAATATCAAGGCCAAACTGGCGTGACTTTGCCAAAAGCATAACCAAAGCATAAAATGAAGCGGGCCAAGGGCCTGCTTTTTTTTTACTTAAAAAATGTGCCGATTCATTCATCGGAAACTGTGCACTTTTAGCTGGATTATTTTGCATTTGTACAATAATTCAGCATAATAAAAAGTTGAACAGCTTGGCATAACCTTCCATCAAGGACCCGATGGACAACATAATTAAAGTGCCAAGAAAAGGAATAAATATAAGAAAGATGCGCTGCATCTGATAAAAAGGAAGGTCGAGATGACTGGTTTAATATACACACGCACATTCCGCCAGAGCTGTGTGGCCGTTGCTGTTAGCCTGCTGATGGCACAGTCTGCTTTCGCGCTTCAAGACTTATCTGATGAATCACTTTCCAAGACAACTGGTGAAGGTGTTGCATTGCTTCCAGAAAATTTTAAATTTGTTTTTCAGGGCGCTAATGATGTGTCGGCATCATCCAGTTATGGCTCATTGACTGATCAAGCCAGTTTGCTCCAAGCTTCTAAAAAAGATACCGGTTTTATCCGAATTATTCCGCGCGGTGAAAATTACGATAATCTGTATAACCGTACATATAACAAAATTGTAAAAGACAATTACGCATCTAATGCGGCCTATGCTAAAGCTAACTTATATACGCCGTCTTACGATAAAACATATACAAGTACTTATAACTCAATTTATCAAAGCGGAAGTACCACATCCACAACTTATACGACAAAGTATTCAGAAGTATCTACTGCGAATACTACTTTATATACCAATCAGGAAATTGGAAATTATTATAATTCAGAGGAATATCAAGCTTATTATAAAAAGCGTAAAGATCAATATTATTATAATAGTACATTAACAGTTCCTAATGATGGTACAACGAAATATAGCGGCGGTTGGTTGGATAATGATAAAGCGGCAGAAAATGCTTATAAAAACACCATTGAAAAAATTCAGAAAGAAAAAGCTGCTGCAATTACAGCTACGGTTAATAATCGTTTAAAAGAGACAACTTTAGCGCTAATTCGGGCTGATGCAGAGAAAGAAGCAAAAAAACAGGCGCTCATTGCTGCAGAGACAACGGTTGAAAATTATGCAGTAGCAGAAGGTAGAAAAATAGCTAATACGAGTGCTGCAAATGCAGTAACAACGGCTAGAACCAAAGCCGATGTATTTATTTACGGCTTAGCATTGTCCAAAAGTAATAGCGATATGAATCAGCGCTACAGCAATCAAGGCGTGACTTGGGGCAGTGCAGAAAATCCATGGCTGTTCCGATCGGGCACTGCCAAAGATATTCAGCAGTTTAGTAAAGACAATAAAAGCGATATCGCCTATATCGCTTTAGAAGCGCCTTTGGCCAAAGTGGGCGGCAACAGCACATCAGACCGTATTAAACTTGGCTTCTGGACGGATATTTTCTCTCGTTCGCTAGATTCCAGCAGTTATGTGAATCCTGTGACGGGTGCGCCAGATAGCGGTTTAGATAAAGATTACCGCTTGCGGGCGCAATTTGTCGCTAACGGTCTAAGCATAGACGGCTCACAGCTAAGGGTATTTCAAACACAAGCATCGACTGTCGCGCAGCAAAATTACACCTTAGGTATGGCTAGTGTTATTCGGCTGAATACCAACGATGATCCTTCTAAGCTGTCAATTAACGATGCAGATTTAAACGCAAAAGGGATCCGTATCAGTACGGCAACGCTGGATGAAAGTGATAAAGATGCAGCAACTCCTGCATTGAATGGCGGTGATGCGCCGCTTTTTAATGCGGCGGAAGGGCTATATATGTACAGCACCAATATCAATTTAGTGTTGGGCAATATGTATCAGCCATTTATTTTGGGTTCAGAAGGCAATAACATTATTTTAGAAGTCACCCATATTCCGAACGTTCCGGACATTTACAGTAAAATTTATACCTATTATGCCGATACTGATGGTTCCAACAGTTTAGTCCGTACTAAGGACGGCACTGGCGCAGCGATTAGCGCGCAGCTGAAAGGTGCAGACGGTGTATACCGTACGCTTGAAGGCTCTACATGTAATGTTGCGCAATGCGGTAGCAATATTTCGGAAGTGACGGCCAGCAGCGGCACAATTAAGTATCAGGGTACTAATGCAACACATAGCAGTATTGCCATTGGCAGTGTAACGCGCGACGCCAACAATATGCTTAAGGCCAACACAGATGCGTCTGCAACTGGCATTGTATTTAAAAATGCAGCAGGTGCAGCAACGAATCTTGGTTCGGCTGTCATTGACGGTGTATTAATTCAGCACTTAAAAATAAAAACAACCGGTCTCTAAGGATGGAGCGCATTATGCTGAAACAAACTTATATCGTAAGCCTGCTGATGATTGCGGGCGCTTCACATGCGGGGCTTTCAAATTTGAATGCTGAGGAAATGCAGCAGGCTGTAGGTCAGGGCGGTGCTGATTTAAATTGGACATTATCGCTGAATCACCGTTATGCCACAGATTTAAGCTTAACAGACATTTCGAAGCACGATTCTGCGGGCAAGATTAGCCAAGCATCAGATGCTTATTATAGCTATAGCTGTGTCAGCGATGTGCAGTGCCGTTTTGCATTTTCCCCCAATAATCACATGGAAGGCGGCAATCAAAAATGGCTGGTCTTTAAGCAGATTCAAGGCACGATTCAAATTGACAAGTTTTCATTGGCAGGATCGACGATAACGAATAAGGACGGTAATCCGCAAACGGCGATGAAGCTTTCATTTTATGATGACAAGCCATTAAAAATCCGTAACTTGGGCTTTTCAAATTTATCTGTTGAAACCGATACAGCAAGCGTGAAAGGTTATTTAAATGATGAAAAATACAGCCAGTATAATACCTACACGATTGATGAGCAGGGAGTTAAAACAACAAACAGCGTGAGTGTGCCGACTTTTGACAATGGTTCAGAAAAAGGATTTATGGGCGTCAATATGCACGGTAATCTGCACATGAGCGGCGACTTGAAAATTTTCAGCTATAACTGCTCAGGCGCATCGACTGCGCGGTGCTGAGAACGCAGAATTTCATAAGGATGTTGAAATGCATAGAATAATAAAATTAAATTTGCTGACAGCATGTGTATGTTTGGCCAATCATTGCTATGCCATGGAAGCGATGACTGACCAATCGCTTGGAAATGTAACAGGCCAAGACGGTATTTCCATAGTGCATGAAGTTTCACGCATCAATATTGATCAGGCCAACTGGGTTGATTATTCTGAAGCAGGCAAAGCGCCGATTAAATTAGGTCTAAGTGACATCACCGTGAATAGTGCGCAGGGCAATGCCAATATTCAAAGCAAACTGGATTTTGATGTTGGTGCCACGCAGCTGCCTTCGGGTAAAAAAGGTACAGGCATTTTTCTGCAGGCCAGTGTTTCACCTTTTACGGCAGTCGCAAAAAATATCATGCTCATATGTGAGCCGAACTGTACAGCTGGAAATGCCAACCAAAATTTGGGCAGTTTAAGCTTTTCTACAATTTCACCATTAGAAATTATTTTGGCGACATCGAATGGCTTATTTAACCGCAACGATGTTGCGCATCTGCAGCTGAAGCTGCAGAATGCCAGCATTGGTTATGGACAAAATGGCCAAAGTCTGACTTTAAAGGATTTTAATTTTAATTTAATAGCCGATGGCTATATGTATCTCGATCCTAAAGAAGGGATTGTATTAACGACTAAATCTGCAGATGGGTCGACAAATCATTATATTGAGCTGGGCCGAGTAGAAGATAAAGGCAATGTAGATAAAAGCCGCAGCGGTGCGACTAAACCGGGTGTAAACATTGATTTACGCTACGGTAAAGATGGAGAAACTGCAGGAAATATCATTCGCATGGGCGCATCTGGCGCCATGACGAACGGGAAAATAGTGCTGAACAGTGATCAGTCAGGAGCAGCTGTTTTTAAAACCGCAAACAATGGCGTACAGACTGCGGTGACTGCGTCAAAAGGCTATGAATTCACGCAAGGCGGCGGTTTGCATATGGCAATGTCGGCTGACTTCACCCGTCCAGATGCCGGTTTGGAAACAGTGAATGGTAAAGCGCCCACGACATTGGAAATAGGGCATACGGGCACTGGCAGTTACGCGATTGAGTTTTCAAATTTAACCCGAATCAATGTGCGTAAATCCAATGCAGCTGGCAGTACATTAAGTACAGACAATGCTTATATTGATTTCGGCAATATTTACATCAATACGGTCAACACCAACAGTTTAAGCTTTGTCATTAACAACCATATGCGGGATATTTTAGGTTTAAGCACGAATCAGGTCAGCTATAACCCATCACCAAGTGATTCTACGCAAACAATGGCATTGATTGCTGTACGCGGTATGGATTTTCAGGCCATTGCCCGTAAAGCACGTTTTATTTCTGACAATTCTTTGCCGGTAAATGATGCAAATGCAGGAACGTGGGGTTTTGGTATCCCAATTTATAATTTAAATGCCAATTTGGGACTGTACTCCAAGCAATATACCAATAAGCTGAATCAAGTCAAAAATGGCTTAGGCTTTGATTTGGCCATGTCGACCGATGGTTACAGCTTCGATTCCAATACCGGTAATTCATATACCACGTCAATTATTGTGCTGGATGGTGAAAAACGCACGCTGGCTGACGGCACTAAAGGCGAAGAAGTTAATTATTATGCGGGCCTGCGCAATATCGATTCTTATATCAAAGCCAAGGGGGTTATTGGCTTTGAAGATAAAGAAATTTATATCAAGGCAGACAGTTTGCTGGTCGCGGCGCGTGCGGAAGTTGCCATTGGGCAGTTACCAGGATCTCTCTATAACTGTTCTGGCACTTGTGGCAGTAAAATCGTTCCCATTGACAATTTTGGCCGCAAAGATGATGTCGTAGCCAGCATTGCCTTTAAATTAGACGGCAAAGGTGAACTATTTATTATTCCGGGTTTAGAGAGCGTAAATGGGACACCGGATACAAACTTTTTATCTTTAAAAGCAAATTTTGAATTTAATCCATTGACGAATGCGCAGGATCGGGGAAGTTATCTGAGCATTATTAATGAAGATATCAAGGCTAATGGCGCCAGCAGTGAATCAAGTATTAACTTAAACAGGATGCAGGGAGATGTGGGGATGGAAGCCCGCATTCATATGAAAAAAGATACGGTAGTGCTGGACAATCAGGTTCAGTTTAACCGTTTAGGCACAGCTTCAAATTTAGGCAAGGCTTTTACTGCTGAATTGGCTATTGCGCCAGCAGGCAATATGCAAAAAATTGCGGATATTGCTATTCCTGGCGGGGTAATGCGCAGTTCACTGGGCATAACCCCACGTTAAAAGAATAGGAATAAAAGGAAAGGATGATGAAAAAATTATTATTGTCAGGGATGGTTTGCTTGTTATGCAGCCAAGTAAACGCGGCCGATTTAAAAAGCCTGTCAGATAATGAATTATCGAAAGTTGATGGTCAAGCGCTGTTGAACTTTTCCAAAGATGCATCGGTTTACCAGTCTGGCAGTGACACCGTTAATTTTTTTAAACTTGGTCTGGATGCGGAAATGTCTTTAAATACTAACATTAAGACATTGCAACTGGGATGCGGCGGGGTAAACGGAGCAAATGGCTGTGATATTGATATCTCTAATATGTCCATAAGCGGACTGCCAGACAGTTATGACGGTAATGGCAACCCTGTATATAACAATGGCCGTGCTTCGACCAGTGCGCAGATTACCAATCCATTTATTCAGTTTGCTATTAAAAATAATGATGTTGCTGCTAAGCGTGAAATCGTGGGTTTCCGTTTGGGTGCAGAGCAGATTTTAGGCTTGCTTACCGCGGGTGTTGCCAACACTCAAAATCCTACGGATGGCATTCAATCCTTCAGCGGTTATATGAAAATTGCCAGCACTACGGGCACAACCAATACTACGGGCAGTAAATTTGGTAAATCCAGCGACCAGCAAATTGCAGGTTTATTGGATATTGCCTTATTCGGAAATTATGGTTTTAGTTCGGATCCAACAAATTCAAAAACCACAGGCATTACGGTACCTGGTTTAAACGGTATTAAATTTAATGTGCCGGAATTTGCAGTGCAAGGTACGCGAACAAAAGCTGCCAGCGCTAAAAATATCATGGTGACCATACCGGTCATTCCGTTGGCGGCAGGGACAGCGGCGGATAATGCAGCTTATGATGTTTATAAAGGTTTAGATACGGCGCAATACGCAAACGACCAATTGCTGGTTAATATTAATCCTTGTGTTGCATTATTAGGCTTATGTTTAGTAAAAACTTCAATATTTAAGATGGGTGAAGGCTCTAAGCTAACAAATCTAAATATGGATGTAACTTTCGATCAGCTGCTGAGCATGGTGCATAATATACCGCTGACAGGGACGGGAGGTTATTTATCTTTACAGCAAATGGCTTTGAAATGGCCAGGAGCTGATTCAGCAGACGTTGCGCAGCGCGGTTGGTGGATGTCATTTGCTGATCCAGTACAGCTGGGACAATTAAATGTGACAAATGCTGTTGATATTTCTGCAGTTCTGCCTCAAGTGGCGCAGAATATTACAAAAACATTGTCAGAAGAAGATATGCGTATCGCAATTGATATGGGCAATGCCATTGATGCATTGGTGGGTACGCCGATTGTAAAATCTTTGGAAATTGATGTTGGCCAATGGACGAAAGCAAATCCATCTAAACTGACTTTATCCAATCAGATTTTGAAAAATCAGGAAGTAACTCCAAACTGTTTCGGCGGATTGAAGTTCTGCTAATGTATCAAGTATAAAAAATCCCGCATCAAGCGGGATTTTTTATATGGACTAAAATTTATTGTGCAATTTTAGCCAAAAGTTCTTCTTTGCTCAGGTTGCTTGATTCTGCATCACGGCGGCCTTTGTATTCAAATGTCCCTGCATCCAAACCTTTTTCACCAATCACAATACGGTGCGGAATACCTGTTAATTCGATATCAGAGAATTTAACCCCAGGGCGCTCGTTACGGTCATCCAATAACACGTCATAGCCGGCAGCAGTCAATTCTTCATACAGTGCTTCAGCTGCTTCTAAAGTGCGCGGTGATTTGTGCGCATTCATCGGCACAATTGCAACTTCAAACGGCGCAATGGCAGAAGGCCAAATAATGCCTTTGTCATCAAAGTTTTGTTCAATGGCAGAAGCAACCACACGGGTTACACCAATACCGTAACAGCCCATAGTTACCACTAATGGTTTGCCGTCTTCACCTAAAACTTTACAGCCTAGCGCTTCAGAATATTTTTTACCCAGCTGGAAGATATGGCCAACTTCAATACCGCGTTTAATTAAGATGGTGCCTTGACCATCTGGAGATGGATCGCCTTCAACCACATTCCGCAAGTCATAGACTTCGGTAAATTGTGCATCACGTTCCCAGTTAACACCGACAGCATGTTTATCGATTTGGTTTGCGCCAGCCACGAAGTCTGAAAGTACTGAGGCAGCACGGTCAGCAATCACTGTAATGCCTTTTTCAACTAAACCTTGGGGGCCACAGAAGCCTGCAGTTAAGTCTAATTCAGCCAGTTGAGCTTCGGTAGCAAATGTTAGTGGAGCAGCAATTAACGGATGTTTCTCAGCTTTAATTTCATTCAGTTCATGGTCACCGCGTAAGAATAACGCCACGACGGGAGCGGCTTTACCTTCTTCAGCAACGCCTTGTACCAACAATGCTTTTACCGATTGTGCAGGATCTGATTTTAAGAATTCAGAGACATCTGCAATGGTTTTTTGATTTGGGGTGTCGACAATTTCAAGCGCTTTTGTCGGAGCAGCGCGTTCGCCAACCAAAACCGCTTCAGCCATTTCTACGTTGGCTGCATAGTCAGATTCAGTCGAGAATGCAATATCATCTTCACCGCTTGAAGCCAGTACGTGAAATTCGTGTGAACCTGAACCGCCAATTGAACCTGTATCTGCTTGAACTGGACGGAAATTTAAACCCAAGCGGGTGAAAATTTTGCAGTATGCTGCATACATGTTGTCATAGGTTTCTTGTAAAGACGCTTGATCCACATGGAAAGAATACGCATCTTTCATAATGAATTCACGTGAACGCATTACGCCAAAACGCGGACGAATTTCATCACGGAATTTGGTTTGAACTTGGTAGAAGTTCGCAGGCAATTGCTTGTAACTTTTCAACTCGTTACGCGCAAGATCGGTAATTACTTCTTCATGTGTAGGGCCAAGCACAAAGTCATTGGTATGACGGTCTTTAAAGCGAAGCAGCTCAGGGCCGTACTGAACGAAACGGCCAGATTCTTCCCAAAGTGATGCCGGCTGCGTCACTGGCATTAGGACTTGAAGTGAACCTGCACGATCCATCTCTTCGCGGATAATCGCTTCAACTTTATTTAATACGCGAACGCCCATCGGCAGCCAAGTGTATAAACCTGAAGCCAATTTACGAATCATCCCGGCACGAAGCATGAGCTGATGTGAAATAACTTCAGCATCGTTTGGGGTTTCTCTTAACGTTGCAAATAAAAAGCGACTCGCGCGCATGGAAACTGTCCTAAAAAATTAAGCGTTAAAGTGGAGATTATACAATAAAAATGAGGTGAACCTTTCTAAACTCACCTCATCGGCGCGCAAAGCGGAAAAATTGCGCGCAGCATCTGAATTGAAAATTATGACATGATTTTTTTGGCCTGGCGCATCATAAAGTTCTTAAAGTCATCTAAATAGGTAAAAATTACAGGAACGACAACTAAGGTCAGCAGTGTAGAGGTAATCACACCGCCAATCACCGCATGCGCCATAGGCGCGCTCTGCTCGCCGCCTTCACCCAAGCCCAGCGCCAGCGGCACCATGCCCATCACCATCGCGCAGGTCGTCATCAAAATTGGACGCAGCCGTGTTTTACCGGCTGTAATGATAGCATCATAGCGGTCAATGCCTGCATCCATAGACTTTTTAATAAAATCTATGAGCAAGATGGCATTTTTGGTTACGAGGCCCATCAGCATGATGATGCCGATAATTGAAAATAAATTCATGGTCGATCTGAACAGGAAGAGCGCCAAAAATACCCCAATCAGTGATAAGGGCAGGGAGGCCATAATCGCCGCCGGATGAATAAAACTGTTGAACTGCGAACCCAGCACAATATAAATAAAGACAATTGAGAGCGTAATCGCTGTGAGCGCATAGCCGGCAGACTCTGCCATATCCTTATTGGCGCCCTGTGTAGCAAAGTGATAGCCAGGAGGCAGATTGAAATTCTCTTCAATTTTTTTAATGTCGGCGCCAATATCACCTGCTGGCCGGCCTGCAGTATTGGCTTCCACCAGCACTTCGCGCGCTAAATCGCGCCGGTTGATTTGTGAAGCGCCTAAGGTTTCTTCAAAATTGGCAACGGCGGCCAAGGGCACCAAAATCGGCATGCCGGCAGCATCAGTTTTTTGCGAAGTGATGTACATATTCTGAATGTCGCTTGGAACTGTGCGGCTATTTTCAGTTAGACGTACATTAACATCATAGGTTTCGCCCTTTTCATCTTTCCATGTCGTAACATTGTCGCCGGCAATTAGCGGACGAACCACATTGGCGATTTGGCTGACTGACAGCCCGAGGTCGCTGGCCAATATGCGGTTAATATGAACGCCGAGAGTTGGTTTGGGTTCTTTTAGTGAGCTTTCTAAATCGACAATGCCGTTTACTTTCGAAACTTCGGACATGAAGCGGTCAGAAATTTTTTGCAGCTCATCCAGATCAGGGCCTTTAATCGAAATCATCACCGGTTTTTGTCCGCCGGATACGGTTTCGTCTGCAGAAGCGACTGAAGTCACAGTAATGCCGGCCACCGATTTTAAGCGGTTACGGAATTCGTTGTTCAGTTCCGTGAGCGTTTGTTTTCGCTCTGTGCGCGGGGTGACAGTCACGCGGATGCTGATATGGTTTTTACCGCGGTCAGATACGCTGTTGATGGAGCCGTAAGTTGCTCGAACCTCTGGATGCTGGCGGATAATTGCATCGGCCTGCTTTAGTTTGGCTTGCGAATATTCCAATGTGGCATCGACTGGTGTTTCAAATTTAATGCGGATTTCACCTTTGTCCGGTACGGGAACAAATTCTGTGCCAATCAGTTTGGACAGCCCCAGTGCGCCAAATAATGAAGCAACTGCAACTAAAACCGTAAGAAAACGGAAGCGCAGCGCAAGTTTCAGCAGTTTTTCATAATGATGGTTGAGGTTGTCTAATTTGCCTGAAATCCAGTTAAAAAAGCGCTTAACCCGTCCAGGCTGTTTATTTGGATCATGTTTTTCTGCCCAATGCGCAGACAGCATAGGATCAAGGGTGAAGCTGACAAACATGGAAATGAGTACAGCAGCACTCACCGTGACACCAAATTGATAGAAAAAGCGGCCGATAATACCGCCCATGAACGCCACAGGCAAAAACACCGCCACAATAGTTAATGTGGTTGCCAGTACGGCAAGGCCAATTTCTTTGGTGCCGTCCAGTGCTGCGCTGACATGATCTTTGCCCATATCCGCATGGCGAACAATATTTTCCCGCACGACAATGGCATCATCAATCAGCAGTCCGATACTCAAGGACAGCGCCAGCAGCGTCATCATATTGATGGTGAAACCAAAGGCCCAAATAAACGTAAGGGTACCCAGCAGGGCAATCGGCAGAGTCATGCCGGTAATGGCGGTAGAACGGAAAGAGCCCAAAAACAGCAGCACAATCAGCACGGCCAGTACAGCGCCTTCAATAATCGTGCGGGCAACATCTTTAATGCTGCCGCGGATGCCTTTCGAGGAATCGACTACAATTTCTGCGGTTGTGCCTTGCGGCAGCTGAGCTTTGATTTTTTCTAAGGTTTTGCGGGTATTGTCTGTGACTTCAATGACATTCGAATCAGAGCTGCGCAAAATATCTACCGCCACCGCAGTTTTGCCGTTTAAATAGGCGCTGGATTCCATTTCCGCCTGCGTATCTTCAATATTTGCAACTTGCTTGAGTAAAATCGGCGCGCCATTTTTATTGGCAATTACCATATCGCCAAAGGCTTGCGGGTGAATTACGCGCGATTTGATCTCAACCACCAGTTCAGAAGTCGGCTGTTTTAAGGTGCCGCCGGGGACTTCAATATTTTCAGATTTGAGTGTATTCAGCACTTGGTCAATCCCTATGCCAAAACTCTGCAGCTTTTGCTCTTCGACTTGAATACGGATCTGGCGCTGTGCATCACCCAGCAGATTGACGGTGCCGACCCCAGGAACTGTACGCAGCTGCGGGACAATCCGCTGCTCTAAATAAGAGCTCAAATCGCGCAAGCTCATGCTTTTCGATTCGAACACGATGGACATGACAGGACTGGCTGTCGGGTCATAACGTTCGACAATCGGATTGTCAATTTCTTCGCGAAACTGCGCGCTGACCGGCGCGATTTTATCGCGGATATCCTGTGCAGCTACAGAGGAAGGCACATCCAGATTAAATTCGGCAATAATGGTCGACAGGCCTTCACTGGATTGGGAAATCACCTGCTTCAGGCCAGAAATAGTATTAATTTGGTCTTCGAGTTTTTTGGTGATTTCAGATTCTACAGATTCTGGAGAGGCGCCCGGATAATTGGTATAAATCACCACGAATGGAAAATCGACATTCGGGAATTCTTCAACGCCCATGCGCTGCCAAGACGCCAAACCCAGCACCATGAGGCAAAACATCATCATGATGGTAAAAACTGGGTATTTGACACTTATTCGGGTAAACCACATAACCGCAATCCTGTTTCTTTTAATTATTCTTTGCTGATGCTGACTTCTTTTCGGATATCATCTTCGGTAAATTTGACCCGGCTGATCAGGTCGCCATTGTCTAATCCTTTCACCACAGCGGTATTGCTGCTGTAGCGCTGTTCTAAAACCTGAATATTCAGCTTGATGATTTTATTTTGCCGCACCGCCCAAACATAAGGCTTGCTTTGCAGATCATGAGCGGTGTCTAAAGGAATTATTTGGCCAGAAATGTCATCGGAACCGATAATATTTCCCTCTACAAACGCGCCAATACTTAACGAAGTGATGGCTTCATTTGGAGAGGCAAAAAACTCAATTTGCCGGCTGGCCTGATCTGCAATAGGGGAAATTCGAGTCAATGCAGCGCTAAGTTTATTTGGATTGCCCTGAATACTGTATTCGATTTTTTGGCCTATTTTTAAAGCCGACTGCATATCGCTTGGCAGCTGCGCCTGAATTTCCAAATGATCCGGATCGACAATTTCAAACAGCGTGGCGCCAGCCGCGACAGTTTGCCCCGGCTCTACTTGGCGTTTGGTAATTACGCCGCTGATTGGACTGTAAATAGTGCCGTCTTGATCGGCTTTGCGGGCAATATCCACACTGGACTGCTGCGCGTTTACATTTTCCAGCTGCGCCTGATAATCGACTTTGCTCTGCTCATAGTCGACTTTGGAAATAAAACCCTGATTAAGCAAACGCTGTTTGCGCTGCATCATCAGTTTGGCCTGATTGGCCTGCGCCTGTGCTGAGGCGAAATTAGCCTGCGCTTGAGCTAGCCGGGCGGCGTTATCCTGATTGTTCAGGCGCACTAAAATTTGCCCTTTATTCACATGCTGTCCGACTTGAGCGCTGACTGCAGATGCTGTGGCGGTCACCTGCGCCTGAATGCTGCTCTGGTTCATTGCGCGGATAGTGCCGGTAAATCCTGTTTTGGTCACAGATGAGCCCAGCTGTACTGGCGTCAGATCCTGCGCAATCAGTTCAATTTTATTCGAAGATTCTGCAGGCTGCGCAGTTTCATTTTTATGGCAGGCGCCAAGCCCCAAACTCAAGCAAATCAAGCTGATTTTAAACACATGGCCAGCGCGCTTGTGTCCAGCATAAGTCGTATCCTGTGCAGATTGCATAGTCGTCCTTTTTATTCAGCCATCAACCGGAAGCGCTTGAATGTTTAGAATTATTCCATTGCTTTTAAGCGCGCAATGATTCTGTCGTATTCTGCGCTTGTATTTCGATAGCTCGTTTGTAAAGATTGAATGTATTCTTTTTTTGCCACAATATTCTTTTGATTATTGGCAAGTATGGTTTTTAGCTGTTCAGGAACAGGATTGGCTTTACGGTTGTATTCGCGTTCCTGACGCAGGAATAAAATACGGTCATTTTGCAGCTGCTTCAACTGATCATGCTGAAAGCTGATCTGTTTATTGATCAGCGTCAGGCGCTCCTGCTTTTTTTGAGCGGCAACACGGCTGCTGCCGTAAGCGCGCTTTAATTTATCATCAGATGCATTTTGCTGGGCTGCAGCGGCACGCTGAGGCGCCTGCTTTATATCCGATTCAGCATTATAAGGACGGTTGCGCTGAATAACCTGCATATTGCGGTCAAGCGCTTCATAGCCGTAACGGATATGGTTGGGGGTGACATTGGTGCTGATGTTGGCAACGCCTCGGCTATCATAGTAACGGTACCATGCCGGTTTATTTTGCTGCGCTGCTGGGGCTGCGGCAAAAGCTGCTTGCGTTAATAGGCAGGCGGCAAGAATTATTTTTTTAGACATGCATTTGTGACCAATGAAGGTAAGTTTTTGCACCAACTGACTCAACATTGTACTCCCCAGTTTAAAGTTGACTAAATTACTTATTTTCAAGTAATAAAGTGTTATATTAGTCTTAAAACATAGAATTAAAAACTATTCACAGCTAAAAAAAAATCGTTGGTCATCGGAAAGTGTGAAAGGGTTGTTATAATTGGAAAATACTGTGTTTTCGCGCAGAAAATGCTCATTGAAACTGCAAGTAAAGATATGTTAAAAATATTTATAACTTGTAAAAATACAACTGCTGACAAAATTTGTTTGTACATCTCAAATGGTAGGGTCATTAAATGGACGATAAATTCCAAAATCTAAAAGTCATGGTGATTGATGATTCAAAAACCATCCGCCGTACCGCGGAAACACTTCTTCAGCGTGAAGGTTGCGAGGTGGTTACAGCAGTAGACGGCTTTGAAGCATTGTCAAAAATTGCTGAAGCCAATCCAGATATCGTATTTGTAGACATCATGATGCCGCGTCTAGATGGCTATCAAACTTGCGCGCTCATTAAAAATTCACAAAATTATCAAAATATTCCAGTAGTGATGCTTTCAAGTAAAGACGGTTTATTTGATCAGGCGAAAGGGCGTGTGGTCGGTTCAGATGAATATTTAACTAAACCTTTCAGCAAAGATGAACTGCTGAACGCTATCCGTAATCACGTAACTGCATAATTAAGATTTATTGGGGAAAGGCATGGCACGTATTTTAATCGTGGATGATTCACCGACTGAAACTTTCCGTTTTAAGGAAATTTTGGGCAAGCACGGTTTTGAGGTCATTGAAGCATCTAACGGCGCAGACGGGGTCACCATGGCTCAGGCTGAATTGCCTGATTTGGTGCTTATGGATGTTGTAATGCCGGGAGTAAACGGCTTTCAGGCAACCCGCCAAATTGCGCGCGGTTCAACCACAAAGCATATCCCGATTGTGATTGTCAGTACAAAAGATCAGGCTACAGACCGGGTGTGGGGCAAGCGTCAAGGCGCCTGCGATTATTTGACTAAGCCTGTAGATGAACAGCAACTAATTGATGTGATTAAGCAACACCTCAATGCAGGATAAAGCTCTATGGCAGCAAATGGATTTATCGAATTGCTTCGAATTGCGAAGCGTGGCAATAAAAACTACGTTTCCACTGAAAATGAAGTAAACCGGTGGTCAGGCATTGCTTTTGAGATGATGGGGCAGTATTTTGTTGCCCCTTTAGGTGAAGTATCTGAAGTGATCTATCCGCCTAAATGCACTCCAGTTCCAAATACACAGCCGTGGGTGCAGGGGTTGGCGAATATTCGGGGGCGTTTGCTGTCCGTGGCGGATTTGGCGCATTATATGACCGGACACCGCAGCAGCTACTCACCAACTCAAAAAGTTTTGTGCATCAGTCATAATGACCATTATGTCGGTTTAGTCGTCGATCAGGTTTTGGGGATACAGCATTTTAATAAGAAAAGTTACTTTTCTGCAGGCACTGAACTAGACAGCAATTTAAAAGAATATTGCAAAGGATATTTTCACCAGCATAACCAGCAGTGGCATGTCTTTTTATTCAGCAGCCTGATGCAAAATCCTAAATATATGAACGCATCTATAAAATTTATAAATTAATTGTCACACCTAAACATGAAGGTGGAAATCGGGGAGAAGCTGCATGGGCTTTAAACTTAAGAAGAAAAATGCTGGCGAAAGCACGGGCCGTAAAAGCGGCAATGCTTTATTAGCCAAGATTCAATCACAGACGGATCAGTTATCACGTGTATTTGGCGATAGTGAAAAGTCCAAGCCGCTGATTTTAGGCGCAGCCTTCTGTTTATTTGTGGCAATTTTCTTACTGCTGTACCTATTCTATAGCGTGCCGCGCAACAATGAATTAACGCGAAGCTTGGGTGAGCTGCGTTTACTGTCACAAACGATTTCACGTCAAGCAACTGAAGCAACTGCATCAGGTACGCCAGATTCAATTAAAAAACTGCTTGAATCACAAAAGTCTTTTGCTGAAAACTTAGAAACAGTAAAAGATACCCACGCTTCGACTGAAGCGCTGAAAGCTGTAGAAGCGCAGTGGAAAGACATATCTGCCAGTATTGATTTGATTTCTTCACAGCAATCAATCATTAACAAATTGTATGACACGAACATGGCGATTGGTGAAACCATTCCGGGTATTCAGGCTGAATACAACTTAATGGTTGACCAAATGGCACGTCAAAACATGCCGTCTAGTCAGGTGGTTATCGCGAAAAACCAGGTATTCCTTGCAGAACGTATCTTGCGTTCAATCAGCTCGGTATTAACTGGCAGCGACAGCTCGCGTGAATCTGCAGACGACTTCAGCGCAGATACAGAGACATTCGGCTCTTATCTGACTGCACAGCTGAACGGAAGCGCGGATTTGGGTGTAGAGCGTATTTCAGAGCCTGCATTGCGCGAATCATTAATGGGCATTAAGTCTGAATATGATGACGTATTGAAATCAGCTGCCGCGACAATTCTGAAAAACTCCACTCAAATTGTGAAAGTGCGTCAAGCATCTTCTTTGATTTTTGCTCACTCTGATAAACTGCTGACAAATTTAAACAAGCTTTCAAGCGGTTCAAACTGGGTAATTGCGATTCCTGCATTGTTCCTGCTGCTGTGTTTGGTTGGCTTCTTGGTCTGCGTATTCCGCCTGCTGACTTTACGTGGTCAATCTGATAAACAGCGCGTAACACGTCTGCAAGATGAATATGACCGTAACCAGAATGCGATTTTGCGACTGCTGGACGAGATTGCTGACTTGGCGGATGGTGACTTGCGTTCATATGCAACAGTATCGGAAGACTTTACCGGCGCCATTGCGGACTCGATTAACTTTGCGATTGACCAGCTGCGTGATTTGGTATCGCGTATTACTGAGACATCACAGGAAGTTGCACAATATACAGCTAATACGCAGGGTATTACCAACCAGTTGGCCGAAGCATCTGAACATCAGGCGCAGGAAATTGCCGGCGCATCTGCTGCGATTAACGAAATGGCAGTGTCAATTGACCAAGTATCTGCCAACGCCGAAGAGTCTGCTGTGGTAGCGGAACGTTCGGTACAAATTGCTGCCAATGGCGCGCAGGTGGTAAACCGCTCTATTGAGGGGATGGATACCATTCGTGAACAGATTCAGGAAACGTCTAAACGTATTAAACGTTTGGGTGAGTCTTCACAAGAAATTGGTAACATCGTAGCGCTGATTAATGATATTGCGGACCAAACGAACATCTTGGCCTTGAACGCTGCGATTCAGGCGTCTATGGCGGGTGAAGCGGGCCGTGGTTTCGCAGTGGTAGCTGACGAAGTACAGCGTCTTGCGGAACGTTCTGCATCTGCAACCAAACAGATTGAAGGCTTGGTAAAAACCATTCAGACCGATACCAACGAAGCAGTTATTTCGATGGAGCAGACAACTTCAGAAGTTGTACGCGGTGCAGGCCTGTCTAAGGATGCGGGTGTTGCTTTGGATGAAATTCAAAGCGTATCAGGCAGCTTGGCAAAACTGATTGCAAACATTTCGGACGCTGCAAAACTGCAGTCTGCATCTGCAGGCCATATTGCGACCACGATGAACGTTGTACAAGAGATTACCTCACAAACTACAACGGCTACATTCGATACGGCGCGTTCGGTATCTGAATTGGCAAACATGGCCGAATCATTACGTGAGTCTGTATCTGACTTTAAACTTCCTGAATAAGGGCAGAAAGCTTTGGGGGAGATGTGTCTGGCTGCCAAGCGAGACACATCACAAAACACAGATAAAGCATCGTCAAATTAGGCTTGATAGCTTCATGCTAAAAACGCTTGCAGTTAAGTTTAATTTGGCGGTCACAATAAGTTTGAGCACCCAGCTTGGTGGCAAAAACGTAAGAAGCCTATGCTATGAAAGAAATATTAAAAAATTTAGTAGAAACGACTACGCTTCCGGAAGATAGCTATCTTGATCAAGATGCAGAAATTTTAGAAATTTTTGTGGAAGAGATAGAGGAAATCTTTACTGAATTAAATTCTTTATTTACGGTTTGGCTGGAGCAGCCGAACCACCAAGATACGCTGACTACGATTCGCCGTCATTTTCATACATTGAAAGGGTCGGGCCGCATGGTAGGCGCAAAGTCTGCCGGTGAAATTGCATGGACCGTAGAAGATACGCTAAACCGTGTTATTTCAGGTGCTTTAGCTTTGAGCCCAGTAATTCAGCGTTATGCTCAAACGGTTTTAAATATCTATCAATATAAACTTTATCCGCGCTTTAAAACTGTTGCAGAGCTTGATATTGATTTGCGCCCAGTGGTGTTGTTAGGGCAGCAGCTGCAACAGGGCTTAAGTCCGGAGCCGGCGCTTGAAGAGCTTCTTGGTTTGGCGCAAAGCTTAACTGCAGCAGATGGCTGGACGGGCCTAGAACTGTCAGATGATACGTCAGGCGAAGCTGCTGCAGCAGTATCGGCAGATGATGCATATATTGAAGAAACCGTTTCAATCTTTATCGAAGAAGCGGAAGAACATCTGCAAACTATTGATAACTTCTTGAAAAATGAAAATGAAAAAACACAAGATTACAATGGATTAATCCGCGCACTGCATACCTTGCGCGGCAGCTCATCAATGGCTCAAATTGATCAGATTTTTGAAGCCAGCTCTAAAGTCGAGAACCTGTTTAAAACGCTGCTGCAGGAAGAAATCAGTTCATCTTCAAAAGAAGCCAGTTTGCTGATTCAATATGCAGAATTTGTCCGTGATTATCTGCATACCTTGCGCGCTGGTCCGCGAGAGCAGCTCAACAGTATTTACGGCACTTTCACCTCGGCATGGAACGATTACGGCTTTGCTGCAGAGGAAGTGGATGAAGAGCTGAATCCGCAAGGCTTAGTATCTAAATTGATTGAATTGAATATTGATCAATTGCTGGATGCTGAATTTGAATTCGACAGCCGCGCACAGGCGGAATATCCTGAATATTTAAGTCTGCTCAGCGTACAGGCGCAGCAGCTGCTGGAACATACCAATAACCGCGCATCTGCGGGCATTCGTGAATTTACAGCAGAGTTAAAGCAAGGCTATGATGTTTTGATGCAAAAGCCGCAGCTGCTGAATTTAAACTATGCATATGAGCTGTTTGCACAGGCGCATCAGGAATTTATCCACTTATTTGATACGCTGGCTGCGGGCCAGCGCGTCAATTTAAGCGCCGAAGCACAAAAGCTGTTGAATGAATTGACTGCGTTTGTACAGCAGGATATTGATGAAGCTGCTGCTGAGTTCAAAGTATCTCAAGAATCTGAAACACTCCAAGATACAGCGCCAAGCGAGCTTACGGGCAGTGTTGATTTTGCACAGCTTAGTCAGCGTATTGCTGCTGAAAAAGCCGAGCTGCAGTCTGCAGAAGCCAATACAGACTTCGATGCTGATTTACTCGAGATCTTCCTTGAAGAGGCGGATGAGCTTTTAGCGGGCATTGACCATGACCTGAGCACATGGGCGAAAGACCAAGGCAATATTGGTGCACTGAATAATCTGATGCGCCATTTGCATACCTTGAAAGGCGGCGCGAACATGATTTCAGCGTCGCATATTGGTTTGATTGCGCATGAACTGGAATTTGTCTATGAACGGATTATCCGTCAGCAGATCAGCGTTACTCCTGCGCTGATTCAAATTATCCGTTTAGTACAGGATGATGTTTCAGACCGTATTCAAATAATCCGTGAGCAGCAGATTGATTATCCTGCAGCTACGTCAATTGATATTATTCAAAATATTCAAGCACTGGCATCTGGCTATGCAGCAGATCAGCTGCAGCCGGTCAATCAGCCTGTACTTGCTGAAGTTCATGACGCACCTGAGCTTGAAGATTTACCGCCGGCTGCTGACCTGTCTGAACCATTAGATGCAGCTGAAGAGACAAGTTTTGATACGGCCTTGGTTCAAGCAAATAATTTGGATTCTGCTGATCATTTAAGCGAAGATGAAGCATTGCGCTCAGTGGTCGAAGAAACCTTCTTAGAAGAGGCGGAAGAAGTTCTTGCCAATACTGAAGAGCTGTTGACGCAATGGTTTGATCAGCGCAGTGACCGAAGCATCTTACTGCAATTACAGCGTGCCGCGCACAGTATTAAAGGTGGCGCCCGCATGGTCGAAAATGAGCCGGTGGCAGCGATTGCCTATCAGCTTGAAACTACTTTTGAACAGTTTGCGGTGCATCATTTCAATTCGAATGCGTATGATTATCTGCTGCAAACAACTGTCAGCTGGTTAAAGCAGGCCATTTTCGAAAAAGATTACAGCAATTTTGACAGCATTAAGCTGGGGCTTGAATCGATTGGCTTTGTGGATGTTACCGCACAGCTGCCAAACCGTATGACCAGTGCAGAACAGACATCTGCAGCGCCAAGTTTTGAATATATTCAAGGTGATGGAGCGGAACCTCCGTCAATGCAAGGTGAATGGACAGACACGCTCAAGACTGATAACAGCAATGAGATGATCCGTATCTCGGCTGATTTGGTTGAGAAAATGATCGACTTGTCTGGTGAAAACTCCATTAACCGTTCGCGTATTGAAATGGATTTGGGCCAGCTGGGCAACACGCTGAACGAGATGGAACTTGCCATTAAACGTTTAGCTGATCAGCTGCGCCGAATGGATGGCGAGCTTGAATCTCAGATTATTGCGAAACACGGTTCCGACAATTCACGCTATGCAGATTTTGACCCGTTGGAGATGGACCAATATTCGTCTTTAAACCAGCTGTCAAAATCACTGGCCGAATCTGCATCGGACTTGGTGGATTTCAAGAGTACTCTGTCTGAAAAAATCCGTGATACAGAAGGCTTGCTGCTGCAGCAGTCGCGTATTCAGGCTGAAATTCAAGAAAGCTTGATGCGTACGCGTCTGGTTCCGTTCTCACGCATGCTGCCGCGCTTGCAGCGGATTGTACGTCAAACATCGACGTCACTGAACCGTCCAGCAGAATTGATTGTTCAGAATACCGAAGGGGAACTGGACCGCACGATTTTAGAACGGTTGGTAACACCGTTTGAACATATGCTGCGTAATGCAGTCGACCATGGTTTGGAAGATACGCCAGAGCGTTTGGCCAGCGGTAAACCTGAAGTCGGCAGCATTGTTTTGAACATTAGCCGCCAAGGCACCGACGTGCTGGTAACTTTCAGCGATGACGGTAAAGGGATCGATGAAAGTAAAATTAAAGATAAAGCGCTGTCGCTGGGTTTAATTAAAGCTGAACAGTTCTTGGATAAGCAGGAAATTCTGCAGTTGATTTTCCATCCGGGATTCAGTACGGCCAAAGAAGTTACCCAAATTTCTGGCCGCGGTGTGGGTCTAGATGTGGTGCAAAGTGAAATTAAAGCACTCGGAGGCCATGTATCTGTGGACTCTGATGCAGGTAAAGGAACTACATTTACTATCCGCGTACCAACAACAGTGGCAGTCAGTGATGCCTTGATGGTGAAGGCAGGCGATCAGCAGTTTGCAGTTTCATTGGCGCAAATTGACCGTATCGTGCGTATTGCGCCATCTGCGCTGGAAGATTATTTCAACAGTAAAGCCGACACCTTCAAGATTGACAATATCAGCTACAAGCTGCGCTATCTGTCTGAATTTGTTTCGAATCAGCCTATGCCGCGTTTAAATCAAGTGGCGCATTCACTGCCGGTACTGCTGATTAAAGGCAACAGCGGCCAGACAATTGCGCTGCTGGTTGACCAGTTGATTGGTTCTCGTTCACAGATTGTTGTTAAGCCAATTGGCCAGCAGTTCTCAAATGTAGGGGCAATTGCCGGCGCAACCATTTTAGGTGACGGTCAGGTGTGTTTGATTTTAGACGGTCAAAATATTGCGCGTCAGATTCAAACGACACAGCGTGTTAAAGGCGGTTCTGATGCGCGTGATATGTCGCGTCACGGCAATGCCCGCCGCTTAGTGATGATTGTCGATGACTCTGTAACAGTGCGTAAAGTGACTTCACGCTTGCTGGAACGTCAAGGCTATGACATTGTGACCGCCAAAGATGGTGTTGACGCCATGGAACAGCTGGAAAATGTAAGACCTGATCTGATGCTGCTGGATATTGAAATGCCGCGCATGGACGGTTTTGAAGTGACTAACCTTGTGCGCCATCATGATATTCATCAAGACTTGCCGATTATTATGATTACTTCACGTACAGGTGAGAAGCACCGCGAACGTGCATTCAGTCTTGGCGTGACACATTATATGGGCAAGCCGTTCCAAGAAGCGGAGCTGCTGGCGAATATTGAAAGTTTAATTGCGGAAAAAGAGGGGTAATCGATGAGTCAAACAGCGGTAACGAATGAGATTAGCCAGCAGGAACTGCAGCACTTAATTACGGTATCCACCGGATTTATTGATGCCTATATTATCGACTGTCACGGTAAAGAGCCGATGCTTTTGCCGCAAAATATTGTGCTGTCAGCGCTGGACAGCGAAACGCAGGTTAAAAATGTACAGTGGCATGAATTAAATCTGCCGGTCTATGCTGTTAATGAACCGGCATGCAAGAATGGCGTAGCGCTGGTTATTGAAGGTGATGATGTGCATCAGCGTTTTGCCTTGATGTGCAATGAAATGCCAAAATCAATCCGCTTGCGTATTTCTGAAATTGTTGATGAAGAAAGCGGTTTATCTGACCCGGCTATTTTTCAATATGTACGCATGAATGATCAGATATATCAGGTGCCGAATTTAGCTTATATTCAGTCCTCTATTGGACTTGAAGTCTGAATAAAAAAGGAACTCAAGGGAGTTCCTTTTTTAATGCTTCGATTTTAAAATTAAGCCAGCAATCCTGCTAAAATTTGTTCATAAATTTCAGCCAGCGGTTCTAAGTCGGCAACATTTACATGTTCATCAATTTGGTGAATACTCGCATTGAGTACGCCTAATTCCAATACTTGCGCACCTGTTGGTGCAATAAAGCGGCCATCTGAAGTGCCGCCGCTGGTTGAAAGCTCTGTTTCAACGCCAGTAACATTCAAAATAGCGGTCTTAGCGGCATTCACCAATTCGCCAACTGGAGTTAGAAATGGCAGGCCAGACAATGTCCATTCGATGTCATACTGCACACCATGGCGGTCTAAAATTTCCAGTGTGCGCGCTTTCAGCTCCTCAGCTGTAACTTCTGTTGAATAACGGAAGTTGAATAAAGCGGTCATGGTGCCAGGCACGACATTGGTTGCGCCAGTACCAGAATTGATATTGGAAATTTGGAATGATGTTGCTGGAAAATACTCATTGCCGTTGTCCCAAACCGTGTCGCACAGTTCAGCAATTGCTTTAGATGCGCTATGAATTGGGTTGACTGCCAAATGCGGATAAGCCACATGGCCTTGTTTGCCTTTAACCGTCAGTTTAGCGTTTAAAGAGCCGCGGCGGCCATTTTTGACAATATCGCCCAGCGTATTGGTGCTGGAAGGTTCACCGACTAGGCACCAGTTCATTTTTTCATTGCGCGCTTCCAGTGTTTCAATTACTTTTACCGTGCCGTTAATGGATGGGCCTTCTTCATCAGAAGTAATGAGAAACGCAATCGAGCCTTTATGATTTGGATGCTTTGCTACAAAGCGCTCAGATGCAACGACCATTGCCGCCAATGCTGTTTTCATGTCAGCGCTGCCGCGTCCGTACAGTTTGCCATCACGGATTTCTGGTGCAAATGGGTCGGAACCCCAATCGTCTAAACTGCCAGTCGGTACAACATCGGTGTGGCCAGCAAAACAGAAAACTGGCGCTTGTGTGCCGCGGCGCGCCCATAAATTGTCGACATCTTCAAAACGCATATGTTCGATAGAAAAACCGGCTTTGGCTAAGCGGTCCGCCATAATATTTTGGCAGCTATGGTCAATAGGGGTGACAGAAGGCTGGCGTAAAAGCTCAAGGCTAAGATCGAGTGTTGCGGAAGCTGAAGAAGTCATGCTGCATCTGAATGTCTGTTAAGTCACAATATAATAGGCGAATCAGCCAAATAAAGGAAAATTTAAACATAAAAAAACCCTATCGCAAGATAAGGTTCTTTTAATAGATGTTGAAAATTTACATCTTATTTTCAGTTTTTTGAGCCGAATTGGTTACCGCATCACCCGCTTTAGATACGTCCTTACCAAAACCTTTAAATGTATTGCAGCCAGTTAATGCGAAAGCTACGATTAGTGAAGCAGCAAGAATTTTTTTCATCGTCTTCTCCATGTTTTATGAATAATCAAATTATTCTGATGTGAGATTAAGATTAAAAAATGTGCTGATTAAACTGTATGCAGTTTTTGGTGTGGTTAAGTAAGCAAATGTAACGCATAACATTATTCTTAAAAAAGCGCCGCTTGGAACGATAAGCTATTTATTAAAATAGCTGCCGATGATTATTCTATCGGTGCCAGCAGGCAGGGCATACGGTGCATGTAGTATTGTTCAGCAGCGGGCTGTTTATAGAGTCCATCTGTCCACCAGACTGCCGATGCGCTGCTTGGCGCAGCATTTGCACAAATCCATTCCTGCCTAAGCAAACGGTAAAAGCCGCTGTTTGCTTCGGGAAGCCTATGTCCCCACAAGCCCATACGGCGCGCAGGATTAATCCAGTGCGGCAGTCTGGTGTCTGCAGCATGCAAGGGGAGATACAGCTGGCCTTTCAGCACACAGCGCCGTGACTGTATGTCCAGATCCAGCGCTCGTTGAAACTGAAACTGTTTTTCTGTGAAATGGCGCATTTTGCGGTTTAAGGTATCGGTGCGGTTTAGGCCGTACCAATGGGGCAGAGATAAATCATGTTCGCCTAAATAGTATTTCAAAGCGACTTCCCAATGTTCAATTTGGCCGCTCGCGCAGTTATGCAGAACAAAATCCAGCTCACCTAAGGTTTTTGCCCCTTGAATTTTTTGAATGCTGTGCCCCAGAAGCTCATAAGGATGATAGTTTCGGTCCTGCAGCCAAAAATGCATGAGCATTTCAAACCGCAAACCCAGCCGGGTACTTTTTAACTGATTGAGGAAGCTTAGCAAGCTGTCTGGATGAACATCTAAATATCGCAGACGGGGCCAGTAGTCCTGCAGGTGTGTTGCCCATTGCGCGTCGCTATGGAAACTGAAAGCATGCTGTATAGGCATGTCTGCAGGAATTTCACGTAAAATGTCTGGGCTGCCGATACTAAATGCCAGCTGGCGCACTGCTGGATGCTTCAAATTGCGCCAAGGTTCATTAAAAGCTTCGGATGTGAAATTAAAAGACATGCTGGCCCTGAATGCGGTAAATAAATGCTGAAACAGCAGAATAACAGTGGATTCATTAGAAAACACTTTATACTACATAAATTGCAAACTTAGGGCTTGGCTATGAGAACGCTGTTTTGGCGCTGTCTGGTAGTGATTTTTATCCTGCTGGGTTTTATTGGCGCACTGCTGCCGGGCATGCCGACCACAGTATTTTTGATATTAGCTGCATGGGCTGCCTCTAAAGGCTGGCCACAGATGGATGCATGGCTGCTGAATCATCCTAAATATGGACCAACACTGCGCGCTTGGCGTGAAAATGGCACCGTGCCGCGCAAAGCGAAATGGATAGCCAGCATCATGATGCTGATCAGCGGAATCATTATGCTATTTACGACTGCACCGCTAGCAGTCAAGATATTTACAGATGCCGTTATGCTGGCGGTTGCGGTGTGGTTATGGAAGCGTCCAGAACCGAAAGCAGGCACAGCTGCAGAACATGTAGAGGAGCAGAAATGACTGACTACCAGTGTGAACAAGCGGATATTATCGTCGATTTAAAACAGCAAACGCTGTGTTTGCAAAAATTAAATAAATTTTATGTGATTTCGACTGGAAAAAATGGCATTGGTGAAAGCGAAAATAGCGGCAAAACTCCGAGAGGCTGGCATTGTGTCGCGCAAAAAATTGGGCAAGATCAGCCGCTGAATGCTGTATTTATTGCGCGTCAGCCAACTGGAGAGATCTATTCTGATGCTTTGGCAGCCGAACATCCGCAGCGTGACTGGATTTTATCGCGCATTCTTTGGCTGCAGGGGCTGGAAGCTGGATTTAATGCGGGTGAGGGATGTGATACATACCGCCGTTATATCTATATTCATGGCACACCCGATACAGAGCCCATGGGCATACCGCTGTCACATGGCTGCATTCGTATGCGCAATAGTGATATTGCGGAACTGTTTCAATTGGTGCCGGAACAGGCTTTAGTTTATATCCACGAATAGAACGGCTGCTGAGCGAAGACGGTTAGAATCTGCAATATTAAAAAGCACAGCAAAAATTGCCAAAGTGCCCTATAATTTACACAGAGTTTATAAAAAATAAGCTTTGAGCAGGGCCTTAGTTATCTTGTTCGGATGAGCTGATGAGAAACGGAATCAGAAAATGCTGCAAGAAGTTTCATGGCTTTTACTTTAATGCTTTAAATTTGAAGACAGTAAAATGTGAAGGTTTTTTACTGAAGCATAAATGCAAAACAAGAAAATAATGTTACAGGAAAGGTGCAAACTGAATTTTATTTGCAGTTAAAATCGTCTGAAGTGAATTGTCTGCCTGAAATCTTTGAGATTAAATACACAGAAATTTTGCAAAAATATACGCTTGAATATGTTGAAAAAATAGTTATGCATTTAAAAATTAAACAAAAAATGCAGGTTTTTAATCCAGATGACTTATTTTTTAATCACTCGGGCGTAAAAAGTGGAAAACTCGCAGAAAAGCGTTTGACACGCTGTGAAGATTCTCTATAATGCACCTCATCAAACGATGAAGACGTTTTGAAAGGGCGCTTAGCTCAGTTGGTAGAGCGTCTGCCTTACAAGCAGAATGTCGGCGGTTCGATCCCGTCAGCGCCCACCAAGCTTTTTCAGCGTTAGAATTTAGAGTGCAGCGGTAGTTCAGTTGGTTAGAATATCGGCCTGTCACGCCGGGGGTCGCGGGTTCGAGTCCCGTCCGCTGCGCCATTTATCTTAAAGATCCTCAGTGATAAGAGATTGCCTTTAGAAAAATTGTAAATTTTTCTTTTGCGCTCAGACAAAGCTTCGCTTTGTTTATTGCTCTTCGCTCAGGGCGCTTAGCTCAGTTGGTAGAGCGTCTGCCTTACAAGCAGAATGTCGGCGGTTCGATCCCGTCAGCGCCCACCATATTCTTCTATTTTAATGAAATCCCTTATTTTATTACTGATTTTCCATTTTGGTTAAAACAGTGCATTTGCTTGCCTAATAGTTTTTTTTTTCATAAAATCCCCAGACTATAATAATTTTAATATACCGATTTGGTTTAAAACTATGAGAAATCCATATCAGCGTAAAGCAGCTGTTAAAATGCAGACTGCCGCATTCAATCCTCAGGATATTTATAAGCAATTTATTGAAGCATTAGTCATGCAAGGCGGTTTAACTGCACTTTATCAGGACGGCTGGGCGCTGTGCGCAACGCCTACTGGACAAAAAGCATTTTCTGTTTGGAAAAATAAAAATTTAGCTAAGTTATTGATTAAAGATAATTGGTCAAATTATGAAACGCAGGAAATTTCATTGCGGGATTTTATTGAGAAAGTCATCCCATTTTTGCGTGAACAAAATACCGCATTGTCATTAGATTTAACACCAGAAGGGCAAAATATTTTAGTGGCGCCGGAAAAAATGCTGCTGGATATTAAAAATTATCTTTATCAGGTATATGTGCAAAAACCTGAAATTTTTAAGGCGATGGATATTCCGCTGCCGCGCACTATCCGTTTGCATTAATTTATTTAGTCTTTATTTTAAAATTGTTCGGCAGAAAAGCCTATTCATACGGCGTTGCCTATGCAGAAATGAGCGCCATGCTTGAATATTTAAATAGCGTGCAGATCAATGCGGGATAGGCGCTCACAATATAATTTTTTTCATCAAATTACATGGCCTTTTGTATAGGTTCTCATTCTGTTTTTCAGTTGAGCTGTATTACGCTCATGATGATATTGATTTCATGTTTGCATGCTGATGCTGTCATCGAGATTGTTCTGAGCAGGATAATCAAGGTGGGTTAATATTCGCGAAGTACCCATCCGCTGATAAAAGCAAAATATTCACGCAGCCAAGAATTGTAACGGATATACAGCGGGGTTGGCGCGCTGACTGCATAGACCTGCGTATAGCTTTGTTTTTTGGCAATGGCTAGCGCGCGCGGCAGGTGAAAGTCATTGCTGACTATGGCGATCGGCTGATCAAGCTCAATCTGCAGCTGTTGAAGAATTATACTGCTGTTACGCAAATTCAAAGCTGTGCTGGTGCTGTGTGTTTCCAAATGCATTCTTGCTGGTGCGATGGAATAATGTTCGCTTAGATAGCGCTGCATAACGGCGGCCTCAGATATTTTTTCATGCGCATCCATCCCGCCGCTTAAGATTAGAATTGCTTGCGGATTTTTAGCAGCAATGGGCGCGGCCGCATCTAAGCGCGACTGCAGCGCGGCAGAGGGCCGGCCATTATCAATACCGCTGCCCAGTACAATAATAGCTTTGACGGCAAGCGGCTCTGCTTGCTGTGAGGCAGACCAATACAGGTAATTGAAAAACAGCGCGACCGTCAACAGCCAGACTGCAAAACCGGTTTGCAGCAGGCGCCAAAGCATCTGCAGGCGAGGCGTGCTGGCAAGTATTTCCTGCAATGGCTCATAAAACAATCCGATCAGCAACAACACTGCGCCAATGGCAGCGGGCAGTGTTACCCCTAAATTAAACTTATGCAGCGCCATTAACCATGCGCCGTCCAGCAGCAGTAAAGCGCCGATAATGATATAGACGAGATGCATCATTGATCTGCTGAGGCATGAAAATACATCCAGTGTACTGGATTGCTGCAGAATAAAAAACCGGCCTCATGAGGCCGGTTTTTCTTTAGGTTAAAATAATTTTAGCAGAGAAATACCATGTAAAATTTAATACACATCACGGCGGTAGCGCCCTTCCTGCTTTAATTGATCTACAGCGGCTTCGCCTAAAATTTCATGTAATGCCTGATCGACATCACTGGCCATGCCATTGATGCTGCCGCATACATACACGGCAGCGCCCTGATCAATCCATTGCTTTAACTCCTGCGCTTGACTGCGCAGCAGATGATGCACATAGACTTTCTCCGTTTGATCGCGTGAGAATGCGAGGTCTAGGCGCTGCAGCATGCCGATGCTTTGCCATGCGTCAACTGTGCTTTGGAAGAAGAAGTCGCGTTCACGCTGACGTTCGCCAAAAATCAGCCAATTTTCGCTATAACCGGCGCGTACCCGCGCGCTGATCAGGCTCATCAGGCCGGAAAGTCCAGTACCGTTGCCGATGCAGATGATCGGACGGTTATCATCAATGAGATGGAAAGATGGATTGGTGCGGATGCGCAGCGAAATGCTGCCGCCAAGCGGCGCATGCGCCGTCAGCCAGCCAGAGCCTAAGCCTAATTCGCCTTGAGCATTAGATTGCTGGCGTACAATCAGGCGCAAAACCTGCTGCTGTGGAATGCTGGCGATAGAATATTCACGCACTGGCAGTACCGGCAGCTGTGCTAATAGCTCATCTACAGTATCGAAGGGCTGCAGCGGTGCATTTAGATCACGTTCTAGCAGTGCGCTTTCAAGGTTTAGACTGTTGTCAGTATTTGCATATTGTTCAGAATTGATGCGATTTTTTTGCAGGAAAGCCTGTATGCGGCTGTCACTGTTGCAAGGCTGAATTTGCGCAATGTCACCAGCCTGCCATACAGCTTCATGTTCGGGCTGCAGTTCCAAATGATAGGCTGGAGCGCCAACACTTTCAGGATTCAGCAGGGTGCGTTGAGCTAATATCCAGTGGTCAAAGGTTAGTTGGGATGCTGTGCTGATTAATTGTGTATTTAGCGTTGATGATAGAGCGCTGTTCCAGTCTTGAATAGCGGCTGGATCTGAATTATTGACTTCAATCGTTTTAAACAGTTGCTGTGCGCCGCAATGTGTCAGCCAGCGTTCGATTTTATGCCCAAAACTGCAGAATGTATCAGGATAGTCTTGTGAGCCTAGAGCAAGTACTGCGTAATGCAATGTACTGAGATCCAGATGCTGTTTCATCAGTCTTTTTTTGAAGATGGCAGCTAAATCTGGCGCTTCGCCTGTTCCATAGGTGCTGGCAATAAACAGTGCCTGTGTGGCTGCTTGCAGCTCTTGCGCGTTCAGCTGCTGCACGGCTTTAACTGTGACGCGGTGTCCTGCCTGCTGCAGGCTGGCCGGTTTGTGAAGCATAGGCAATCAGCCATGACTGTTGGTGATCAGTTGAGGCCAGCGGCGCTAAGCTGCTGCGAGCCTGTTGGGTTAAACGCTTTTGCTTGCGCCGTTTTAAATACAGCATCCAGCCGGTCACAAAAAACAGCGGCATAATCAGGGCGGCCAGCATAGCGGTGAACTGGTAAACCGGACCGAAAAAGCTGCCGCGGTGCACAGGAAGCATGCTGCTCATGATTTTTTCATTCAGCTTTTTATCTTCATAAAGCTCAAGTTTTTTAATGGCGCCGCTGCGGTAGTCATAGTTGGCTTTGTTGAATGCGCGCTCATGCTGCGGCACGGCATCGGTAAAGCTCAATTCGACTTCACCATTGGTTTTTTGGGGGATATTGAGTTTTAGGCTGGAATATTCACGGCCAATTTTAGCATTAAAGCCTTGCCATGTTAGCGCTAAAGCAGTTTCGATTTGCTCAGGCGCCAAGCCTTTGCCGCCGCGTTCAGAACCGCGGTTTTTTTCTACACTTTCAGCCTTCCCATCCGTATTTTTATGCGGTCCGCCGCTTTGCATTTCCGGCTGCGGGCGGTCTACGCCCAATACTTTAAACATGCCGCTGCGCCACCAGTCATATGACCAAAACAAGCCAGTGCAGGCGAGTATTAAGTAAAAAATGATGACCCAAGTGCCTGCAACAGCATGCAGGTCCCAGAGGAAATTGCGCCCTTTCAGTTTAGGTTTGATCGCCAGCCATTGTTTCCAGCTGTGCTTTTTGGGCCAGCGCAGGTATAAACCGCTTAAAACAAAATAAATCAGCATTAAAGTGGCTGCGCCGGTCAGCTGTTTGCCAAATTCACCCGCGGTTAGCGTGCGGTGCAGATCTTGAATAAATTTAAAGAATTTTTGAGTTTTGACTTCTGGCAGTACCGCGCCGCTGTAAGGATTGACCATCATGTTATAGCCTTTGCGCGCACCTTCTTTTTCAATATTGACGGTGGTTGAGGCGGCTGGGTCATGCTCGATGCTGATACTGTTAATTTTTACAGCCGGATCTGTCTGTTGAAAATGCCGGTAGATTTCTGCCGGTGTCATTTTGCTGCGCGGTTCGGCCTGTACGGTATAGCTTTCAGGGTTCAGCCATTTTTGGATAGGCTGCTCGTAGGAGAATATGGCGCCAGTCACTCCCATAATGGAGAGAATCAAACCGGCGCTAATGCCCAAAAACCAGTGAATTTGAAATAGGGTCTTTTTAAACATGGCTGCAGTGTGAGCGGGAAAATAAATGAGGCAAATTATAAGCGCAGATCAGGTAAAAAAAATGGAGATTACAATTAATATTTATTCTCATTTTCATTTATGCCTGCGTTAATTTGAATAGAGCATAAAAAACCTCCACAAGAGGGAGGTTTTTTAGGACTGAGCTTTAAACCGTTTTTGGCTCTCCGACTGTTTCAGTCAAGTGCTTGCGGATTGTGGCAAAAGAAAAATTTTTGCTGTCTAGGCGTTTCGGTAAGATATATGCGCCTTGCTGGCCTTTAATTTTAAAATTCACCAAAATAAATTCAGGCGTGTTGTACCATTCATAAATATCTTTCCAGCCGACAGTCATGTTGCCCATTTGCATGCCAACCTGCTGCTGCATAGAAATGCCGTGAGGCTGTACGCCTAAACGGATGCCTTTAATTTCCTGAACAGGCGTTTCATTTAATTTGCGTTTTACATACCATTCGATGCCGAATTTGCGCACTAAAAAATAGATGACTACACAAACGATTGCCACCCAGCAAAAAATAGTGGAATAGTTTTTTAATAAAACGATGCCTGTCAGGGCCAGCACCACTACAGCGGCCATAATAATCCAGGCTTTGGTGCCAATTTTATAGTTGCTGCGCGACAGAACCAGCTGTGCATTGCGCTGTTCTGCTTCAGACACTTCATAAGGGATGGGCTGCAAAGTATAGGCGTATAGATTTTTCGCGGTCATGATTTAACTAACAAATTTCGAACTGTAAAAAGTTTAGCATTATTTATGCCGATTCAGTGAGTATATTGTTCCAAAATCAGCCAAATTATAAAGAGCCTAATTCGGTTGCTTGCCGGTCATGTTCATGGCTCAGGCTTTGCTTTAAAAAACTAAGCTGGCCTAAGATGCTGAACATTAAAGACAGCTGCTGCAGAATAATCAGCGATTTTTGGTCTTCGTCTTTATTTTGCGATAGGCGCAGGCGGATGGCCTGCAGCATATTCTGTGCCGTTAAATCCGGCACTTCATCACGCAGGACAGCGCCTTGGATATCATCCAGCGCTTTATCCAGCAGCTGCAGAATCTCTGTATCGTGTATTTGGTCACGGTGCGCGCCGAGGGCGGCGATATAGCTGATAAAAGTGTGATTTAAGCACAGAAATTCGAAAGCTTGGCTTTTTTGTGCTGGGTCAAAGTCCGGTTCTGTCGCCAGTGTTGAGATTAAAGAGGCAACTTCTGCATCGGTATTATGGGCCGCGCGGCGCACAACGCGGTAATTTAGCCCATTGTTGCGGCCATGTTTATACTGCTCAATGACTTCTGTTAAATAATCGCACTGCGCTTGCAGCGAGCGTTTGATGGTGCGCGGCAGGCGTCGGAATTTCCAGTCAGGGAAGATAAAACTCACCCCAAACCATGCCAGCGCACAGCCAATTAATGTGTCAATCATCCGCGGCAGGGCGGCTTCAAAACCCATGCCGTCCAGATTGAAGTTGATTAGCGCTAAAATGGTAATAAAAGCAGTGGCTTGTGCATACTGTTTGCTGCGCAGTTCAAAGAACAAAACACCGCTAAGAATCAGCAGGAGGAGTTGACCTTCAATTGAGGGAATAAAATATAAAATGGCGTAGCCCAAGGTTATGCCCGCCAGTGTGCCAATAATGCGTAAATACAGTCTGCGTTTGGTGGCGTTAAAGTTCGGCTGACTGACGAACAGCGCAGTCAGCAAAATCCAGTAGCCATATTCAATGTTAGTTGCCTGCACAAAAATATAGCCAATAAACAATACAATAGACAGCCGGACGGCATGACGGAATAAAACAGATTCTGGCGTCAAATGCTGGCGGATGCGGATACGGATGTCATCCCAGCCTTTCAAGTCATCGTCTTTCAGCTGATTTTCGATATGTTTGGTTTTATCAAATTTAATATGGCGTTCGGTTTCTACGTTACGCAGCTGCGCGTCAATAGCTTTTAAGTTTTGATAGAGTGAAAACAGTGAATTAACCCAAACCTGATCGTATTGCTGTTCATCACGCAGTTTCAGTAAAGATAATTTCAGATTTTCAAAAGCATGTTTAAAGCGTTTGTTGTGATGATAGGGCTTGCGCATCAGAATGCTGCTGCTCAGGTCTTTGCAGGCTTTGCCTTGAATGGACAAGACGCGCTGAAAGCGGAACAGAATATCGCTATGCTCAAAAATTTTGGCCAGTTTTTGATAATCAATATGCGCAGAGTCCGCGCGCTCATGAATATCCTGCGCCACAAAATAATACTGCAGGCTGCGCCGGGTATCGCGTTGGCCACGGTCGCCTTTCAGGCGGGTCAGCAGTGCTGTTTTCATATCATTAAAAATAGTAATTAGCTTGCCATTTTCTAAGGACAGTTCAATCATGCTTTGCTGATAGCTCTTTGCAGTCATATCCACATCAAACAGATTGGATTTGGCGAATAGAAAATCGCCTAGAGAAGAATAGCACTGCGCCAATTTGTCCTGAACCTGCCGTACAGGAAACAGTAAAAAGCTAATGGTTGAGATTAGTCCGTACCATGCCGCTCCAATAACCAGCAGCCCCGCTTGCATATACCAGCCATCAAATAGATTTATCCCAACCATGGAATATACGGATATGACTAGGCAGCCATAAGAAATAGTGGCATAGCGCCGTCCCAGTGAGCCCAGTAAAATCCAGCCGATACACGAAACAATTAAGCCCACTGCAAATAGCACTGGATAAGGGAAGAGCAGATAGACTGATACAGCTGTGACGAAGAACCCGATATAGGTGTAAATCAGGTTCATGATGCGTACAGAGAATCGGTCATCAATGTCACTTAAACCTGCGGCAACAACGCCTAATGTCAGCGGAATGGTATACAGCTGCTGACCGATGAAATACGGCACAAAAGCGGTTCCCGCAAATGCGATAACCATACGCACGTTGTACATAAAAGTGGTGTTGTATGTCGCTTGCTTAAGGCGCCCGAGCCAAGAGTTCAATGTATTTCCTTTGCGGTTAAAAAACTGAGCAGGTTGGTGTTTTAATTGTGTGATTTTTCACTTTGAATATGCAGAAATAATACTACGTGCGGTGTAAACTTGTCTGCAATCTCACCATTTAATCATGAAATATCTATATGCAGGATGCAAAACACAATACGCAGTATTCAAGCGCATGGATTATGCTGCTGGCGCTGCTGACCTCGCTGGGCCCGCTGTCGATTGATATGTATTTGCCAGCTTTGCCGCAAATGGCGCAGGACTTTAATGTCAGTACACAAATGATCGCCAATACCTTGCCGGCTTATTTTTTAGGTTTGGCAGTTGGCCAGCTGATTTATGGCCCGGTCAGTGACCGGATTGGCCGTAAAATTCCACTCTATTTTGGCTTAATCCTGTATGCCGCAGCCAGTCTGATTTGCCTGTTTGCCGCCAATGCATGGGGATTGATTGGCGCACGGGTTTTGCAGGCGCTTGGCGGCTGTGTGGGGGTAGTGATTGCGCGGGCGGCCATTCGTGACCGTTTGGACGTTCAGGCATCTGCGCAGGCATTTTCCAGCATGATGATTGTGATGGGGGTTGCGCCCATTGCGGCGCCTATGCTTGGCTCATGGATCTTAAAATTTTACAGCTGGCACGCAGTATTTGCGGTATTAAGTGTTATGGGCATGCTGTGCCTGTTATGTGTGCATTTCTTTTTTAAGGAAACTTTACCGCAGGAGCGCCGTTTAAAACTGAATTTTAGCCAAGTGATGCAGCTGTATGGCGCCATTTTAAAAGATGCCAGTTTCAGGCTTCCTATGCTGATCGGCTGCCTGACCGGCGGATTACTGTTTTGCTATATCAGCTCATCAGCAGCGGTGCTGATGGACGGTTATGGATTGAGCCAGCAGCAGTTTGCCTATGTTTTTGGCGCCAACGCATTCGGCATTATGCTGTTTTCAGCGCTGAATAAACGTTTAGCGGGCAGAACCA
>JASLHF010000014.1 GCA_030152275.1 Acinetobacter sp. | reverse complement strand
TCGTGCAGGTCACGGTAAAGCCGCTTTATTTTTAGCGGAACTTTATTACCAAGGCTTCCGAGTCGAGCGAGATTCTCTCAAAGCGCAATATTGGCAGAAAATGGCCACATTGCAAGCATAATCAAACGTCACCTAGGTGGCGTTTTTTAATGCCTGAAGTTTTGCAGCTGCCATTACATATTTCCTTACGATTTTGAGCAAAGCTGACATAGAATTTTAATTTTTGGCACTTACACTAAACAAAACACGAGCAAATATAGAAACAATGACTCAAATTAATCAACTACAGCCAATTTCAAAAGATCTCATATTTAAAATTACCATCCTTAAAACGATGATGTATTGCGGTGTCCTTTGGGGGTTATACTTTGAAGGCTGGGCCATGACCAAAGATGGTGATGATTTCATTTTTCCTTTTTGGCTCAATGGTTTGCAAGCGCATAAATATGCAAAAAAATACTGGCCAAATTATCAGCCCAAAAAGATTACACCTAAAGATTTTGAGCGCCTGCTGCTGCCAACATTAACCCGATTAAACGTAACGCCAGCGCTGTGCAGCGGCAGTAATCAGAAATTCAAACTAACGACTCAGCAGATGCGTCATTTCTTTTTTTCACAGCAGCAAATGCGCTTTGCGTAAGCAATAAATGAGCGTTTTTCCCATATTATGCAATTGAAAAAAATAATAGACGCATGAGTATTTGCAATTCAAAATATTCGCGTTAATTTAAAACAAATAATAATCTTTGAAGGACAAAAAATGACTACAGTTGCACAAGTATTACAAGACAAAGCCGAGCAAGCCATTTACACGATTGCGCCCCACGAGACCGTTTTAAAGGCAATCACACTTATGGCTGAAAAAGGCATTGGCGCACTGGTGGTTACTCATGAAAACAGCGTAGTGGGCATTTTATCCGAACGCGATTACACTCGCAAAGTTGCGCTGATGCAGCGTACATCTTTTGATACAACAGTCAATGAAATTATGACTGCAAAAGTACTGACCATTACCCGAAGCGCAAGCATCGAAGACTGTTTAGATTTAATGACTAATAAACATTTGCGCCATTTGCCAGTAGTTGAAAATGACAAACTGATTGGCTTAATTTCTATTGGTGATTTGGTCAAAGCAGCAATGGAAGATCAGCACAAACTAATCGAGCAATTACAGCAGTATATTTCCGGTTAATATTTTTCCGTAAATTTAACTTAAGTATAAAGCTTAAATTCCCCCCTGAAATTTCAGGGGGAGTTTTTAATCAGCGCAATACGTCTTCAGCCCAATAACAATCCAACTTCCGTAATGACATAAAAATGACAATTGAATGACATGTATGCTTTAGAAGTTAGAATTTTTTAGAAAAATACTCGACTATAGCCCTGCGAACTGGCAATCCTGTTATAAATAATTGAAATAGATGATGACAGGTCACGAACTTAAATTAATCAAAATACACACTACAACTTAGCTAACGCCTAAGTTAAACATCTGGTAATAAAAGCTTTTTTCATTATTCATTGTGTAAAACATATATAAAAAAATATCCCAGTTATAAACTGGGATATTTTTACAGGCCTAGAACTGCATACACCTCATCAAAAGATCATAACAGCACGGTCTTTAAATTGAATGATTAATTTAGCCCTAATTTAGTCGCTACATAATCTGCATCTTTATCACCGCGGCCTGAAACATTCACTACAATCTTAATGTCTTTACCCATTTTTGGCGCCTCACGCAATGCCCATGCCACAGCATGCGAGCTTTCCAGTGCAGGAACAATACCTTCCACACGTGACAGCGTCATAAAGGCATCTAAGCACTCTTGATCTGTCGCTGTCGTATATTCTACACGGCCCAAATCTTTGAGCAGGCTATGCTGTGGCCCAACACCCGGATAATCTAAACCAGAAGCAATAGAATGTACTGGTAATGGCTGCCCCTGTTCATCTTCCAGCACATAACATGCCATACCGTGAATTTGGCTCGGTTTGCCTAAGGTTAAGGTGGCAGAGTGCATATCTGTATCTAAGCCATGACCTGCAGGCTCTACCCCAATCAGCTGAACAGACGCCTCATTTAAAAATGCAGTAAACGCGCCCATCGCATTTGAACCGCCGCCCACACAGGCAACAACATAATCTGGATAGGCGCCAAAACGGTCTTGGCTTTGTGTTTTAATTTCTTCACCAATAATTGACTGAAAATCACGTACCATCATTGGAAACGGATGTGGCCCAACCACAGAGCCGATTGCATAAATATAGTTTTTAGGATCTTTCAGATATTCTTCAAAAGCGCTGTCTACAGCATCTTTTAATGTTGCCGTTCCACGGGTTACAGAAATAAGACGCGCACCCAGAATTTTCATCTTAACGACATTCGGGTGTTCTTTTTCAATATCCACTTGCCCCATATGAATTTCGCAAGGAATACCCACCAATGCACAAGCTGTCGCCAAAGCTACACCATGCTGACCTGCACCGGTTTCAGCAATCACTTTGGTTTTACCCATGTATTTTGCCAACAGCGCTTCACCTAGACAGTGATTAATTTTATGCGCGCCGGTATGATTCAGGTCTTCGCGCTTCAAGTAAATTTGCGCGCCGCCCAGCTGCTCTGACAAACGCTTAGCATAAAACAGCGGGCTTGGACGTCCCACATAGTTGGCAAACAAATCCTTTAATTCGTTCTGAAATTCTACTGTATTTCGAATTTCCTGATATGCCGTATTAATATCATCCATAGCCTGCTTTAAATCAGGCGGAATGAACTGACCGCCATAATTGCCAAAAAAACCCGCTTCATTTGGCAAAGCAATTCCATTAATTTGGTGTTCCATTGTATTCCCCTAATACGGTTTTACGAATTTACAGTGCAGTATTCCATACCGCTGTGAAGCATTTTTAGGCACAAAGAACTTACCGCCACTTAAGATCTGTAAGATGCAGTACAAATTTAATGCGCAAAAAAGACTGCCTCGATACTAGCGAATTTCAGCTCCATTCAACAAGCTTAAATTCGCTTTCTCGATAAAAGCAGTCTTTTATCCATCATCAATTGCTGCGCCTGCATGCCTGTCATATCAAAAAGAGTAATACGCTAATCAATTGAAAATACAGATTAGAGCAGGATTAACGCGCCAAATATTTGGTCATGTCTTCAATACCTTTTAAAGTCATTGGAAACATGTGATCTTCAAAGATTTGTTTAATCAATCCGATGGTATGCGTGTAATGCCAATAGCTTTCTTCTTCAGGATTGAGCCATGCTGTTTTATCAAAATGCTGACGCAGACGCTGCAGCCATACCTGACCTGACTCATCATTCATATATTCTACAGAACCGCCAGCAGACGTGACTTCATACGGCGCCATGCTGGCATCACCTACCACGATGACACGATAATCCCGGCCATAGGTATTCAATAAATCCCAAGTATTCATACGCGAACTGGAACGGCGGATATTGTCTTTCCAAACATAATCATACAGACAGTTATGAAAATAAAAATATTCCAGCGTTTTAAATTCTGTTTTGGCTGCGCTGAACAGTTTTTCGCACTGGGCAATATGCGCATCCATTGAACCGCCCACATCAAACAGCATCAATACTTTAATGCGGTTACGCCGCTCAGGCACTAACTGTACATCTAAAATGCCCTGCTTTGCTGTTTCGCGGATTGTACCGTCAATATCCAGCTCTTCCGCTGCGCCTTGGCGGGCAAACTTGCGCAAACGTCGCAGCGCCATCTGCATTTGCCGGCTGCCGAGCAGTTGATCATCATCCAAATTTCGGTATTGGCGCTGTTCCCAAACTTTTACTGCTGAACGTTTTCGTCCCGGCCCGCCAATACGCACGCCTTCTGGATGATCGCCATAGGCGCCAAAAGGTGACGTCCCTCCAGTGCCGATCATCCGGTTGCCGCCTTGATGCTTTTTATGCTGTTCACGCAAACGTTCTTCCAGCATTTTCATCAATTCTTCTAATGATCCGGCTTTTTTCAGTTCTTCACGCTGCTCCGGCGTCAGATGTTTTTCCAACAGCTCCAAATCAAACCAGTCTTTGGGTAGCTTATGTACTTGATTAAGCAAATCATCTAAATCAAAGGTAGCTATGCCGTCAAAATAGTCCTTCATAGCCCGGTCGAATTTGTCAAAATAGCGCTCATCTTTGACCATAACCGTTTTGGCCAGCTGGTAAAATTCATCTTGGTCCGCAAACACCAAGCCAGCAGCCACCGCCTGATTAAGATCAATCAGCTCACGTGTGGACACTGGAACGCCATATTTTCTTAAGGTATAAAACAGCCGCACAAACATGAGCGATGCTCCCTTAACGGCGTGACATAAAGGCTAAGCGTTCAAGCAGCTGTACATCTTGCTCATTTTTAATCAGCGCGCCGTACAGTGGCGGAATAGATTTTGATTTATCGGTATTGCGTAAAATGTCTTCCGGCATATCATCTGCCATGAGCAGGCTCAGCCAATCAATCAACTCAGAGGTTGAAGGCGGCTTTTTCAAGCCCGGAACTTGACGCAGCTTAAAGAAAACCTGCAATGCTTCAGACACCAGCGTGCTGGAAATTTTATCAAAATGAACATCAATAATTTCCCGCATGGTGGCTTCATCCGGAAACTCAATATAATGGAAGAAACAGCGGCGTAAGAATGCATCCGGCAACTCTTTTTCATTATTTGATGTGATGATCACAATCGGACGCTGCGCTGCAGTGATCGTTTCACCTGTCTCATATACATAGAACGACATTTTATCAAGTTCATGCAGCAAGTCGTTTGGAAATTCAATATCCGCTTTATCAATTTCATCAATCAGCAGTACACAGCGCTCTTCACTGGTAAAGGCTTCCCACAGCTTACCCGGTTTAATATAGTTTTTAATATCATAAACCCGGTCATCACCCAGCTGGCTGTCACGCAAGCGCGATACGGCATCGTACTCATACAGCCCTTGCTGTGCTTTGGTTGTAGACTTAATATGCCACGTAATCAGCTTAAGCCCCAAGCTTTGAGCGACCTGCTCTGCCAGCAGGGTTTTTCCGGTACCCGGTTCACCTTTTACCAAAAGCGGTTTTTGTAAACTGCGGGCAGCTTTTACAGCCAATTTAAGGCTGTCAGTGGCAATATACTGGTCTGTGCCAGAAAATTGTTGAGCATCAACAGACATAGTTAACCTTATTGTTTTACTTAAAATTTAACTTAAAAATATAAATTACAGTGGTGAGCTTTTTTTACTCAATGCAAGTTTTGTTCTTGAGGCATTGTATTTTGACAAGAAATATCCAATCACCAAGCCAATACCCACCACAAACAGTATTAAAGATAAATTTGACCAAACCAATGGATGATCTTTGGTCAGCAGGCCAAACAGCAAGCCAAACACAGCAGGCGCAATGGATGCATTATTGCCTTCAGACACGGTCGGTGTCAGCAAAATGGCAAAGCCAATGATCCATGTGATGCCGCCAACCGGTTTAGGCAAGCGCTTAGCTATTGAATACCAGCACGCCAGCATAATGAAGCTGCCGATAAGATAAACCGTGACCGCAATGCTGTCTTCAGGAATTGAGTCCAATAAAGCCCATAAACTATTCATTTCGCAACTCCTGAACGGGAATTATGCACCGCGCAAGCCTTCAGGCTCGACAGCATTCGGGTTAATTAAGCCTTCTGGAGGCATCTGCAGAAAGAAACCTTTGGTTTCAATCGAGTCAATTACATGCAGCACATTTACACGCGCCAGCTTACGGCCTTCGCTCAATTCCAAGTGCATCACAAATGTTGCACGGCCAAATGCGACGCGCACAGGCTCAGGCATCACTTCGAGCGGGCTAAATTCTTCGGCTTTGTTTTCTGCAGGACGGGCAACATAAAGATACATTTCATCTTTTTTGCTCGATTTGTAAATAGAACAATGCATGGTTAAATCGGTACTCATAAAACTCAGGGCAAAGCATACATCAAAAAAAAGACTGATACATTAGTGATTATTAACGCATCAGTCGTGAATTTGTATAAGTGCTAAATCTTTAATCAATTTTATTCAGCATTTATTCGGTCACTTTCATTTGTGTCGACAGATAGCTTTCATCTGTGCGCAGCACTTCCAGAAGCGGCTTAGTCAGCAAACCATAGCGCCAGCCCAGCAAATATCCCGGCAAATCCTGCTCATCGTTATGAAACACGACATGCTGATACAGCGCATTCAGCCATTTTTTCCGCATCAGTACTTCTTTAGGCACACTGGTTTCAAGCGCAACATTTTCAATAACAGCATCGACACGGTCTGTAATGTCTTTAGAAGAATGACGGATAGGGCGCGCCATGCGTAGCGGCCATTCAGCCTGTTCCGGTAAAAATTTCAACAAATCTAAAATCGTTTTGCCATGCTCTCGCACAATATTAGCTCGAATGCCTTTAATAGCGCTGAGCTGGAAATGATTACGCGGATTTTTTTCGACCAGATCCTGCATGGTGGCATTTTTTAAAATAAAGCTGCGCGGCTGATTCAGCGCTTTCACCATTTGCTCACGCCATACAGCAAGCTGCTGCAGCTGCATGAGCTGCCGGCGTGAATTACGGTAGTTTCCTATATCGTGATACAGCATCGTCTGCGGTGTTTCGAGGCCAATTTCATGGGTTAAATTGCGGCAGTCTTCGAGCACGCAACTCAACAGCTGCTTGCCGGACAATTCTGCTTTAACCTTATCTGACAGCTGCATAATATATTCAACATCATTGGCTGCATACATAAGCTGTTCAGGCGACAGCGGACGCGCCAGCCAATCTGAACGGGTCTGATCTTTCTCAATATCTACATTCAGCATGGTTTTGAGCGCATTTTGATAACTTACTTGCAGGCCGTGCCCTAAAAATGACATGCCGACTTGAGTATCAAATACATTACTTAACGATTTATGCTGTGCATAATGGTAAATCAGGTCAACATCTTCACTGCAGGCATGAAATACATTCTGTTCTGCGCTGAACAGTTTATTCCAAAATTGTGATAAATCGAGTGTAGCGCCATCCAGCAAGTAGACATGACCATTGACGTTAATTTGAAATACGCCTAATTTTGGCCACAAAGTGTCTACCTTAATAAATTCTGTATCCAGCCCATAAACTGAGCTTTGGTCCATAAGGCCGAGTACGGTGCGCAAGTCTTGCTGCTGATGAATAAATTGGTACATAAATGCTGAGTCTATAGCTAGATGCTCTAATCCGGTATATTAACCGATATATAATAATTTTCGATAAAAAAATAGATATAGTTATTATATTTTTTTGAATATAGTGCTATTTCACACTCAAAAATACTTTTACTAATATATAAAAACTATTAGTAAAAGATTCTTAATAATACAAATACTATTTCATGCGCATGCGGTTATGCACAGCCTGACTTAAGGTATGGCTATCAACATATTCCAGTTCTCCGCCTTGCGGCACGCCTTGAGCGATCCGGGTCATCTGCACCGGCAAATGTTTGGCCGCTTCAACAATATAATGTGCTGTTGCCTGACCTTCCACAGTTGCATTGGTAGCCAAAATGACTTCTTTTACTTGACCGTCCGCTAAACGCTGCAGCAGATATGGAATGCCGATTTCATCTGGGCCAATGCCGTCCAGCGGCGATAAATGTCCGCCTAAAACGTGATATTTACCTCTAAAACTGCCGCTTTGCTCAATAGCCATCACATCTGCAGGTGATTCTACCAAACACAGAATTTGCTCATCACGTTCTGTCGACAGGCAAATATTACAGACTTCATCTTCTGTCAGCGAATGGCAAATAGAGCATTCATGAATATAACTGGTGGCTTCATTCAGCGCATGCGCCAAACCTATAGCCCCCTCTTTATTTTTCATGATCAAATGCAGCGCCATGCGCTGAGCCGATTTTGGCCCAACGCTAGGCAGAATCCGCAATGCCTGCACCAGCTGATCAAAACGATCACTAAACATGCACTGTAATTCCTTAGAACAAACCTGACAGGCCTGGCGGCAAACCCATGCCTGAGTTTGCAGATTTCATTTTCTCTTCAGAGATTGCTTCAGCTTGACGAGCTGCATCGTTCATTGCAGCTGCGATCAAATCTTCAATCATATCTGCATCGTCTTGAAGCAATTCAGGATTAATTTCAATGCGTTTTACCACATTGCGGCAAGTCATGGTCACTTTAACCAAACCGCCGCCTGCTTCTGCATGCACTTCAGTTTGAGCAAGCTCTTCTTTGGCCTTTTTCATGTTGCTTTCAACTTCTTTTTGCATGCGCTGGGCTTGCTGCATCAGCATGTTAATGTTCATAAATAGCTCCGAACAAAAATTCTTTTAATTTAAGAGAATGAGTTAGATTAAATCTAAACCGCGGGAAAGATCGCGAATAATATCATTAATATCTTCTAAACCGACAGATACGCGGATTAAACCTTCACTAATGCCTGCAGCCTGTTTTGCTTCCGGCGACATGCGGCCGTGTGAAGTCGTTGCAGGATGTGTAATTGTCGATTTGACATCACCTAAGTTACTGGTAATAGACAAGAAACGTGTGTTATCAATGACTGTCCAAGCGCCTTCGCGTTCACCTTTCACTACAAAAGATACCACACCGCCAAAACATGACTGCTGTTTTTTTGCCAGCTCATGCCCTGCATGATTCGGCAAGCCGGCATAATACACTTTTTCCACTTTTGGATGCGCGTCCAGCCATTCAGCCAAGACTTGAGCGCTTTCACAATGCGCTTTCATACGCAAGCTTAAAGTTTCCAAACCTTTTAAGAACACCCAAGCATTAAATGGGCTCATTGAGTTACCCAATGTGCGGATCACGCCGTTAATATCTTCCAGCAATTTATGGTTGCCCACAACTGCGCCGCCGAGCGCACGGCCTTGGCCATCAATATATTTAGTTGATGAATAGACAATTAAATCTGCCCCAAATTTAATGGGCTGCTGCAATACAGGCGTACAGAAGGTGTTGTCAACTGCAAATAAGGCGCCATTTGCATGCGCAATGTCTGCAATCGCCTGCATATCACCAACCTGAGCCAGCGGGTTAGACGGCGTTTCAATAAATAAAAGACGAGTGTTTGGACGCACTGCTTGTTTCCATGCATCCAAATCTTCCAAATCAACAAAAGTGACTTCTACGCCAAATTTCATCACATATTTCTCAAACAGAGAAATAATTGAACCAAACACAGCACGTGAGCAAACGACATGATCACCAGACTTTAAATAAGCCAAAGTGACTGCATGCACAGCAGCCATACCAGAACTGGTCGCCACTGCCCGTTCTGCACCATCCAGCACGGCAAGACGTTTTTCAAAGGTATGGACAGTTGGGTTGGTATAGCGTGAATAGGTATTACCTTCGATTTGCCCTGAAAATTTTGCAGCGGCATCGGCAGCATTTTCACAAACAAAAGACGAAGTTAAGAAAATTGGCTCGCTGTGCTCACCTTCAAAAGTACGGTCATGCCCAGTACGAATGGCTAGGGTTTCCAGCTGGTATTCAATGTCGTCTTGTTGGCTCATCTGCATTAATCAGTCTTAGTGACTGCCTTTTGTAAATAATTGCCAACATTTTGAGCGTCTAAGCTATTTCAGGTCAAGGCATAATAAGCAAATATCGCTTAGACTTCGATCAAACCTGCAAGGACATAGGTCAATTACAAACATGCATCCTCTCAAGAAACGGCTGATTGCGCAGCAAAAAAAATTCAAGCATCTGTCAGCTCGGGTTTTTAAGACTAAATCATTAATTCTGTCGCAATCGACCCCCTTTACTGTGCTTGAAGAATATAAGCACTGTAAAATACGCTATTACCCCTCACCGGATCGCAAGTATTTAGAACCGCTGGTGTTTACTGCCCCTTTGGCGATCAATATGGCAATTTACGACTTATATCCTTACCGCTCATTGGTCAAGCATTTTCAGCACAGCGGTTTTGATGTGTATTTACTGGAATGGACACAGCTGAGCTACCAAGACCGGCATTTAAATTTTCTGTCCTTCATTGATGACGCTATGCCGCACTGTATCGACAGAATATTGGAGCATTCCGGCAGCCCTGCAGTTTCACTGCACGGCTGGAGTATGGCAGGCATCTTTGTCACCCTATATACCGCCATGCATCAACCCGCGCATGTGAAAAATTTAATCGTGGCTGGCAGTCCGATCGACAGTTATGCATCCGGGCGTGTCGGCAAGCTATTTCAAAATATCAATAAACTTATCTCTCGCAGTAAAGCTGTGCGCGAAACTATTTATAAGGCGCAAATCCCTAAACGCATGATTCATACACCAGGTTCGCTGAATGCGCTGGGCTTTAAAATTTTAGACCCGAAAGGATGGATCGGAAGCCAAAAACAGCTGCTGGCCAATTTAGAAAATACTCAAACCGTCTATGAACACGCCACAATGGGAGATTTTTTAAACAACATGATCGACTACCCGGGCGGGATTAATCAGGATATGGTTTTGAATGTTTGGCTGCAGAATCCGCTCAAACAAGGCGTGATTCAATTAGAAGATAACATTATCGAATTAAAAAATATCAGCTGCGCTTTGTTGGTTGGCGCAGGTTCCAGCGACCAAATAGTGACTGCAGACGCCGCGCAGCCACTAACAGAATTGACAAACAGCCAAGATGTCACGTTTACTCTCATTCCCGGCGGGCATTTGGGGCTAATGTCCAGTCAAAAAAGCGCCAATTTATTTTGGCCAAAACTGACGGCGTGGCTTGCGCGCAGATCAACGTTATTAGAAGCAAAAAATTAAGGGGATATCATGATTCAATCGGCTGCATTTATTGGTTTAGGCGCAATGGGCTACCGCATGGCAGCGCATCTGACAAAACGTTTCGATACCGTTTATGTCTGGAACCGCAATTTTGAAAAAGCCAAACAGCATGCAGCTGAATACGGCACCCAAGCCGCTGAATTAGATCAGGCGATACAGGCCGATGTGATTTTTTCCTGCCTGCCAACCAGCGCAGATGTAGAAAAATTAATTGAGGGTCTTCAGCTTAAACCGGGCACTATCTGGGTCGACTGCACGAGTGGCGTACCGGAGTCTGCGCAAAAACTGACAGCGAAACTGCAAACACAAGGTGTAGATTTCCTTGATGCGCCTGTCAGCGGCCAAACCATTGGAGCGGAAACCGCAACACTCACTGTCATGATTGGCGGCAGTGCAGCAGCATTTGAACGCGCGCTGCCCGCCATTGAATGCTTTGGCAAACTAATCAAACATGTGGGTGAACCCGGTGCTGGATTTGCCGTCAAAGCTGTAAACAATATGTTAATGGCTGTAAATCTTTGTGCAGCAGCAGAGGGCGCATTAACCTTAAAAGCGCATGGCGTAAATTTAACTGAAGCGCTGGATTGCATCAATGCATCCAGCGGAAAAAGCAATGCTACCGAAACTATTTTACCGCAGCGTGTGATGAACCGCTCATTTCCGTTAACCTTTGCGCTGCCGCTATTAGCCAAAGACACTGGCATTGCGGTAGACTTAGTTCGACAAGCTAAACTGTCAGCACCCATTATTGGCTTAACACAAAGCTTGATTCAGGCCGCCAACGATACTGCCGCGCCGGACAGCGATTTTTCCAGTGCTGTAAAGTTGTATGAATCATGGAGCAAAATTACAATCAAGTAATAAGTCGCCATTGAATAATCATAATGAAACCTAATATTGTGAATATGTGGTAATACATATTGTTACAAACTTTGAGGAAACTCTCATGAACAAATTTATTGTTGCCGCTCTGTTCAGTGCAGTAACTTTCGTTGGGGCATCTTCAGCAGCTTTTGCTTCTGAACAGGAATGCCAAAAGCTGAAGAACGACCATGATGTCATCTATGCGTCTAAAGGCTTCTGCTTTAAAGACCCGGACGCGAAAGCGAAGTTTGGCAATGAAAACTGCTTTACCACCAAGCCTAAGTTTTCAGACAAAGAACAGCAGCGCCTTGACGCCATTAAAGAACGTCAAAAAGAACTGAACTGCAAATAATTTTACTCAGGCATATGAAAGGAAAATAGCCATGGCTTATGATGATCAAAACATTTTTGCAAGAATTTTACGCGGTGAACTTCCAGCAATTAAAGTCTATGAAGATGACCAAGTCCTTGCATTTATGGATATTATGCCGCAGGCAGATGGTCATGCTTTGGTCATTCCTAAAACTCCTGCAGTCAGCCTGCTGGATCTTGCGCCTGAAGCGGCAGCCTATACGATTCAAATCGTACAGAAGATTGCCCGTGCAATTGAAAAGGCGCTGAGTGCAGAAGGCATTGTGCTAATGCAGCTCTCTGGCCCCGCAGCCGGACAAACTGTGCCCCATGTGCATTTTCATTTAATCCCGACTTCAGTTCACGAACTGGGCAAACATGCTGCCAAAATGGGCGATCAAGAGCGAATTAAAGCGCAGGCTGAGCAAATTAAGGCCGCACTGGCTGAGCTTTAAATTAGAAAATTTATGCATCAAATGGAGCTTAGGCTCCATTTTTTTATGCTTGCTGTTCTTGATTTTCACGTCGGCACAAAGACCAACAACACCGATACTTTAAATTAAAAGTTTATGACAACAGCTGCTCAAAGCATAATCAGCAAGATTGTAACTAACTGTTTAAACAGGGTTTTCACTTGGAAACATTGTGAAATAATTCCATTAACCCCATGATTAAATTTAATATTTTTGAAATATTTCCTTAATCTAACTGTCTTATTTGTAATGAATACTTAGCGCCATTAGATAGCGAAATTATTTTTAGCGAAGCTACTGATAAAACGTATTGATAAGACCTGAAAAGTCTTTTATGGAGCTGGAAATGAAAAAAACACTATGTGCATTAGCGATTGGGGCAACAATTCTTACACCAGTAATGGCATCTGCTGCTGATGTTAAAATTTATGGCCGTGCACACGTTTCTTTAGACTATTTAGATGATGGCAAAGATTATAATGAAGTAGGCCTATCATCTAACTCTTCACGCTTAGGCTTTAAAGTAGATCAAAAAATTAATGATGACTTAAGCGCTTTTGCACAAATTGAGCAAGAAATTAACTTCGCTTCTGGCAGCAAAGATTCTAATGGTGTGAACTTCGCAAGCCGTGACACTTTTGTCGGCTTGAAAAGCAACACATACGGTCAAGCGCGTGTAGGCCGTTTTGACAGCCCGTTTAAAGCAGCGCGCGGTCCAGTAAACTTCTTTGGTGACATGGTCGGTGATGTACGGAACGTCACTCGCGTTGGCAACTTAAAGTTTGATGAGCGCAACGAAAATACCATCGAATATAAATCACCAAAATTTGGCGGCGGCTTTAACGTTCTAGCGGCAATGTCTATGCACTCAGGCACACAAATTGCTCAAGATGCAAATGGCGAAGGTGTTGATGATAACAAAGCTTATGATCTGGCACTGACATACAAAGCAGGCCCGATCGACGCAGCTGCTGCCTATGAAAAATACGAAGATAATGCAGCCAATGCAGCAGGCGGTGCAAGCCGTGATGCTTTCCGTATCGCAGGTGCGTATAAAATTACAGAAGAATTTAACCTCGGCGCAATGTATCAAATCGCTAAACACGATAATGACGCAGCCAACCCGGATGCACAAGTGTTCGGTTTAGCCGGTGAATATAAAATTACACCTAAAACCTTAGTTCGCGGTGAATACTTCTACCGTGATGTAGATGCGAATGATGCAAATGCACACCTGATCGGTGTGGGTGTTGAACATAAATTGGACAACACGCTGCGTGTTTACGGCAACTTAGCAACCGTACTGAACGACAAAAACTCTAAACTGAATCCATGGAAAGAAGGCCGCAGCTTCGGCAACGGCATCAGCGGTGTAGCAGATGAAAACTCAACAGCGCTTTCTCTAGGCTTACGTTACGATTTCTAATTTCCTCTGCCATCCTCCAAAAAAAAGAACATGCCTGCATGTTCTTTTTTTTCTCCAACACATATTTAGAACAAAAAACAAACAATATACAATTGTGCTCATACTTCCTCACACGCAGCTTACAGCTTATAATTCGAACAACAATATTTAAAACCAATTATTTTAGTCAGATAAAATAATGTCCGAATTGTTCGGTTATAATTAACAATCAAAAGAAATATAACTAAATTAGTCAGAATAATTTTATATAAATACAAGCGTTTTACTTGGGTTTTAAATAGCAGTTTTTTGAATATTTTTTAACATATTAGACCAACATCTATTTGTTTTAAAACAACTTATCAATATATTTTTATTTTAATTGTTTTCCCTATTCCCTTTTCGTTAACTTTTGTTAATAATAGATATTGAGTTTAAAAAATAGGCTTATCAATATGAGCTTAGTCCCAAAAGATTTTAACCGTCGTGCTGTTAGAGAAATCACTGCTATTTTAATAATTAAAGTAGTTATTTTACTGACGATTAAACATATCTGGTTTGACGCACCTACGATCCCCCAAAATTTTGACAATCAAGTTGCTGAGCGCATAGCCGGCAGCTCTTCCCATATCAAGGAGACACGTTGATGATTTCAGAAAGCGTGGTCGATTTGTCGCGGTTCCAATTTGCGATGACCGCGATGTATCACTTTATATTCGTTCCACTTACTCTAGGTATGGCTTTCCTTCTTGCCATTATGGAAACCACATATGTGATTTCCGGCAAAGAAATTTACAAAGACATGACTAAATTCTGGGGCAAACTCTTCGGTATCAACTTCGCGCTAGGGGTTACTACCGGCTTAACCATGGAATTCCAGTTTGGTACAAACTGGGCATATTATTCACACTACGTGGGTGATATTTTCGGTGCGCCGCTGGCCATCGAAGGCTTAATGGCATTCTTCCTTGAATCAACATTCATCGGTTTATTCTTCTTTGGCTGGGATCGCCTGTCAAAAGTACAGCATTTGGCTGTGACTTGGCTGGTTGCACTCGGCTCGAATATGTCCGCGCTTTGGATTTTGGTCGCAAACGGATGGATGCAGAATCCGGTTGGCTCTGCGTTCAACTACGAAACCATGCGTATGGAATTGGTTGACTTTGGCGCGCTGATCTTTAACCCGGTTGCCCAAGTTAAATTCGTACACACTGTGTCTGCAGGCTATGTGACAGGCGCTGTATTCGTACTCGCAATTTCAAGCTATTACATGCTAAAAAAACGCGATCTGCCTTTTGCCCGCCGCTCTTTCGCTATTGCTGCCATCTTCGGTTTAGCCTCAACACTTTCAGTAATCTTACTGGGTGATGAATCTGGCTATGAAATTGGCGACGTGCAAAAAACTAAATTGGCTGCTATTGAAGCTGAATGGGACACTCACCCAGCTCCTGCACCGTTTACACTGTTTGGTATTCCAAATAAAGAAACCATGACCACTGACTATGCCATCAAAATTCCTTATGTGATGGGTATCATTGCGACACGTTCAACTGACAAAGAAGTCACAGGGATTAAAGACCTGCTGGTTCAGCATGAAGAGCGTATCCGTAACGGTATGGTGGCGTATTCTCAGCTGGAAAAACTTCGCGCTGGTGATCAGTCTGAAGAGCTTAAAGCCGCTTTTGCTGAATCTCAAAAAGACTTAGGCTATGGCTTACTTCTTAAAAAATATACTGAAAATGTAGTTGATGCATCCGATGCGCAAATTAAAGCTGCTGCAAAAGATACTATTCCACATGTACCAAGCTTGTTCTGGGCATTCCGTGCAATGGTTGCTTCAGGTTTCTTAATGCTGCTTCTGTTCGTTTTAGCCGCTTTTGCTGTTGCAAAACGCAATGCCGAAAACAAACCTTGGCTGCTTAAATTTGCACTGTTTGGCTTACCGCTTCCATGGATTGCAGCTCAAACTGGCTGGTATGTTGCTGAATCAGGCCGTCAGCCATGGACAATTGGTGAAGTGCTTCCGACTCACCTGTCAACTTCGACACTCAGCACTGGCGATATCTGGGGCTCTATCATTGCTCTGGCAGCCTTCTACACTGTACTGCTGATCATTGAAATGTACTTAATGATTAAATTCTCACGCCTTGGCCCTAGTTCACTTCACACTGGTAAATACCATTTTGAAAAACTGAACGAAGCGAAAAAGGTAAATGAGGAGACTCAAGCATGATCGAATATGAACTGCTCAAAATAATCTGGTGGGTGCTGGTTGGCGTACTGCTGATTGGCTTTGCCCTCACCGACGGCTTCGATATGGGCTCTATGGCAATCATGCCATTTGTGGGCAAAAAAGATGAAGAACGCCGCGCCGCAATCAATACGATTGCGCCGCACTGGGACGGCAACCAAGTTTGGTTCATTACTGCTGGCGGTGCGCTATTTGCAGCATGGCCAATGGTGTATGCAACTGCATTCTCTGGCATGTACTGGGCATTACTGCTGGTTCTGTTCGCGCTATTCCTTAGACCGGTTGGCTTTGACTACCGCTCTAAACTTGAAAATACCAAATGGCGTAATTCTTGGGATTGGGGTCTATGTATTGGCGGCGCAGTACCTGCACTGGTCTTTGGCGTTGCATTCGGCAACATGTTCCTTGGCGTGCCATTCCAGCTTGATGAAACTGTCCGTTCAACTTATACCGGCAGCTTCTTCGCACTGCTGAACCCGTTTGCTTTGGTGTGCGGTTTAGTTAGCTTATCCATGCTGGCTGCTCACGGCGGCGCTTGGCTCATGCTGCGTACAGATGGCGACTTGCGCGCACGTTCTGCAAAAGCAACTCAAATTATGGGTATTGTGTTCCTTGTATGTTTTCTTGGTGCAGGCGCATGGCTGTATTTTGGCAATATCCAAGGCTATACTCTGGTTCAGCCATTTGATACAAACGGCGTTGCCAACCCGCTTGCAAAACAAGTCATTACCAATGCAAACCCAGGCTGGATGAACAACTACAGCGCTTACCCAATTACTATGATTGCGCCAATTGCTGCAATTCTAGGCGCGTTGATTGTGATTCCATCTGCTGGCAAAGGCAAAGCAGGCTTAAGTTTCTTAGGTACTTCGCTTTGCATTATTGGCGCAATTTTAACTGCCGGTTTTGCCCTGTTCCCATTCTTAATGCCTTCAAGCATTGATGCGGTTTCAAGCTTAACTATGTGGGATGCAGTTTCAAGCAAAAATACTTTAACTGTAATGACTGTTGCAGCTTGCATCTTCGTTCCGCTCATTCTGTGCTACACCACTTGGTGCTACTACAAAATGTGGGGCGTTATTACTAAAAAACACATCCAAGAGAATTCACATAGCCTTTACTAAGGGCTATGTTCAGGAGAACAAATTATGTGGTATTTTGCATGGATTCTCGGTATTTTGATGGCATGCTTTGCAGGCGTACTAAGCGCGCTGTACATCGAACACCATCAGGATCTTGATGAGGAATAAGACATGACTGACGCAGCAATGACAACTCAGGAAAAAAAGCCGAATAAGCTGGCAATGGCCATCTCATTTTTGTTGGCATTGCCTCTTGCTGCAGTTTTATTAATCCATCCAGCAGCCATGTTGGATGCTAACGGCCACTACAGCCACCGCGCCATGATGTTTGTCATGCTTGGCATTTCAGGCGGTTTTATTCACGGTGTCGGTTTTGTGCCTAAATTCTGGCTTTGGAAATGGCTGTTTAGCCCCTTTATTGCATGGCCTCTCATGCTTTGGGGCTATTACACATGGTTCCTAGCCTAAATAAAAAAGCCCTCAATTGAGGGCTTTTTTATTGTTCTTTTTCATCTTACACAGCGCAAAAAACTGCATATCCGGCAAGACTTGATACAGTTAACTTCATTGAGTTTTTGTCTGTAAACTCACAATCAACTGAGTTTTTTCTTCATCTAGACTAAGTGCTAAACCTTGATTCATATGCACATTTACTGCCATGCTATTTTACAGTCGCTACACTACAAAATATATTACTGGCACGGTCTTAATTCGTCTTGATCAGATCCAAATGACTCAATGTTAATTAAGCCAAGCTTATTCAAAGTTTAAATTCACCAGCTTGATTATTATTATCTAGCTCACGCAAAATTTGTACCATAAGCACGCCATGTCCTACCTTGCTTAACGGTTTTCGCATTAAATTATTTCGCGGCATAATCAGCACCCCTTCTGATCTTTAGCTCTAATGCAACCAAGTTATTATCACCTTTCTCGAATCGGCAACGCACCGAACCAAGCGCAATAATTTGAATAAAATATTGATATATTTATTTCTTAAAACAAATTCAGGTATAACTTTAAAACCTTATTATTCATAACGTTAAACCACAATATAGCTAAAAACATAAAGTACAAATATTAAGCCAATACCGTCGTTTTTTGTATTGCAAATTCAATTGTATATTCAATGTATCATTAGGTTGAATGTGCATGTAAAGATTTTAAATACTCAATAAAAAGCCCTGTAAACAGGGCTTAAAGAAGATTCGCTTAGACTTCTCGTTTAATCAATACGGATTATGCGTCCATGTTCATCATGATGCACAGTGCTGATTTTGCTGGTGCGGCCCTGTTCCACTTCCTGTACGGGAAGATTAAAGTGATGCACATAATCTGTCATGGTTTTCACTTGGGGTTTTTTAACCTTTTTAGCCGGTACAAAATTAGACCACAGCAGCAGTGCAGCCACACATGCAATCAGCGCCGTGATGCCATGTTCGAGTCCCAGGCCAAATGAACCGAACAAATGCTGAAGCAAATGATGCTTTTGCAGACTAACCAAACCGGCAACCAACAGCACCGGACGCCACAGCAATAGCCAAACCGCCCACATCATGGCCGTACTGGTACTGGAAGCATAGCGTTTATGCCAAGGCAGCTGGCGCCGTAAATCAATAATTAACCCATTACTTTTCATTTAGTTTATTCTCAATTTGGTTGTTTATACGTATGCCGCGATCGGGACTAACCCAGCGCGCGCGCTGTCCAGTGCCTAATTTCAATACCTTTGGAAAGGCTACGATACTCGCCGTAATGGTGATGAGCCAAAATACAAACGGATACCAAATCATCCAAAAATAATTTTTTGCCAAAGCCGGTTCATAACGGCTATCCATCCATTTGCTGATACCAAACTGCAGCAGACAGGTTGCTCCCAGCAGCATGCCAGTGCCATATGGCAAAAATGGTGAGCTGACATCGCCAATACCCGGGATCGGCACAATAAAGTGCACCAGCCAAAATACCGCCATAATCAGCATGAGATATGACCAAACCAGCGTCAAAATCAATTCCATCATCAGCGGCCAAAGAAAATTCAGTTTTGGATTGAGCAAGACATCCACATTTTTCAACAGCACTTGCGCGCCGCCCATCGCCCAGCGCAGGCGCTGTTTCCACAAACCTTTTAGGGTTTCAGGCATCAAAATCCAGACCAGCGCATTGGGTTCAAAACGGATATCCCAGCCTGCGCGCTGCAATTTCCACGTGATATCAATGTCTTCTGTCAGCATATCTGGCGACCAATACCCCACGCTATGCACCGCGCTTTTGCGAAATGCCGTAATCACGCCAGAAACTGTAAACAATCGGCCAAAACTGCGCTGGGCGCGTTTGATCATGCCGACAATTGATGAAAATTCACCGACCTGTATGCGCCCGATCAATGTCGAACGCGTGCGTATACGTGGATTACCAGTGACCGCAGCGACCGTTTCGTCTTCTAAAAAGTGGCGGACCATCCATGAAGCTGCATGCGGGTCAAGAAGCGCATCGCCATCAATGCCAATCAAAAACTCCGCATCTGTCAGCAGGCTGCCTGCCTGCAGGCCCATCGCTTTACCCTGATTTTGCGCCAAATGTACAACGCGCAGTTTTTCATGCTGCATCGCCAAACGATCAAGCACTTCTGCTGTATTGTCTGAACTGCCGTCATTAATCGCAATCACTTCAAAGTTCGGATACTGCAGTGCTAGTGCATGGCTTAAAGTTTCCTCAGCATTGTCGCCTTCATTAAAACAAGGCACTAATACTGCCACTTTCGGATATTCATTTAGCGCCGGCGGCTGCTGATACGGCGGATCTTTGCGCTCTTTCCAGTAAAAGATCAACGCGCCAATCATCCATAAATACGACATGAATAACGGATAATAGAAAACAAAATGCAAGGCCGCGTGCCAAAAATGCTGAAAAACGGACATTTTCACTTCCCCTTAAGGAACCAGCTTGCTGGATTTCAAACTGAATGCTTTACGCATGACATTAACATCAGGATGGTCCTTAATTGGGTCATCTGGGTAGTACGCCACGTGCATTGCGCCTTGCTCATATAAAGACTTAATTGTGCTGGCCATTTCATCTGATGGAACTTTTTGATTGGTTCTCCAATTGACGGCCTGCAATTCAAAAACGGTTTTCTTTATACCATTCGGATACTGTTTAACGCGGTTAACAATGTCCTGATAAAACTTGGCGCTGTCTGGCGCCTGCTCCATATATGGCATTGCCATGATGGCAGTAAAGTCATAACGGTTAATAGACTGTTCCAATGACTGTGAATACCAGTTTTCCGCATAAGGCTTTAATGCCACTTGCGCATACAAATTGCGCGCCGTCAGCAAAAATGGCTGATATTGACGTACATCATCGGCCAGCTGCATCGCAAAATCATCAATGTATTTGGTTTTAAAATCCGTCCATTTCTGCAGTTCTGCATCATTGTTGCGGATTTCAGCCAAATCTGACGGTAAGCCAATAGAGGCATAGGCTTTCATTGCATCAGGACTGGCGTCTTCATAATCAGACAATGTGGTGTCATCGTGAAATAAAATGCCAGTAAAGGGTACTGATTTCGCCAAGTCGGTATAAATCCCTTCAATGGTTTTGCGCGCATCTGCAGAAAATGGACTTAAACGGATATATCCCATATTCAAATGTGCACGGTCACCGCTTTGCTGTGTGACGACCAAATCTTTTGACACTGGATTATTTTTTGGCAATTCCCAAGCCAATAGCGGCATCCACGCATACACCCGGCTAACCTGCGTACGGGTTTGAATTTGCCAAGCCACACGGTTAAATAAATCTGCGCGCATTGGCAAATAGCGGTTCGGGAAATACACCATGTCAGCAGAACCGTTAGCATCTGGGTCAGAAAAGGCCTGCAAATACACAGTATTCACTTGCATAGCGGCAATCCGGTCAAGCAAATTACCTAAATTACGTTCTTGCTGTACTGGGTTTGGGTCATAAATATAGTCCAAATCAATATGCATAATTTTTTGCGGACGGTTATTATCTCCCAGCCCTTTTTGGCGGTTTTCAATTTCCTGCGCCAAATCATCAGTGGTCATACCGCCTTCCACCAAAATACGGTTGAGCTGACCTAAATTGCTTTTGGCGGAATCTGGGCCATCATCCAAACTGATCGCTATCGGCATACCCAACTGCTTGGCAATAGATACCGTCTGCATGTTATAGCGTCCGTACGGCCAAACCATTACACGCGGTGAACGGATACCGTGCGCTTTCAGCAAGCTATTATTGCGCTTAAGATCATCTGTTATGCGCTGACCGTAATGCACATCGTCTTCATAAGATGCTGTTTTAGGGTCATACAAGCGTGTCACCGCTGCCGGTTCTAAGTTGCCTTGCGGATTACCCAAAATACCGCGGTGCAGATTATAGCTGTGACTGGCAATTTCAACCAAACCGCTGCCTTGCATCTCTTTAAGCTGATCCCATGAGAGCATGTCGCTGCGCGGAATCATCTCATCTGCAAAATCTACTTTTTGACCCGCTGCCGGCTCCAGCCATGAACCAACGACTGCCAGCACCACTGGTATTTTATTGGCCTTTATGACCGGATAAGCATTTTGATAAAAAGATGCATAGCCGTCATCTACGGTCAAGAGCACGGGTTTACTTGGCAGGCGGTATTTTCCTGCATTGGCTTTAATCAGCTGATCTACATTAATGAAGTGATAGCCATTTTTTTTCAGCCAATCAATATGTTGGGAAAATTGTGCTGTGGTGACCGAATACTCAGGAATCAGCGCATTTTTATTATTGGTGATTTCATGGTAGCCAATAATTGTTAATGTCTGGTTCAATGGCGTATCTTTACTCCAAGCCAATACCGGCATGTTCAGTAAAGCAAATGAAAGTGAGGCGGCAAGTGTATTGCAGAGAAAACGAGTTTTCATGTAGATTTGCTCAAATTAAAAAGCAGAAACAGAACATCAAACTTTGCACTCATCCTAAAGTGGCATTCTTCCTTTAAGTTAAAGCTGAAGTTTCGTTTCCATAGCATGCTTTTTATCAATAAAAAATGAAATGAATCTTAAAATTGCCAAACATAAGAAATATTTACCGCAAAAACAGCAACAGTGCGCATTTTTGCGCAATCTCTAGATCCTTGTTGGCAACAATGAAATAATTGTTTCTAATTGCATTGCGTAATTTTTAAAATATAGCCTTCCCGCCGCCAGAAATTTTGCCCTCATGCAGACAGCATTTTCTGTTCAATATTCCATTGCGTCACTGACAGCAGGCTACAGCACCATTGCTGCTAAATGATGATGCATCTTTTAGTGTTCAGCGCTTTAGCACTGCAAAAGAATATATTGCGGCGCTTGAGGCCAAACGGCGCAGGCAAATAAAAAAACTGCACAATATACGGGCTCAGGCAAATGTGTATAGCCAGAATGAGAGCATAAATGATTCTTAAGCCCGCTAAAGCTGCATATTTGCAGCCTGTTGCCCCGTTAAGAAAATATCAATAGAGTCCACCCACAGATATAATGTTCTAAGTGATTTGTTTTAATAAATTATTTTTTAGAAAATGGGCTAAACTTTTCAATAAGCACTTTCAATAAAAGTTTTTTCATCTGTTGTGATGCATTTAAGCTTCTATTCTTTGAAATCACGGTTTTTAAAATAGATATTTAAGCACAAGCCTTGTGAAAATTAATCACACAAGAACACCTTGCCTAAGGTTCTTGTTAAAGATTAGAGGTTTAAACGCCCTTCACCACATTGATCAAACATGCATACTCGTTAAGCCCACTGCAGCCTATAAAAGTCTGAAAACAATTTAGCCTCTTGAATTCAGCTTAGGCAACACCATAACAGTGAAGAACAGACCCTATACCCTCTGGCCGTGTTGTGATTTATTGGATGCAGAATTTTATTTTGTCAGCCAATGCCTAGACAGACACTTAAAACATGCTGTATTTTCAAAGCATAAAATAGATATTGTCATCACTTTGACTGCGTTCATAGTATACTGCATCAGCCTGAGGGCCATCTTCATTGGAACCCGTTTTCGACTTTATGAAAAAATCTTTTGCTTCCTCTGCTTCTTTTAAGACGCTTTCCGTTTTAGCGCTTTCGATCAGCCTTTCAGCGTGCGGCAATGGGTCATGGTGGTCGAATGACGATGAACCGACAATGAAAGAAGAACAGATCCGTAAGGCAATTCCGCCACGTGTTCAAGACCGCAGTTCTTGGGCTAAAGATATCTATGACATTACAGATCAACTGGGCATTCCGCAAACTAAACAAAATATCTGCACCATTGTTGCCGTAGTAGACCAAGAGTCTAACTTTGTGGCTGACCCGCAAGTACCGGGACTGGGCGAAAAAGCGGTGAAAGAAGTGCAGACCCGTTTAGATGAAAAATTTAAAGATAAATTGGGCGATAATATTGGCGGCACTGTGGCTGGCTATTTCGAAGAAGTTCTGAAAACACAGCCTTCTCCAAATGACAATTACCTAAGCCAAATGCGCAAGGTAAAAACTGAACGCCAACTTGATGAATTGTACCGTGAAATCTTCGACTATATGTCTAAGCATTATCATGTCAGTGCATTGACGGGCGCAGCAAAACTGGTCGGCCAAGATATTGGTGAAAAAATGAATCCAATTACAACACTGGGTTCTATGCAGGTGCATATTGGCTACGCAAAACAGCATAAACGCCAAGGCGGCAATATCGCAGCCCTGCGCACAGATATGTACAGCCAATATGGTGGCTTATACTACGGTATTCACCGCCTGATGATGTATCCAGCTGATTATGACAAACCGATCTACCGCTTTGCAGATTACAATTCTGGCCGCTATTCAAGCCGCAACGCCGCGTTCCAGAGCATGCTGAATGATTTGACCGCAGCCGATTTAAGCTTGGACGGCGACTTGCTGCTATATGATAAAGACGGTTCACCGCGTGCTGTTAAAAGTGAGTCCGAGCGTGAACTGCTGAATGTTTTTTCCGCCAATAATGTGATATTGACGCCGCGGCAAATCCGTTCTGACCTAAAAAATGAAAAAGAAAAAGACTTTGAAGACACGGCTACTTACCGCGCAGTGAGTAAACTGTATAAAGAAAAAACCGGCAAAGAGCCATTTTATGCCATGATGCCAGAAGTCGTCATCTCAGGCCCAAAACTAAGCCGCGATTACAACACCAACTGGTTTGCCAGCAGAGTTAACGGACGCTACCAAACATGCATGAACAGAATAAAGCATATCAAACTTTAGCGCTTTTTGACTTTGACGGCACCTTATGCAGCAAAGACAGTTTTACTGGCTTCATTTTTTACGCTTTGCGTAAACGGCATATTGTGCGCCAAGGCTTAAAAATTCTGCCATGGATTCAGGCCTATTATTTAAATCTTTATCCTGCCCATGCCATGCGCCCCAAACTCTACCGCGCAATGTTCAGCGACTCGGACGCACAGGAAGTCCAGCGTTTGGCGCAGGAATATGCACAAAAACTAATGAAGTCTCTAGACCCAGCGCTGTACCGTCAAATGCAGCAGCATCAAGCACTGAGACATAAAGTCATTTTAGTTTCTGCATCCATTGATCTGTATTTAAAACCGGTTTGTGAAATGCTGGGCATTGAATTGATTTGTTCAGAAACTCAAATCGATCATCAGCGGCTCACTGGCAGCTATCAAAGCGCGGACTGCAGCGGACTGGAAAAAAAACGGCGCATTCTCGAACTTTATCCGCAGCAGCCAGAACAGCTGATTTATGCATATGGCAACAGCTTTGAAGATAAAGAAATGCTGGAACTGGCACATTATCCATATATGGTGGGCACAGACACTGCTCTGCCTCTTTTACAGCAGCCTAAACAAAAAACGCTGATGGCGTCTTTTTAAGCACTATCCATAGAACTGGCCATAGATTTGATCTAGATAAATCACTAAGCCCCTAACAACCAGCATGTATTCAACGCATTCATTCACCCATTGCTCTTTCAATAGAAATCAGCAGTATATATTTATTCTAAAAAGCTGAATCGATGCTCTGAATTGCAGAAACCTGCCCACAGCATTTCACACAATATTGATGCTTTTTAAACTCGGTACACAGCGGCATATTTTCGAAGCCCATAAAAAAACCATGCATTCGCATGGTTTTTTGTTTTTAAATTTGAATGCCGCTGGCTGTAAATCCTGTCCTTAGGATACAGCGCGCAAATCATACATTCCTATTTTTTAAACGGAAATGCATATTTCACAATACGCTTCAACACACTGCCGTACTGCTTCACAAGGCTGGCATTGTTATAATTCAAGCCGTATTTTTCGCATACTGCCTGCACTTTTGGCGCCATTTTACGGTAGCGGCGTGCAGGAATATCTGGGTACAAATGGTGCTCAATTTGATGGCTTAGATGGCCGGTCAAAATATGAAAACCTTCTGAACCAGTTAAATTTGAGGATCCGCGGATTTGACGCATATACCAGTGGCCGCGGCTTTCATTTTGCATCACTGATTTTGGAAATACTTCAACATCTTTTGTAAAGTGGCCACAGAAAATAATGCTAAATGTCCAAATATTGCGGACACCATTGGCGACAAAATTGCCTGCAAATACCGGCAGCGCCGCAGGACCGGCAATCAATGGAAAGAAGAAATAATCTTTAAAGAACTGTTTGCCAATTTTCTTTTGTGTCGGTTTCCACTCTTGCACAAATTGTTTCCACGTTTTGCGCTTGTAAATTACCTTGCCGATTTCCAGATTTTGAATGGCAACGCCCCACTGAAACAGCAGGCAGAATGGAATGCTGTATAGCGGCTGAAGCAAATAGCCTGGTTTCCAGCGCTGCTCAGGGAACAGCCTTACTAAGCCGTAGCCAATATCATCATCCATGCCTTTAATGTTGGTATAGGTATGATGTTTATAATTGTGGGTCTGACGCCAGTTGTCAGCCGTACCCACGATATCCCATTCATAGCTTGGGCCATGGAATTTTGGATCATTCATCCAGTCATACTGACCGTGCATAACATTATGGCCCAACTCCATATTCTCCATAATTTTGGCAAAACTCAGCAGGCCTGTGCCCAATACCCATGCCGGCGGAAACCAGCCTGCAAACAGCAGCGCGCGGCCAGCCAAAGATGAATAACGCACCGCGGCATAGACTTTGCGAATATATGCTGCATCTTTTTCGCCAATATCATCAACCACTTCCTGCCGGATAGCATCCAGCTCACGGGCAAGGCCATCCAAGTCCGACTGAGTCAGTTCACGATTTTTTGGATTTTTAAAATATTCAATTTTTACAGGCATGTTCATTACTGTTGTCCTACCTTATAAATCAATCACGAGATCAGTCTGAGCAGAGTTCACGCATATTTTCAGTGCATTGCCTGGTTCAGTATTTTGTGCGCCATTCAGCATATTTTTGGTGGAGCCTTCAGCTTTACTGCAAACGCATTTGTTGCAAATCCCCATGCGGCAGCCATGCGCAGGCTTGATATTCTGCTGCTCCAAACTCACCAGGATAGACTGGCCTTTAGGAATGCTTACTGTTTTGTTGGATTTCGTCAGTGTCACGTTCACAAAGCCAGTTTCATCATTTTGAATGGGCGTCATGCTGAACGCTTCACTTTGAAAAGTCAGCGCGCGTGAGGAAAACAGTGATTCAGCCTGAGCTGTAAACCCGGAAGGACCGCAAGCATAGACAGCAGACGAAGCTAAATCTTCCAGTGCCGCAACGTGGGTTTCATTCAAACGCGCATCTGCCTGCGCTTCTTGGGTATAGAAAATTTGAAAATTAAAATGCGGGAAATTCGCAGCCAGCTCTTCAAAACGCGCTTTAAAAGCGGCATCTGCATGATGCTTAACCCAGTACAGCAATTGAACCGGCTGCTCTTTCAGCTGGCCTGTTTTGCTCATAGCTTTTAGTAAGCTCAACATTGGCGTAATGCCGCTGCCGGCTGCCAATAAAATCAGCGGGGTATTTTGCGAAGCGGCCATTTCACCATACGGCATGCCAAATTCAATAATGTCACCCGCTTGCGCCTGCTCTGCCAGCCATGTGCTGGCTTTGCCGCCATCAACTTTTTTTGCACTTAAAAGTACGTGCTGCTGATCAAGCTGAGTCAAGCTATACGTGCGTTCATAGCGTATGCCATTTACCGTAACAAAAACCGGATGATGCTGTCCTGCTGTGCCAAATTTGAAATTGCGGTTGACTTGTAAAGTCAGGCTCACCATATCGGCAGAAGCCATTTCCTTTTGCACAACTTTACCCAGCGCTTGGCTGCTTGACCAAAGCGGATTAATTTTCTGCAGCCAAAAATTCACTGCATTTAAGTCCACTACGCTTTCTGTAAAGAAGCTGAACGGCTGTTTAGTTTTTTGAAGTGCATGCATAGTCATAGACATCTCATCGCATTTTTTAATTATTATACACATGTATATATATTTGTATATATATGATTTTAGATAATCGAATCCCTACAAAAATTGTAAGCATTTGCATTATTATGTTATGGTTTCTAATCTATTGAAAAATATGACTCAGTCTTTATATTGAAAGCGAATACAGGCACCATGCTCCAAGAACAAGCCACACATGAAACTGCTCCCGTTCGCACTGTTGGACGCAAAGCAACTATTACAAAAGAGGAACTGTTTCAGGCAGCTCTGCATTTGATTGGCCCGCAAAAAAGCATTGCATCTTTAAGTCTGCGTGAAGTTGCACGTGAAGCCGGTATCGCCCCAAACAGTTTTTACCGCCATTTTAAAGATATTGATGAGCTGGCCATTGAATTGATTGACCGTTCGGGCTTGGTTCTTCGTCAAATCTTGCATGAAGCGCGCCTGAAAGCATCTAAACAAAGCAGCATCATCCGCAGTTCTGTAGAGGTTTTCATTGAACAGCTGAACGCAGATGAAGGCAATTTAAGCCTGCTGCTGCGTGAAGGCTATACTGGCTCAACATCGTATAAACAAGCGGTAGAACGTCAACTGAATTTTTTCCAGCAAGAACTGAAGGAAGATTTGGTTTCGTTGGAACGCCTAAACAACAGCAAACTGTCCCATCCTGAAATTGTGGCCAAAGGAATTACGCAGCTGGTATTTAATATGGGCGCAAAAGTCATTGATTTGCCTATAGAAGCCCGCAAAGAAGTGGCTGAACAAACGATGATTATGATTCGAATGATTTTGGAAGGCGCACGTCATTTGGATGAAGCTAAGATTCGATAATCTTTAATATTTCACGCAGCTTTAGTGAATGAGTCCAATTTTCTTGGCTGCGTGAATTGCTTTGGTTCTCGAATTTACGGCTAATTTTTGATAAATATTTTTTACATGCACATCTACAGTAAATTTTGAAATATTAAGCTCTGTGCCAATTTCACGGTTGCTCAAACCATTTGCAACACAGGTTAATATCTCTTTTTCCCTTACTGATAATTTATTATCAACATTCTCATTTAAATCAAAAGATACATCCGCAGTATAATTTAAGTTTTTTAATATTGTTTTTGCTATTGCTGGATCAATAATTGCTCCGCCTTTTAACATGGTCCGTATAGAAAACATTAATTCAAAATCATCTTTTTCTTTCAAAACGTAGCCTGTTGCCCCTACATGTAAAGCTTGGTAAATAACATCCAATGTATTCCACGCAGATAACACCATAATAGGTACAGTTTTTGCTATTTTGTCACGAATACTTTGAATAAATTCTATACCGCTGCCATCGGGCAGGTTTAAATCTACTAAAATGAATTTAACAGGGTTATCACGGCAAATTTCTTTTGCAAAATCTACAGTCTGTGAAAAAAAAAATGTCATTATTCTTATATCCAAAACATTCCAGAATTTTACAAATTCGGCTCTGGTGCATTGGGTCATCTTCTAGTACTAATACTGGCTTAAGTAAAGGAAATTCGAAGTTCATTTTGTTATACCTTTCATTCAACTCCCAAAGTATTTATCCCTAAATTTTGAAGTGCTATCCCTAGAATTTGGTATATTGAATATTTTAAATTGAGTGACTCAACTGATTATTAATTTTATGTGATATAGGTTGTATTCTTAAACTCTCACACAAACTGGCTATGATTTTGGATTCATTAGACACACTAAAATAAATACAAAATAATTCATTCCACATGAAATGCAATATACGCTCAACCATCAGTTAAAATTTCGCTTTTCTCACATAACAAGTATTGAGTTTATTCAAAAATACCTAAATTTAGGTATAGATAAAGCAACTTTTCAGCCTCATATTTCATACTTTAAATGAACCTGATAAAAGCTGACTGCACATGTCCAAAGTTAAAAAATTAGCTTTTTTAAGCGCAATACTCAGCTGCACGTTTACATTGAACAGCTATGCCGACAACTGCACCGTTACGGCGCCCGTCACAAATGTTAATTTAAATTACGCTCAAGCTGGACGTGTATCTGCAGATTTTAAAAATTGTAAAAATCGGGTTCGCCCTTCTTTTCAATGGTCTAACCCCTCAGGCAATAGTTCAGTCTTCCGTTTAGACGGCAAACCTGATATTTATATTCCCGTCAGCTTCTCTTCCAGAATCGGAGGAGAATGGGATGGCAACTACCCTACCGTTGGTGCATCACAGACTGCCTCAAATGCTTATGCAGATTTCAACATCTACATCAACAACTCAAGCCAAATCAAAAATATGACCATGTATGCTGAGCTTTCTTCCTCGCAATATAAGGATTTAGCTCAATATCCAGTTGGTACTTACAGGGCCAGCCTCACTTTCTCTGCAGCGGAATGGTAGCGCTGCGTCATTCAATATTAAGGTTTTGGATTATTAGGTTTTATTCATCAGGCCAATGATTAAAAAATGCTTCAAATGAGTTCAAAATACCTAAATTTAGTTATTCCCTAAAAATCATTCAAATCTAAACTCAATCATATATTTAACATTTTATAAATATATTTTTATTCAGTTATAACACAGCCCGTTTTTTAAGCCTTGGGAAATTAAAAACATGAAATTACTATTTAAACTAACCAGCGCCTTGCTGCTTGGCGCAAGCGCTTTTGCAGCGCATGCCGCAACACAAAGTGTCACTGTGCAGTATACATTGACTGTTCCAACCGCATGTACGCTCTCCAAAGCCGGCACGACACTTGTAAACTCACTGCCAGTTAATGGCACGCCTGTAAACGAAACTTTCAGCGTCACGTGCAATACGGATTATACAATTTCGGCCCAAACCAAGAACCCTTACGGTTCTGTAAATCAATCATAGCTGCGCTATAGCGGCCCTCAAGGAATCACATCGATTGCATATCCAATTACCTTATCCAGCCCTTTACGCAAGGTGCCGGTGAATAATGCAACAGGTACGAAAGTTACAGCAGGGCTGTCAGCCACGCCTGAAATTTATACATTAACCGCAAGCGCTCCAGCTTTTCCGCTGTCCTCATTACTTGCAACAGACTACACCGACGAAGTTACGATAGAAATATCCTATTAATTGATTTTATTAAGAAACATAAATTCATTTTATGTTTCTTAAGCCATGCAGCCTCAAAATATTGTAGCTGGCCATCCGTAATTGAACGGAACTGATTTTAAATAAATCATCTAAAGTCATGAATAAATTAAATCTGCGCTGCGGAATATTTAATTTATTTTGTTAATAAAATCATATACCCCCATCAAGCCGGTTCATTCGCCCGCAGGGCTTTTTATGCGCTAGAAAAAGCCTGCAGCTATTTTGAATTGCTTTGATTTTTAGATTTATTAAGGAAAAAAAGAATAAATGCCATCTATCTTGAACAAATTATCGTGCCTGCTTATTGCTTCAATCGGGGCAGTCAGCATCCCTGCACATGCTGATTTGTCTATTTTTCCAATCAAGCTTTTCATCACTGGCGATAAGGGGCAGCGCACAACCACCATAAATGTGATTTCTTCAAATGAAGAACCCCCGCAAAGCTATGAAGTTCATATATTCCGCTGGACGCAGGATGACCAGGGCAATGAACTCTTAACTCCAGATACAGAATTGATGATCAATCCGCTTACTTTTATACTCGAGCCGAACAGCAAGCGCATTATCCGCATGGGGTTCAAACAGCCTATTGCATCCATGCAGCTGCAGGAAGAAGCCGCCTGGCGGATCAAATTGATCCCCCTTCCTGATGCTGAGAAAGCTCAAGGCTTAAAATATGCTTACAGTTTTAATGTCCCATTATTTGCCGGTACAAACTTTAAGCCTGAGATGTCTTTTCAGCTCGCGAAAAACAATAAAAACCAGCCTGTGTTGCTGGCAAAAAATTCAGGTACTGCCCATTTTCAAATCACAGGTTTCAAACTGCAAAATGCTGCTGGAAAAGAAATTTTTAATTCCCAAGAACTTAAATATATTTTGCCGCATAAACAAGTCGCATTTGATTTAAATACACTGGCTGTTAAGCCTGATTCAAACCTTAAACTTATTGTTCAAACAGCAGACTCTAAAACCCTGCAATTTGATGTGGCGGAGTAATGGCAATGCTAATCAGACAATTATGCAAGATCCATAAATCTCCGCCTGTGCTGATCCTGCTGCTGTGCTACATTCAGTTAGAACATACGCAAGCACAGGACGTTTCGCCCGCATCCGTTACAAAGCCGCCTGTAAGCAGCCCAAATTCCGAAAATGCAATTTTGGGACTTTGGATTAATGGTGTAGACCTGAAGCAGGATGCATTTATTTTAAGAGAAAACGGCCAAACCTATATCGAATGCAGCCTTTTAAAAGGCGGATTTGTCGATATATCCAAATTTCCCCATTTAAATAAAGACAATCTGCAATATTGTTTAATTGACCGCCCAGATATCAGCAGTCAAATGGATGAACAGCATCAATTATTCAAGCTCAGCATTCCTGCGCAATACATGCTGGCGCAAAAGCTATCATCTCAGCAGCCATACCTGCCGGACCTGCCCAATTTAGGTGGTTTTGTAAACTACAATCTCTATTTTCAAGATGGAGATTTTAATAAGCAGGCAAATGCCTCTACAGACTTAAATATCTTCTGGAAAAATATACTCTTCAACAGCAGCCATGTTTTCCGAAGAAACTATAATCATGAACAGGCTAATATCCAGAACAGCAGCCGTTTAAATACCTCATTGAGTTTTGAGTTTCCAAAACAGATGAGCAGTTTAAAACTGGGCGATAATATCAGCACCTATACCGGCTTAAACCAGTCCTTCTATTTTGGCGGATTCAGCTTTGGCACCAACTTTACCAGCCGCCCGAATTATATCTACTGGAACACGCCCTCAATTGAAGGCAGCGCGCTGACTCAATCCAGCGTCGATTTAATTATTAATGGCACGCAAGCCTATAATGCCAAAGTCAATCCAGGCCAGTTCAATATAGACAGCAATCTTGGCTTTAATGGCCTCGGCAATGCTGAAATTGTCGTAAAGGATGTTTTAGGCAATACAACAGTCAAAAGCATACCGATCTTTGTCAATCAGCGCCTGCTACGCCCCGGACTGACGGATTATAATATTTCCGCCGGCAAACTCCGCTATAACTATGCCTATGATGACAATGATTACCGCGACTGGTTCGGAAGCGCCTATATCCGCAGGGGCATTAGCCCATCCACAACATTGGGCGCTGTTGCCGACTACAGCAAAAAACTGGAAAGTGCTGGGCTGTTATGGAGTCAGTATTTGTATAAGCTTGGCTTGCTGGAAGTGAACTCATCCTATAGTCATGCAGATGACCTCGGTTTAGAAGGCTATACCGTCAATACTGAATTTAAGCGTGATACACAATTGTACAGTATTGGCTTGCGCGCTCAGTATTACAGCCCAGAATTCCGCATGCTGGGTTTAGATGACTATACAGCCAGTTACCTGCCTAAGCAGGAAAGCCAAATCTACTTATCCAGAAATCAAATTCCATTCATTAACAACTTATCGTTAAGCTATGTTGAAAGAAAATACCGCGAAGGCACTGACCGGCAGGATCAGCGGATTTTCAACTTAAGAACCAGCCAATCCCTTGCAAAAGGGCTTTTTGGCAGCTTTGGCGTGTCCTATGATGCAGAAAGCGGCGACCGCGCCAGTGTCGATTTGATGCTGAGCTATAACTTTGATGACCGCAAGCATTCCGTCACCTTCTCACAGCATGATGATGACGAGACCAGCCTGCAGTTCAACAAGTATTCTTATGAAAACACTGGTTTTGACTACACGGTCGGCGCAAGCCGCTCACATGATGTATATTCCGGCAATCTCAGTACACGCTTTAAAACCAACGCCGGCGACTTGAATTTGCAGTATTTGCAAACAGATGATCAAAAATATTACACCGCAAGCTATATGGGGTCACTCGTTTGGCTGGGCAATCGCTTTGACCTGAGCAAATACATCAACAACAGCTTTTCGCTCGTCCGCTTAGAAAGTACGCCAAACATTGATGTGTACAGCAATGGCTCCTATATAGGAAAAACCGATAAAAATGGGGAGATTTTCAGCTACAACTTAGCGGGCTATACCAAAAACAGCATTGCCTTTGATGAAAGCCAAGTCGGCATTGATGCCAATATTGCCGAAACATTCCATACCTTTATGCCAATGAATCAGCGCGGCTACATCGTTGATTTTCCAATTAGCAACCATCAAAGCAGAGATGTAACCTTCAGATTTGTTGATGCAAATCAGCAGGCTCTAGCCAGTGGCAGTGTAGCCCGTATTTTAGGCATTCCAAATGCGAAATATCCGATTGCCAGCAGCAGTCTGGTTACATTCTATGACTTGATGCCTAGAGATTACAGTTTAGAAGTTCAAACTGCGGATAAAGTCTGTAAAAGTGAATTTACCTTGGGTCCTGATACAAAGGTCAATGAGCCAATTACCCTCACTTGCCAATAACGCTCAAAAAAGCATTAAAAGGAGATTCTTAAGAATCTCCTTTTTTTACAGCCTGTAAATGAATAATTTTCTGCACAAACTGGGCTGTGACCTCTGGCTGCTCCAAGGGAAACATATGCCCGCCTTCAACAACACTAAAATCAATGCCATAGATTTTTTTCATTCCTGCAGGCAAGCCTTGTTTATAAAAA
>JASLHF010000226.1 GCA_030152275.1 Acinetobacter sp. | reverse complement strand
CGCTTGCTTTTCCGGGGTAAACCGCGTGCCTTCTAAATAGTTCAGCAGGGTAAAGGGCTGGCTCAGCAGCTGTTCGCAGGACTTGCGCGCTTCTTCAATATCGCGGTATTTCAGTTCAGGATTTTTGGCAATCTGTTCTTTACTGTGGCGTTTCATCATCGGGAAGCCCAAAATTTTAAAGGCTTGGCCGACAAATGGAATAAAAATCAGCTCCCACTTGGTGAAGAAGCGGGTCAGCGGCATGCGGGTCAGGCCAAAATATTGGTTAACGGTAGTATCTACCCAGCTTTGATGATTACAGGTCATCAAATAGCGGCCTTGCATGTTTAAGTCCAGATGCTCATCGACGGTAATGTCCCATTGAGTATTCGGCAGCACATGGTCAATCAGCCAATTGTTGACACTTAACCAGCTGTTGGTGATTTTAATATTAGTTTCATCAATTTTATGGGATTTTTTAAATAATTTGGTTAATCCTAGCGCCAATACAGGCGGCCCATGGAAAAAAGTGCTACCGGTAATCACTGAACCGACGGTAAGCCCACGCGTAATTTTTTTTAAGGCTGGTTGCTTGTTGCTTTGATATGGCATATAAAATCCTAGGATTCAAATGGTTTAAAATTTGCCTGTAGGCACAAATATAGCCACTGTTGCGGAAATAGAAAAGTATTGAAATACGACTGTGAAGAAAATGTGACGAAGTTAACTGCATTTTCTCTTGTAAATATTACAAAATGTAAATAAAGAGTTTATTATTAACAAAAAATCAATGGTTCAGCCATTTGTTTTCATTCATCATTTCATCTATACAACAAACACAACCAAGGAGGCATGCGATGCGTGCACTAGTAATTTCGGCAGCGGTAGCAGGGGCATTGGTTCTATCTGGCTGTCAGTCAACTGGCAACAACATCGGCGGCATGGAATATGACAAAACAGCAATTGGCGCTCTAGTTGGCGCAGCTGCAGGTTATGGTTTATCACGCGGAAACGCGAACACTAGCGCGCAAAATAACCGCGCTGCAGCTATCGGCGCTGTATTGGGCGGCGCAACTGGTGTTTACCTTGACAGTAAAGAGAAAAAACTTCGTCAGCAAATGGCGGGTACAGGCGTAGAAGTTAACCGTAATCCAGACGGTTCTGTTGGCTTGATTATGCCGGGCAGCATTACGTTTGATACCAATAAATCAAACATCAAACCAAACTTCTATTCAACTTTGAATAAAGTGGCGCAAACTCTAACTGAAGACAACAAGAGCGGCATTTTGGTGACTGGCTATACAGACAGCACTGGTAATGATTCAATCAACATTCCGCTGTCACAAGCGCGTGCACAAGCAGTGGCAAGCTACTTAGCATCTCAAGGTGTTTCAACTACACGTATTAACGCGCAAGGCCAAGGCGCTGCGAACCCAATCGCAGACAACAGCACAGCTGCTGGCCGTGAGCAAAACCGCCGTGTAGAAATCAGCATCTATGCAATTCAATAATTGATTCTGTTATAAAATCAAGTTTGAATGGAAAAAGCCGCCTTCGGGCGGTTTTTTTTATGAACGGAAAATCATCTTTTTGATTATGAAAGTCACCTAGAGATGACTATAATCGTTTGCGAATCAGGAGAAGGAAACACTATGTCACTCGGCAGTCACTTAAACGACAAGCAACTTGAAGCCATGAAATATACTCAAGGACCCTTGTTAGTGCTTGCTGGCGCAGGTTCAGGCAAGACCTCGGTGATCACTCAGAAAATAGCCTATTTGGTCAAAAACTGCGGTATTCCGGCGCACCGCATCACGGCGATGACGTTTACCAATAAAGCTGCGCGTGAAATGAAAGAGCGTGTGACCAAACTGCTGTCGCGTGAAGAAGCGAAAGGGCTATCGGTTTCGACCTTCCACACTTTTGGCTTAAACATGCTTCGCCTTGAGTTAAAAAATACGCCGCTCAAAGCTAATTTTTCTATTTTAGATGCCGATGACTGCAAGCGTATCTTGATGGATCTGATGCACCGCGACAATATGTCTGGCGCAGAAAGCAAAGAGCTGATTGCTAAAGCCATGAAGATGATTTCGGATTGGAAAAATGACTTGATCCCGCCAGAGCAGGCGCATACGACCTGTGAAACTGCTGATGATGTGCAGATGGCGCATTTGTATCAGCTTTATGAACGCAATCTGCGCGCTTATAATGCGGTCGATTTTGATGATCTGATTGTGATGCCGACCCGTCTGCTGCAAGAAAATGCGGAAGTGCGTGACCGCTGGCAAAACCGCACCCGCTATCTTTTGGTCGATGAATATCAAGATACCAACACCGCGCAGTATATTTTGGTCAAACTGCTGGTTGGGGTGATGGGGCAGTTTACCGCAGTGGGCGACGACGATCAGTCGATTTACGCTTGGCGCGGCGCTAAGCCAGAAAATATGGCGCTGCTTAAGGATGATTTCCGCAATCTGAAAGTGGTTAAACTAGAACAAAACTACCGTTCAACCAGCCGGATTTTGAAAGCGGCCAATACCGTGATTGGCAATAACCCGCATATTTTTGATAAAAAATTATGGTCAGATAAAGGCCATGGCGAAGTGATCCGGGTGATTACTTGCCGTAATGATGATGATGAAGCCGAACGCGTTGTTAAAGATTTAATTACGCATAAATTGATGAATGGCAAAAGCTGGAAAGATTACGCGATTTTGTACCGCGGCAACTTTCAGGCGCGCGTGCTGGAAACTCAGCTGCGCCAAATGCAAATTCCTTATAAGCTCTCTGGCGGGCAGTCATTCTTTGCGCGTTCAGAAATTAAAGACATGATGAGCTATTTACGCTTAATCATTAACCCAGAAGATGACAGTGCATTTTTACGTATTATCAATACGCCAAAACGCGCGATTGGCCCTGTCACGCTTGAAAAACTTGGCTTGTTTGCGCAAGAGCAGCGGCTGTCGTTATTGGCAGCAGCTGGAGATCAGCGCCTGACGATGGCAATTCCGAAAAAAGCCACCACGCAGCTCGCTGAATTCTCCGACTTTATTGAGCGCTTTACCCGCAATTTATTGGAAGATGACGAGCCGGTGCCGATCATTCGCCAAATGATGCTGGAAGCAGGCTATATCGATTTTGTCAAAGAAACGGCAGCGACGCCGGCGCAGGAAAAAACCAAGCTGGATAATATTGAAGTGCTGTACAGCAGCATTCAAAGCCTGATCAACCGCGCTGAAGATGTGGATGAAAAGAACATTGAAAGTGTGATCCGCAAAATGGTGCTGCTGGATATGCTGGAACAGCAGCAGGAAGAAGAAGATACCGATAAGGTGAACCTGCTGACGCTGCATGCATCCAAAGGCCTGGAATTTCCATATGTTTATCTGATTGGTCTGGAAGAAGAAATGCTGCCGCATAAAAATTCCATTGCCGCAGATACGGTCGAAGAAGAGCGTCGCTTGATGTATGTAGGCATTACCCGCGCGCGCCAAGGACTGACCATTACACTGGCAGAACAGCGCAAAGCCGGCGGGCAGATGAAACAGCAGACTCCAAGCCGTTTCTTGGATGAGTTGCCGGAAGATGAGCTGGAATGGCTGGGGCGCAAGAAAAAACTGGCGGGCAATATCGACCCGAAACAGCAGGCGCAGCATTATTTAGAAAATTTACGCGCGCTGATTAAGCGTTAATGACATTTAATTTAAATCACAGGAATAACCG
>JASLHF010000178.1 GCA_030152275.1 Acinetobacter sp. | reverse complement strand
ATCTGATATCTTTCTTCTAGAGTGAGATGAGTATAGTTCATGATGCAGCTTTGACTTTGGTCGGTCGGAAGCAAAATGCTAGCTCATCTTGCTTCCTTCCAATAATTTAATCTCTGTTGCACTTCATTTGAGAATCTAAGATAGATAAATCATAGCTGCGGCAAAAAATGAATGTATAAAAGCGCTGACTGTTTGCAGTTCAGATGAGCCATATTTAAGCCGTCAGGATCATTTTTGGATAATGGCGCCGCACATACGATGTATTGCGGTTTTTGATGGAATTTTGAATTAAGAAAACAAAATTTGTTTTTTTAATTTTAGTCATACACGTATGATTGAGGCCATATTGTTCAGTTTTGCCTGTTCATTTTTAATTAATCCATTTAAAATTAAGTAAATAGTATCATTGGGACCCTTATGAACTATCAGTTTGATGCATTCATGACCATAGTTGCGGCGGTGGCGGTGCTTTTGGTCGGATATGTTTTTGTCAATAAAGTCAGCATTTTAAAAAAATACAATATTCCAGAGCCAGTTGCGGGCGGTTTAGTTGCCGCAGTGATTACTTATTTTCTTTTTAAAAGTTTCAATATTACAGTCAATTTTGATACCAATATTCAGCAGATTTTTATGTTGATGTTCTTTACTTCAGTCGGTTTAAGCGCAAGTTTAGTCAAATTGAAAGAGGGCGGGAAATCATTGCTTGTATTTTTGGCTGTTGTCGTTGTTTTTGTGCTTTTGCAAAATGTTGTTGGCATTAGTTTGGCAAAAGCGCTTGGCCTTGATCCGCTTATTGGATTAATCACTGGTTCAGTTACTCTAACAGGCGGCCACGGTACAGCCGGTGCGTGGGGTGCAATCTTTGAGCAAGAGTATGGTGTGCAAGGTGCAGTAGTGTTAGGCATGGCCAGTGCTACCTTCGGTCTCGTTATTGGCGGGATGATGGGTGGCCCAGCAGCAAAATTCCTGATTCGCCGCTATCAGCTGGCAGAAGAAATTGCTCCAGAATCTGGCCGCAATGAAGCGCCGCCGGCAGCGCAAACAGCACCTTTCGAATTTCCAGAAAAAACCCGTTTAATTACAGCAGATGATGCGGTAAAAACCATGGGCATGTTTGCTATCTGTATTAGCTTTGCTTACTTTATGACGGCATTTGCCAAAGGTCAGTGGTTTGAATTGCCAACATTTGTTTGGGCACTGATGTGCGGTGTGATTGTCCGCAATGTATTAGAACACAGTTTAAAGGTTCAGGTTTTTGAACGCTGTATTGATGTGTTTGGCAACGCGTCATTGGCTTTATTTTTAGCCATGGCATTAATGTCTTTACAGCTATGGCTGCTGGCAGATTTAGCGGGGCCATTGGTGATTATTCTGATCGTACAAACCATTTTCTTAGCGCTATACCTATACTTTGTAACTTTCCGCGTGATGGGTAAAAATTACGATGCTGCAGTGATGTGTGCAGGGCAGTGTGGTGTGAATTTGGGTGCAACGCCAACAGCCATTGCCAATATTCAAGCGGTTACCAATACTTATGGCCCATCGCATAAAGCCTTTTTGATTATTCCTTTAACGGGCGCATTTTTTGTCGATATTGTGAATGCTTTTGTTATTCAATTTGCAATTGGCATACTCGGCTAGTCCAATCTCAATTTCATTTCATAAAAGCGCCTGCAGGCGCTTTTATTATTTCTAGATACAGATTTAAAATTTTAGATAATTTTTATGCTATAAATTTTAGGCTGGATACGCTGGATGTTTCATAGATAAATATCATGGGGCTAGTCACTAGAACCTCTGAAGAAAAACAAAATATCGCATAACTTCGCCAAAATTATTATAATGACGAAAATTTCTACACAACTATAACTATATGATGATCAAAAATATTTTAATTGCTTTGAGTATTGGTATTTATTCTGCACAGCTTTATGCTGCAGATTATTCTCAAGCTTTGGTTGCCAGCGCACAGAAAGGCAATGCACAGGCGCAATATGAATTGGGTCAGCTTATTTATCATGGCAAAGGCATAGCAAAAGACAAATACACCGGTTTTGCTTGGATGATGAAATCTGCCGAGCAGGGCCATGCACAGGCGCAGGTCCGTGTAGGTGAATCCTATTTTTGGGGTATAGGCACCGCAAAAGATAAATATAAGGCCGTAGAATGGTATAAAAAGGCTGCCGCGCAAAATGATCCAGACGGTATTTATCAACTGGCTTTAGCCTATGCAAATGGCAGCGGCATTCAGCAAAATATCACCAAAGGCAATCAGCTGCGGCAGCAAGCGGCTGAGCTAGGCCTGGTCACAGCAATGATTGATTTGGCGCAGGCCTACAATACAGGAGAAAGTGAAAACAATATTGCCAAAGATCTCAAGAAGTCATTTTACTGGTATGAAAAAGCAGCTCGAAAAGGTGATAAAACTGCTATGCAAAACTTGGGCACCATGTATGAGGCTGGTGATGGTGTTGAACAGGACAATACCCAAGCGCTGAAATACTATTTGGGGGCGGCTAAAAAAGGCGAATCGACCGCTCAATTTGATATTTGCCGTTTCTATTTTTATGGTACACATCCACTGCAGCAAGATTATGAAAATGCATTTAAGTGGTGCAGTGCTTCTGCCCGCCAAGGAGATTATTATGCAAAACTTTTTTTGGGGCGAATGTATGCCAATGGCCTTGGTGTAAAAAAGGACAAGCTGACAGCGGCCAAATGGTATAGGCAAGTCAGTGATGAAAGTGAAGCGGCGGAATTCCTGCAAGTGAATAAGCTTTAACGTTGATGCCTGCCGCGGCAAAACTACAGATCTGCTTCAGGAATAATTAGAGCGCTTTCAACAGTAGAAAAGCGTTCAATTATGCTGTTGTTTAATTAAAGCGCTAAATTTTAGGCATTAAAAAGCCCCATTTTTCAGGGGCTAGTCGTATCACTCGCATGATACTCATATAAGGCTCATCTCATACTGCAGCTATTAGAACATAAATCACCGGCGCTGTCAGAAATAAATCAGCTTACGTGGCGTTTATTCTCACTACAGTGCAGATCAAATATCACCAGCGGGCTGAGGCGCTCAATTGCGCATTGATATTTGCCTGCAGTTTGGGGTGATGACGATGGCTAACAATGTATGCTGCACGATTTGTTTTCCTATATTATTCAATGAGCATCAGGTCAGCGCTGCTGGCCAGTTTTAGCGGCCGCAGGGCGAAAATGGAACGCGTGTGGCGGATGCCTTTCATTGAATATAAATTTTTTCGCAAAAAACGTTCATAATGCTCGGCATTTTTTACCGCGACTTTCACCAAATAGTCATAGTCTCCAGTCACCAAATGCGCTTCAACCACTTCGGGCATATTGGCCAGCGTTTCACTGAACTGTTCTAAAATCTCATCATCATGCCGTTCCAGCGTAATTTCAATAAAAAACAATTCATTAATGCCCACTGCTTTGGGGTTAATATTGGCAGAGTAACCTTCAATAATATTTAAATTTTCCAGCCGTTTTAATCGCGTCCAGCAGGGGGACGAAGACAGTCCAATTTTTTCAGCCAATTGGGTGACGGTTAAGCGGCCGTCTTTGCGAAGTTCGGATAAAATACGGCGGTCAATTTTATCGAGCGTATAATTATTTTCGTTCATAACACTAACTGCAAAAGAATATTCTGAAAAAATACAAGTTTACAGTATTTATATTCTGTTTTTCGTTGAAAAATACGTCGATTACAGCAAACATCCTGTTAAATTCATCTGTATTATAACGTTATGAACTTAGGCGCTTGGGTTAAGCGTTTAAGCAGCGGGCAGGAAAAGCGGGTACCTTTATCCTGCCCGCATTCCATCAAATCCTGCAAAAAATATAAAATTTTTTACGCATAAAAAAACCGCCTAACGGGATTACGCATTAAGCGGCAAAACTGAAAAATCTACGTTTCAAGCATTTATTGAATAGCAAAATGCTGTTCAATCACAGGCCATAAATTTTGATGCGATTTTTTAAACATCAGCATGTGGCCAATGCCTTTATGTCCATAAGCGGCCGGCTTAAGTTCAAACATATCAGTCTGCGCTTTCGGATAAAGCCGAAGTAAATCTTTAACATTCGCTTCTGTGGCAATTTCATCATCTGAAGACCACAGCGCGGTAATCGGTGTTTTGATCTGTGCGTGATAATCCTGCTGTACGGTCTTGCCGATGGCATTAATGACATAGCCAGGTTTGCTGCAAAACTGTGCCCATTCCCGCGCGACATCTTTGGGCAGGTTTTCCCCCATACCAATGGCTTGTGTGGGGCCATAGCCTAAAGCAAGGCGTGAAATCGGGAAAATAAGATTAAACATGACTGGCGCTAGGGTCTTGGTTTTACCCTTTAAGTTTTTGACGTGTCCGGTAGAGCCGGAAACAGCAACAACCTTTGCAACTTTGGCATGGTTTGGCGCAATACCCAGCAACTGACCGCCTGCGCTGTGTCCTAATAAAATGACTTGAGATGCACCGGTTTTTTGCAGCAGCGCATCAATGGCGGCAGGAATGTCCAGCTGGCCCCATTGCACAATACTGGCTTTAGACTGTTTTAATGGCTCATACAGTGAGTCGCCGATGCCTCTAAAATCAAATACAGCAGTATCATAACCTTGCGCTGCTAGCCATAAGGCAAATGAATGATAAAACTGTTTGGTAATGCCGGTTGCTGGGCAAATTAATACCGGATATTGCTTGCGTGATGCAGTATGGTGGGTATAAAAGCGAGCGCTTAATTTATAACCATCCTTGCAAATCATATTAAAAGTTTCAAAGTCAGACATAATTAATCAAGAGGCGATTTATATTTACAATATTTACTCTACACAAGTTCCAAAAAGAAACTTGATGAAAATATGACTAAGAAGTCAGCGAACTGTGAAAACCTGTAAAAGACAGGTAGATTGAATGCATCACAGTCAGGGAAAGACGAATATGATAGGTGGGGTGGTATTGGCGCCAGCAGTTAAATGTGCAATTGTGGCCAGCGGTATTTTTTTATGGATAGGAATGCTGACGGGTGTTTGGAAATATTGGCAAATTCGGCATTCGGCGCAGTTTAGAGCCCATCACTATGTCGATGTGGCGCACCGCAGCAGCTTGCTGTATGCACCGGCTACCTTGATTTTAGCAGTGTTAGCGCATTTTTCAGTATTTTCTGCAATGTTGAATTTGTGGTGTGTCTTGATCAATATTGCTTTTTTCGCATTTTCAATCTTCAGTTATGTGCTGCATGGCTGGCTTCAAGATACATCCAACCAATTTAAAACCCCGCATCAGTTGGGCGTACGTATGACTTTACCCAAATGGAGTATGACTATTGCGATGCTGCTGCTGATCATTGGCGAATTAGGTGCAACAGCAGTACTGATTATGGGAACTATCATGAGTTTTCTATAACAGAAAATACTCTGGTGTTTATTTAGTTGATACATCAGGAACTAATTTAGCAAAACAGATCGCTATAAATTGCGGGGCAGATCAGAGTATGAGTTTGTGCTCTGGCGCTATCGGCAATACTGAATAAGGCTAGGGTATAGATTGTGATGTATAAGAGCAGCAAAATTAGAATAGGCTAATTTAATTTTTGAGTGTGAATAAAGTAAGCTGTTTCTAAGAGATCTAAAGTAAGTTTAGCGTGTGGAAGAGTCTTTCTGCGATGATTGATTTTGTATAGGTAAGTTGTTTTGTAATAGTGTTATCTATGTTATCTCTATTTTATAATTTTATTTATAATCAAAATTTTAAATGGGTCTTTTTTTAGATGGATGACGAATCATCCATCTGTCTATTCTTCTAAGCAGCTTTCACACTTTTTGCTGCGGTATTTGGTGTCGACCACTGACCATATAAAAAAAGCCATTGATACAATTAAGGCATAACCAAAATATTCAAGTCTTAAGTTTCCTTGCATTAATCCTTGAATCAATAACGTTAGCATCAGCGCAATAGTGGTGCTTAAAAAAGTCACCATGTTTTTATTGGCCTTTAGAGCGTTAATGAAGAATTCTTTATTGAAATGTACGGATAACATCTCCACCCCTCCTTTTGTTGTTTTTTACTAAAATCCAATTATTTTAGTAAGCTATACATTTACTGTTGTACTGCTTATTTCAGAGCATTTCAATAGTAAATGTCATAATTTTGTCATATATCTATGTTAGTTCATTTGATATAGAAAATAACTCTATCATTTAACGAAATAATGTTCCCTTTATGTGTACCAAGCAGGGTTGCAAGGTATAGCGTAAAATTTAAGCATGATTCAGTTCAATAAGAGCTAAGCAATATATATACCAAGTACATAGATCCGAAGAACAGAAAAGTATATCTTTAATTTATGCATGAAAAATGAATAAAATGTAAGCATTCTTTGGACTAAAGTTATTGAATTTTAATTCTTTTGTAATTGATCATTGTATTTGTATTAATTGTAAGCAGATGTGTCTAATTTTTATTTTTGGTGTGGAAGCCATAAAAAAGTGTATGCATACGTGGCCTAAATTGGAGCAGTGTGACAAATAAAAGCACATTTGGATAAAATGCAGCATTTATCAGTCATCGGTTCAAAATCTTCATTTGGGTAAAATGCAGATTTTTAGACAGCGCTATAATTTATTTATGAGCTTTGTCAATTACCGCGGCCACGGCCAATACGATTAGTGATGGTATAAACCATGCCAAATTTTGTTCATTCAGCGGTAGATTTTGCAACAGTTCAGGCAATTCAAAACCAGCGACTTTCAATCCCTCAAAAATACCAAAAATCAGTGCAACAGCAGTGACTGGTGTAATGACACGTGCAGGATGGTTAAAGAATTTATTAAGAAAACTCAATAAAATGACCACAATTGCAGGCGGATAAATTGCACTGAGCACTGGTACGGATACCGCAATCAGCTTAGTTAAGCCTAAATTTGAAATAACAAATGAGAAGCCAACTAGAATAAATACAAAAATTTTATAAGGGACTTTGGTTAAACTAGAGAAATATTCAGCGCATGCGCAGGTTAAGCCAATCGCTGTCACCATGCAGGCAATGAAAATCATCGCTGAAAGAAAATATGCGCCCATATTGCCAAAAGCGTGCTGAACATATGCGTGCAGGATCACTGCGCCGTTCGCTGCGTTTGGGGCAATTTCATGGCTGCCCATGCCTAGTTTGAAGAGGCTGATATAGACTAAAGTCAGACCAATGCCGGAAATAAGGCTGGCAATGACGGCATATTTTGTAACCAGTTTTTTGTCACTGACGCCGCGGGATTGAATTGCACGCACAATCACGATGCCAAAAACCAAAGCGCCCAAAGTATCCATGGTGAGATAACCGTTGACGATACCTTCGGAGACTGGACTAGCAACATAATTATTAATCGCAGGATGGATCTGACCAGCAGGAATAAAAAATGCTGAAAGGCCAAGTATGGTTAGCCCCAAAATTTTTAACGGCGATAGGAAATAGCCAACCGTATCTAAAATTTTGTTTGGGTAGAGCGAAACCAGAGTGACTAAAGCAAAATAGATTGCGCTGTAGATCAGCAGGCTGCTGGATGAGTCGCCAAAATACGATGAAAAGCCAATTTCGTATGAAACAGTAGCAGTACGCGGTGTTGCAAACAGCGGGCCAACAGCTAAATAGCAGATGACAGTGAGTAAAATGCTGGCAGCTTTACCAAGAGGAGAGCTGAGCAGCTGTATAGAGCCTTCTACACGTGACAATGCAACAATGGTAATTACAGGCAGGCCAACTGCGGTAATTAAGAAACCGATAGCAGCCAGCCATACATGTTCACCGGCTTGCTGTGCCACAATCGGTGGGAAAATAATGTTGCCGGCGCCAATAAACAGCGCAAAGGTCATAAAACCTAAGGCAACAATATCCCGTGTACGGAGATTTGTCATAAAATTAAGGGAGAGGATTCAACCAAAGCTGGGAATTTTAGTAGATTTGAGCACTTTTTGGGAGTTTATTTTATACCTCCTATTAATTTTTTTTATAATATTATTTGTCCATATGTTGAAATTCATCAATAGGTTTAACTTATATAATTGATTCTGACTAAAATTCATTAATTTTTAATCATACAAAAAAGTTTAAGCAAGCTCATGATTTTTATTGATGAAATTTTAATTGTTGATAAAACAAACAAATGCTGAGGTCAGAAAATACCCCAATTTATCGTTTAAAGCGCTAAAAAAACAAAATTGCAGAATAAAGGTCTATAATCACTTGCATTAAATTTGAGGAAAAAGCCATGAAAGCTTCCAGTATCACCATTAAAACTGAGCAGGACATCGAAAATTTACGCATTTCGGGCCGTTTGGCTGCACAAGTTTTAGAAATGATCGGGAAGTATGTCAAGCCTGGCGTCACCACCGAATATTTAGATGATATCTGCAATGATTTTATTGTGAATACTTTAAAAGTCATTCCAGCCAATATTGGTTATTACGGCTATACCAAAACTACCTGTATTTCACCTAATGAAGTGGTCTGTCATGGTATTCCTTCGCCAAAAACGGTATTGAATGATGGCGATATTATTAATATTGACGTTGCGATCATTAAAGATGGCTATTTTGGCGATACCAGCCGCATGTATTATGTCGGCACAGTAAAACCAGAAGCGAAACGTTTGGTGGATACAACTTATGAAGCTATGGTGGCAGGCATTCATGCTGTTAAGCCGGGCGCAACTTTAGGCGATGTTGGCCATGCGATTCAAACTGTGGCGCAGCGGGAAGGTTATACCATTGTGCGTGAATACTGCGGTCATGGCATTGGCAAGGTTTATCATGAACAGCCAAGCGTGCTGCATTATGGCCAGCCGGGTCAGGGTGTTAAGCTGAAAGAAGGCATGGTATTTACCATCGAGCCGATGATCAATGCCGGCAAAGCCCGTACCAAAGAGCTGAAAGATGGATGGACTGTGGTAACAGCTGACCGTTCACTGTCCGCGCAATGGGAACATATGGTGGCAGTAACTGAACATGGTTTTGAATTGCTTTCTCCTTGGCCAGAAGGCACAGGCGAATATCCTTCGATTTGAAATTTAAGTTTAGACTTTAGTCGAATTGAATAGGTTGAGAAATAAACAAATATTTAAAACCGATAAGTGGTGGTTCGCATGTACTGAAAATAAAGACTTTCGAGAAATGGAAAATATCGACTTAGAGCTTATTTCTATTTAACGGATGGCGTTTTTCTTTATATTCTAGCCGTACAGAATCTGCTGTAGTTTCTGATTTTAAAGTTTCAGCCTATCCTCTCTTGGATAGGCTTTTTTTTGCTCTTTATTTCTAGCGTATAGTTGTGAGCATTATATTTTATCTGCACAGTTCAGCACTAAGCCCACTCAACTGTGCGATTAGAATTATGTTTTTGGACGGCTGAACTGTTCGACCAAGTGGTCAATAAATACACGAACTGCTGGCAGCAGGCCGCGGCGAGAAGGGTAAACTGCATGGAAAATACCGTGGGGCGCTTTCCACTTTGGTAAGACCCGCACCAGTGCGCCAGACTGCAGATGCTCTTGCACAATGGTATCCGGAAGCAGCGCAATACCGCAATCCTGACAGGCCAGTTTGGCCAGCATGCTTAAATCCGAACCCATCACGATAGGATTGACCCGAATCTTCTTTTGCTGCTGCTGATCATCATGCACCACAATATGCTGGTCTAAATGTTCGTCTGCCATGCTTAAAATATGATGCTCACTTAAATCTTCAGGCTGTTTCAAGTCGCCAAATTGATTTAAGTAGGCTTGGCTGGCAAACAGGTGCTGTTCGATGCTTTCAAATTTACGGAGAACTAAATTAGGGTCATCATCTAAATTGTCACGCACGCGAAGCGCAATATCAAAGCCTTCATTGATGATGTCTACGCGGCGGTTAGTCACCATCATTTGTATTTTAATTTCCGGATACATTTTCAAAAATTGCGGCAAAACTTTGGCCATTTCATTTTGCGCGATTGAAACTGGCAGGCTGACTTTAATTACTCCGCGCGGCTTTGTGCTAAGGTGGTCAACCAAATCATGGGCAGCCTGAGCTGCATTCATCATCACTTGCGCATGGCGGTATATATTCATGCCGATATCTGTCACTGCAAAATGCCGTGAACTGCGCTGGATGAGGCGCACGCCTAAGCGTTCTTCTAAATTGTATACCCTGCGGCTCAATTTGGACTTTGGGATGTCAGTGGCGCGTTCGGCAGCGCTAAAACCGCCATGTTCGACCACTTGGGCAAAACAATAAAAATCATCCAAATCGCTAAGCATTTTGATATTCCATTTTTGCAACAATATATGGAAATTAAATATAAACGTTGCAAAATGTCAATGAATATTTAAGATCTAGCCGTCATTTTAGCCAAGAAGTTTCTAAATCTATAAATTTAGAAATTTTTTAATTTCCCGTGAAAATTTTAGCGGCTCACTCAACAGCGGCGTGTGGCCAGATTTGTGAAAGGACACAATGCGCGCATTTGGCAGATTGCCGGCGACTTGGTGCTGGCCTGCGGGTGGATACAGCTTGGACTGTTCGCCGATAAAAAATACTGCAGACTGCCGCAGCTGGCTGAGCGCTTCGCGGTAATCTTCCTCATGGTACAGATAATTTTCAATATACCAGCTCAAATAATCTAAACGCTGTATGGGTAATACATATGGCTGAAGGAAAGGGCGCTTTAAGGCGTGTTTAATTAAAAACGGTGCAGTTTTGCTGCCAGCCTGCAAATCAATAAAGTTCAGCCAGCTTTGCAGCAGGCTAATACGGTCTGATTTATTCATTTGCTGGATAGCAGTTTTGCCGGTATTGCGGTTCAAGACCTGTGAAATTGAATTCAATATTTGATTAAATTGGCTGTGATGCGCACCGAATAGACCAAACGGCCAACTGCTGTCTGTACGGATTTTTGGGGTTTGGTCAATGTGCAGATAGCTGTGAATATAACTGGAAAAATCACCATACCGCATGCCGTGCATGGCGGTTGTCGCGCCCATAGAATAGGCGATGATGCGGTAACTGTTATATGGCAGCTGTTCCAGCAGGCTATGAATATCGCGCCAATGGCTAGAAATGGCATCCATGTCTGGGATTTGGCATTGCGCTGAACGGCCAAACCCGCGCCAGTCTGGAATGATGAACTTAAATTGACCACGCAAATGGTATAAAAAAGGATGCCATTGCCAGCTTTGCATACCTAGACCAGAAAGCACCAGTACTGGCTGTCCTGCGCCATATTCACGCACATAAAGCTGTTCGCCGTCAGGCATACGGTAGTAGGGCATAGACATTCCTTTTTTATTCAATTAGTTGGTTTTATTTGAGCGGTCTTCGCGCTGATTCGTTCCTGCTTGTGTACAGTGTAGCGAGGCGGCGGCAGTTTCAACTAACAGGCTTTATATGTATTTGCTTATGACTCATAAAGTCATGCACGGTTTTAATGAACATTGAATAAAAGCCGGCATGCCATGATCTGAAGGTTTAAATATCAGTTTTGGTCAAAAGCCTTTAGCGCTGGAATCAGCTGTTCCAGCCAGTTAATCCAGCCGATTTCTAAATCGATACCCAGCTGCAAAATATGCTTATGAATGAACAGTGTTCGGTCACGGTCATTTGTGTGGGCAAAATCTTTAGCATAAATGGCTTGATATAGTTTTAGATTATCGCGGTGCAGCTGTAAATGGCGTTCCAGCTCTGGCAATACGGTATTTCCGCCAATTTGCGCTTCTGCGCGCAGGCGCACCATCAGTTCTTCACGCAGCTGGGCAGGCGGACTTTGTTTAACCATCCAGTCTGCGAGTTCGGTACGGCCTTGAAGTTCGACTTGATAGGTTTTTTTGCGGCTGTTGGCGTCATCATCTTCAACCGGAGAGATCCAGCCTTTTTGCTGCATAGCGCTCAGCTCACGGTAAATCTGCTGATGGGTTGCATTCCAAAAAAAGCCCATTGAACGGTCAAAACGGCGCGCAAGCTCAATCCCGGTACTGGGTTTTTCTACA
>JASLHF010000177.1 GCA_030152275.1 Acinetobacter sp. | reverse complement strand
ATCTGATATCTTTCTTCTAGAGTGAGATGAGTATAGTTCATGATGCAGCTTTGACTTTGGTCGGTCGGAAGCAAAATGCTAGCTCATCTTGCTTCCTTCCAATAATTTAATCTCTGTTGCACTTCATTTGAGAATCTAAGTAACTTAAATTAGAGTGTATGGAGATCTAATTTTAAATTTCTATGCAATATAGCCAATATTTCCCCAAAAAACATGAATATAATCAGCTTAATTAAAATAAATTTTCAAAATTAAAAGATATGGCGATTAAATCTTCATCTATTTAATGTCATGGTGTATTAGCAAATGTCTATTCATGTAAGAATAATCCGTAGCGTTATGCATAAGATTTCGCTTTCAAATATTGCAAAATGAATAATAATTTTTACCAGCTAACACAAACAGGTATCTTAATTTTTTAAAGAAAATCGTATTACCTTTGGCGCCATGACTCGTATAGAATCTATAGCTAAAGATTTATTAAGTAAAAAGGACTGACTTTTGCAAAATCGGAAACTAAAAATAGGTATTGTGGTCGGAGAGGTTTCCGGTGACACATTGGGTGCAAAACTCATCCGCAGTTTTCGTGAGCAGGGGATCGATGCCGAGTTTGAAGGTATTGGTGGTCCGCAGATGATTGCTGAAGGCTTTAAAAGCTATTATCCGATGGATATTTTATCAGTCATGGGCATTGTTGAAGTTCTAAAAGACATTAAAAAACTTTTTGCAGTGCGTGATGGTTTGGTAGAAACGTGGTCAAAAGAGCCCGTCGATGTATTTGTCGGCATTGATGCACCAGATTTTAATTTAAGACTGTCTAAAAGCCTGAAACAAAAAAAACTACAGATTAAAACCGTGCAATATGTCAGTCCTTCAGTATGGGCGTGGCGTCAAGGCCGTGTGCATGGCATCAAAGCCAGCATTGATTTGGTGTTGTGTCTATTTCCGTTTGAAAAAGCCTTTTATAAAAAATGGGATGTGCCTGCGGCATTTGTCGGGCATCCTTTGGCAAGTCAGCTGCCATTGAGCAATCCGCTGGCGGAAGCAAAAGCTGAGCTGGGTCTGAATCCAGAGCAGAAACATATTGCGCTATTGCCGGGTAGCCGACGTGGAGAAATCGAACGCTTGGGGCCATTGGTTCTGTCTGCAGCAGAGATCGTCAGCAAAAAGTATCCTGAATATATCTTCTTAATTCCAGCCATTAATGACGCGCGTAAGCAACAAATCGAGGCTTTGTTGCAGCACTATCCTGAAGCTTTACAAGCCAAAGTTTGCTTGATGGAAAATACTGACACCGAATCTAAAATTGGCCGTCAAGTGATGAATGCGTCGAATATTGTGGCTTTGGCATCGGGTACAGCGACATTAGAAGCCATGTTATTACACCGTCCAATGGTGACATTTTATAAGCTGAATTGGCTGACGTATCATGTGGTGAAGTTTTTGATCAAAATACCTTATTATTCTTTACCCAATATTATTGCGGGTAAAAAGGTCATTCGAGAACTGATTCAGCATTATGCTACACCTGAAAATTTAGCGGCTGAAATTGAAAAATTGATGAATATTGAAACAGCGCAAATTCAGTCGATGCAGCATTTAACCATGCATAAGCAATTATTGGCCGGTAACAGTGAAGATCCTGTACAGTCTATTCTGAATACATTAAATCCCTAACGGGTTTGAGTCGAATGAATGTGTTTCTATTATTCCGTTTTACATCAAATGTGGAATTTTAATTGACTGAAATTTTCTGTACTTGAAATTGCTGCCTATACTGGGTCGGTGTGAGGTCATAAAACTTTTTAAAAGTTTGGCTAAAAGCGGTCTCAGATGAATAACCAATACGATGGGCAATTTGCTGAATGGTGAGTTGGCCCATTTTTAAATGTTGCGCAGCCAGACGTAAACGGTGCTGCTGCAAATAGGCCAATGGTGTCTCGCCAACTATTTGGGTAAATAACCCTGCAAATTTCGAACGCGACATACAGCATTGTTCAGCCAAACTTTCTACCGTCCATGGCTGTTGTGGCTGTTCATGTATGGCAGCAAGGGCATTTGACAGTTCAGGATGACTCAGTGCATGTAACCAGTTATTTGAGTCCGGCATTGCGGCAATATAATCACGAACACACTCTATAAATAAGATACTCACTAAATGATCTAAAATTTTGTCACGGCCTGGACGAATTTGATTCACTTCAACCGCTAAAAACTGCAAACCGATTTGCAGCCATTCCGGTGCAGTACTGCTCATAATGTGCTGAATATGCAAAATATTCGGTAATGCATTAAAAAGTGGACGCGCCATAATGCTATCAACATGCCCACGAATCGCGAGCATCAATAATTCTTCAGTTGTATCTGATTCGGACGGATTTAAATCTACAGTTTTATGTCGCTTTTCTTGAAAGAGCGGTGTGATGTTGAGTGACTCAACTAAAGGGTCAGTATGGATAGATCGGCATTGATGATTTTGGCCAGATGGAATTAAGCATAAATCGCCAGCCTCGAGTTGAATCTGTTCATTGTTGAGTTGTACTAAGCACTGACCTGTTATAACAACATAGGCAATCATTGCGCCATGATCTTGGAACTGAAATGACCACGCTTGTTTAGATTTTAGATAAATATATTCTGAACGGTGTAAATGAATATCATCAAAAATTTTACTTAAAGCATCCATATTTCAAATATTTACTCATCTTAATTTTATAGTAAAACATCATCTTTATGTGCTTGAAGGCCAGCATATATCCATACATGCCAAAGACGATCACATAGTTTTTCTGGACGCTTAAAACTGTTATCGCAATCCTTATTTGTTGAATATAAACACAGAAGAAGTCAATAGGGAAGTCAAGAGCATGAATGCGCCGGTAAAATTAAATGAACAGCAGCTTGCACAATTGGAAAAGAAAATTGGCAGTGTTTTAGATAAAAAACGCTATGGTTGGCTACTGAGTCCAGGCTTATCTGTTATTGGAATGGGGATTTTAGCTGGCTATCATTTTGGCCCAAAATCGACAAAAAAATTGTTTGCAATGGGTGGGCCGCTGTTGCTGCATGTGATCATTCCCGCTTTAGATGCGTTGATTGGTGATGATGCCAACAATCCAACAGATGATGATATTAAAGTCTTGGTCAATGATCCGTATTATGACCGTATTGTAAAACTGTTTATTCCGCTACAAATGGCTGCGAACGCTTTCGCTGGTTATGTAGTGACACGTAAAGATGTATCACTGATGGATCAATTGCTGCTGGGTATTTCGATGGGCGCAATTAATGGTGTTGGCGTAAATACAGCGCATGAACTCTGCCATCGTCCGCATAAGAAAGATCATTATTGGGCGCATGCGACGCTCGCACCTTTGGGTTACAGCCATTTCCGGATCGAACATCCATACGGTCACCATAAACGTGCGGCAACGCCTGAAGATCCAGCATCTTCTAAAATGGGCGAAACCTTTTATGAGTTTTGGCCACGTACCGTATTTGGCGGAATTAAGTCAGCGATTCAAATTGAAACACAGCGATTAAAACGTAAAGGTTTAAGCTTCTTTTCCAAAGAAAATGAGCTATTTCATGGTTGGGCAATGAGTGCCGGTTTTCATGCCGCTATGCTCAAAATGTTTGGTGCGCGAGTCACGCCGTATTTAGTCACACAAGCATTTTATGGTGTGAGCCTGTTTGAAATTATTAATTATATTGAACACTATGGTTTAAAACGCGAGCAAAAGGCCGATGGCAGTTATGCACGAACGATGCCTGAACACAGTTGGAACAATAATAATATTGTGACGAATTTATTTCTGTATCAATTGCAGCGTCATTCTGACCATCATGCCTATCCAACCCGTCCGTTTCAGGCACTGCGGCATTTTGATGAAGCACCAGAATTGCCAAGCGGTTATGCAACCATGTTAATTCCAGCATTGGTACCCTCATTATGGTTCAAGATGATGGATAAACGAGTTTATGATCATTATGACGGGGATTTAACTAAGGCGAATATTCATCCTAAACGTCGAATGCGTATTTTTAAAAAATTTGGGTTACATGAAGCCTAGAGCAGTTGAAGAACACGTTTTGGAGTCGTTTGAAAGAAATAAGCATAGCATTTTATGATTTGTTTAACTCATGAAATTCTATGCAAATTAGTCTATAAGAACTGAAAAAGGCATATAATTCACCTTGCCATGTCGTAGTAATGGAATGACTTAAAAGCAATGACTCCTGCAACTAAACTGTTAAAATCAAATAAAATCGAATTTTCAATTCATGAATATGAACATGATCCAGATGCAAAAAGCTTTGGATTAGAAGCTGCTGAAAAATTAGGCTTAAGTGTTGATGAAGTATTTAAAACGCTAATGGTAACAGACGATAAGAATTACTTTGTTGCTGTATTGCCTGTGGAATATCAACTCAATTTGAAAAAAGTTGCTTCGGTGTTTGGCTGTAAAAAATTAAAAATGGCGGATCCGAAAGATGCTGAACGTTTAACTGGTTATTTGGTGGGTGGCATTAGTCCAGTTGGACAAAAGAAACGCCTGAAAACGGTGATTGATGCTTCTGCACAAAAACTAGAAAAAATGTATGTCAGCGGCGGCAAGCGCGGCCTGGATATCGGGCTGAAACCGCAGGATCTGGCTAAGGTATTGGGCGCCAGCTTTACTGGTGTTATTGATGAATAATCAATAGGATACAAGCGCTGTAATGAATATAGCGTTTTCTATGATTGTGCATTGCTGATTTTGTCTATCCGTGACCAATCATAGAGTTACTAAAATAGAGTTACTAAAACGCAGTTTGAGTGAGTATGTTATTTCTTGAGCAGCAAAAACGAACAGTGGAATATTCAAACTTTGCTGCCGTAAAGTTTTAATTCGGTCTAAGCAAAATGATGAAAACCTTTGCAATAGCAAATTTAGTGGTCATGCTGGAATTAAGTACATGTTAAAAAAGAGAATCTGATAGCAAACAGCAGGTTCAAACCACAGTGCTGCATTGGATAGATAAAGACAAATAGCAAATGAAAAGCCCAATCTGCGATTGGGCTTTTTTCGTGGCAGCTTAATGATATATTTACTGGAAGAAAATCAGGGAGTTGAACGGTTTTAAATTCGCTGAGTATTCTGTTTTCCAATATAAAGCCTTGCTATATATGAGCATTCTCATCAAAAAATCATCAATAGCATCATAAAGCTGCAAAAAATAGTGGCGCTGGCAGCCTTTTTTGCTTTATAAGTTGCAGCGAATAAAAAAGAATGCCGCCGGATGGCGAATAAGAATGAAGCAAAATAATATAATTTTTAGCGCAGCCAGCCTTGCTAATGGCGCAAGCTTTTCCATGATTTTGCCTTTGCTGGCGCCTTTAGTGCGCCAGCTGAAACTGAGCGAGCTGCAAGGCGGCGCGATGGTGTCCATTGGGGCTTTATGGATGGCCGCAGCAGCGCTGTATTTTTCTAAACGGAACGCCTTCACAATCTATCAGCTGCTGAGTGCGGGATTTTGCGGCATGGCTTTGACCTGGGGGCTGTTTGCTGCCGTGCTCATGTATGGCATGCATGCTGAAATATCGCTCGGTTTGCTGTTTGCGGGCTTAATGGCGGTGCGCGCCGGCACCGGCGTATTCATGGCAATGCCGCAAATCGCACTGCAAACGTATGTGATGACACGCTATGCGCATGAGCAGGCGCGTGCACAAGTGATGTCAACATTTGGCGCGCTGAACAGTATTGGTGTGATTATTGGGCCATTTTTAACTACGCTCATGCTGGCTTGGGGCATGCTGGCGCCGCTTTGGGCTGCAGTTGTCATATTATTGGGCATGAGTATGCTCATTGTGCTGCGTTATGACCGTACGGCGCTTTATCCGGTACAAAACGAACAGTTTAGACCGCGCGAGCAGAAGCAAAACGATGAAAGTATCCCCGCAGATGGCCAAGCTGAATTTAGTCTTTCGCGCACGCTTCCGTGGCTGATTTTAGGTTTTAGCCTGTATTTAATTATAGTCACTGTCAATTTAACGGCTGGTTTTTATCTGCAAGACCGTTTTCAGGCCAGTATCAGTCAGGCGGCGGTGTATTTTGCACACTGTTCGCTGGTTGTTGGCGTTTCATTGGTGATGATGCAGCTGCTGATTTCTAAATACCTGAAATGGCCGTTGAAGCGCTTGCTTTGGACAGGCCTGATAATAATGGCCACCGCGCTGTGTATTTCGGTATTTAGCCAAACCGTTTTTGAATTTCAAAGCGCTTATGTGCTGTATGGTATTGCTGTAGCCTGCCTGATTCCTGCATTTACTGCCGGCGCGGCGCAAACTGCCCCAGAACATATGCAGGCTAAAGTGGCAGGCCTTTGTACCGCCACGCAGGCGCTTGGATTTATGGCTGGCCCCTTGATTAGCACTGGACTATATCAATGGCACGCACCGTTACCGTACTATTTTTTACTTTTGATGATATTCAGCCTAATGGGATTTTTTATGATTAAGCAAACATTGCCGGCAGTACCGGAAACTGCCGATGTCTAAAATGATCGGTCTTCAACAATTGTTACCTCATCAGCGCTAAGTTGAGGTTTGGGTTTTACACGCTTATTTTCAGCTGGTTCAGCCCGGCAAGATGCTTTGCCGCATTTGCTGGTGTGTGTGCAAAGGCCATGTCAGTTTAGACAAAACTGCGCAATATACATTGAAATGAATGAAATTCAGTATTAGATGAATATTACTAAATCAAAAGCCAATCAAGTCGATTTCATTTCATGTTTTAATAAACAGTATTAATTTTCAAGTGATTAAGCTGTGTTTCTTCAACCATCAAAGCCAGTCGTACCTACGCTGAATCAGGACTATCCTGAGTGGCATTTGGGACGTGAGCATTATGCGTTATGGTATTTAGAAATACTCGATCCTGCTTTATTAGATTATTTAACTGCACTTAGAGAGCAATTCTCAGATATTCTTTACACACCGAATAACCGTCAATTTCATATTACGTTATTTATTTGTGGTTTTTTTAATGCTTTAAATACTGCAGATTCTATTTTGGCTGCCGAAAAAAGCGCATATAACGATAATTTTTCCGAGCAACAATTCAAACAACAGCGGCAACAGCTTCAGCAGTTATCCTTCACTGATATTCAATTGAAAACAGGTCAAATCAATAGTTTTCAAAGTGCTTTATTTATTGAAATTCAGGATGATTTTGCTCAACTTGCGCAGATTCGACAATGTTTAAATATGAATAGCGATGAAATTGCACCCATCGACTATTGTCCGCATATCACATTAGGTTTATATCAACAGGCGATGAACAGTGATGAGGTATTTGCTCGCATTGCTAAACTGCAACAACAGCAATTTAATATTGATTTTCAGCAGTTAAGTTTTGGCAGTTATCAGGCACAGTTATTACAAGGGCCATTAACTGTTTATGAACAATATCTATTGTTAGGTCATATTCAAGACTTCGATAAGGAACAGCAAACAGCATGATTCAATTGATATTAGGCGGAGCACGTTCAGGTAAAAGCCGATTGGCTGAACAAAAAGCCAAAGACAGTGGCTTAAGTGTGACGTATGTAGCGACAGCGCAAGCCTATGACGATGAAATGCGTGAGCGAATTCAGCATCACCAAGCAGACCGTCCTGCAGATTGGGGGCTAGTTGAAGAACCGCTATATTTAGCCGATTGCCTAGTGCAAATTGATCAAGCCAATCAACTGATTTTGGTGGACTGCCTGACCTTATGGATGAGTAATTTATTGCTGAATGAACGGAAAGATTTTCAGCCGCAGCAATGCCAAAAATTACTTGAAGTGCTTCCAACATTAAAATCCGAAATTATTTTAGTCAGTAATGAAACTGGACTGGGCGTTGTACCGATGGGGCAGCTCAGTCGTAAATTTGTCGATGAATCTGGTCGCTTACATCAACAGCTCGGTCAGATTGCTGAGCATGTGATGTTTTGTGTGGCAGGTTTTCCTATGGTGTTAAAAGGAGAAAGTAAATGAGCTGGTGGCTTGAAGCATGTAAACAACCAAGTATGGACGCAAAACAACAGGCTGAAGCACATCAGTTACAACTGACCAAACCAACGGGTTCACTTTCTGAATTGGAAAATACCGCAGTTCAATTGGCTGCGCTGCAAAACACGGTAAAACCTCAAGTTGATTTGCCATGGATAACGATTTTTGCTGGAGACCATGGCGTAATGGAAGAAAATATTTCAGCCTATCCGCAAGCGGTGACCCGCCAAATGCTGCAAAACTTCACTACTGGTGGCGCATGTATCAGCGTGATTGCCAAAGAATACCAAGCCAAATTGCAAGTAATTGACTGCGGTTCTGTGGGCGCAGCATATGAATATGCAGGTGTAGAGCGTTATTGTATTGCACAAGGCACAGCAAACTTTGCCAAAACTGTAGCAATGACCGAAGCGCAATGCATTGAAGCTTTAAACCTTGGGCGTAAAAGCGTTGAAGATGCCGTAGCAGCGGGTGCGTCTATTTATGTCGCAGGGGAAATGGGTATTGGCAATACTTGTTCAGCTTCAGCAGTGGCGTGTTTTTTGTTGAATGAGCCTGCAGAAAAATTAACCGGTGTGGGTACAGGTATTCGCGCTGAACAGTTAGCACATAAAAAGCATGTCATTGATCAGGCTTTAGCATTGCATAAAGACTATGTTGGAAATGATGTATTTAAAGCGCTGTGTGCTGTGGGCGGTTTAGAAATTGCAGCCATGGCCGGTGCTTATATTCGCTGTGCGCAATTAGGCCTGCCGATGGTGGTCGATGGTTTTATTACCGCAGTATCGGCTTTACTAGCGGTGCATTTGAATCCTGCCGTGCGTGATTGGATGCTGTTTGGACATCAGTCGGCGGAGTACGGTCATGTGCGTTTATTATCGGAGCTGAATGCAAATCCATTACTCAAGCTGAATTTACGTTTAGGTGAAGGCAGCGGTGCAGGCGCTGCATTAGGCGTAATTCGCTTGGCATGCAGTCTACATAACAATATGGCAACATTTGCGCAAGCTGCTGTCATTGGTGAAAAAGTTTAAATGGAACATTTCCGTTTAGATATTCTGCGTCATGGAGAAACTGAGTTGAGCCATACTTTGCGTGGCTCAACCGATGATGCCTTGACAGAGCAAGGCTGGCAGCAAATGCAGCAAACGATAATGGCTGCATTGCGTGACATTCATGTGCACAGTTTGCCAGCTTGGGATGCTATATTTACTTCAGATTTACAGCGCTGTCATTTATTTGCTCAGGACTTGTCTACCCAGTTAAATCTTCCTTTATTTCAAAATGCACAATTTCAAGAAATGCATTTTGGTGATTGGGAAGCGGTGTCTACCGAGCAAATTTATCAACAAAATCCCGAACTGTTGGCAGAGTTTTGGCAAAGTCCAAGTACATATACACCACCGAATGCAGAAAGCCTGCAACAGTTTCAACAGCGTATAGATCTAGGCATACAACAAATTGTACAGCTTGCTCAGAAAAATACATGGAAGCGGGTATTGCTGGTTTCGCATGGCGGCGTGATCAAACTTTTAAAATGTTTGGCTGAGCAAAAACCGTTGGATGATCTGTTAAAAATGACTGCTGAATTGGGACAGCTGAACGCGTTTAGCATTTACGATGCAGCAGATATTCGTCTTTGGGGGCAAAGAAAATGACGCCATTTTTTATTGCTTTACAGTTTTTGACGACGTTTCCGATTCAACTCAAAGCCATGCCGAGCAAACAGCAAAATGGTCAATCTTTGCTGTTTTATCCTGTGGTGGGATTAATCATTGGCAGCATATTAGCGCTGATCGCATTTACATTACAAAGCCTGCCGATTATTTTACTCAGCAGTATTATTTTGGTGGTTTGGATTTGGCTAACAGGTGGTCTGCATTTAGATGGCCTGGCAGATACTGCCGATGCTTGGGTGGGTGGCTTCGGTGATGCTGAGCGCACGCTAAAGATTATGAAAGATCCTGCCTGTGGCCCGATAGGTGTGCTGAGTCTAGTTATTATTTGCTTATTAAAATGGTCAGCCCTTTATGTATTACTGCAAAAGCAGCAGTTTTTGGCGTTAATTTTATTTCCAATTTTAGGCCGGCTTGCGCCGCTATTTTTATTTCTCAGCACCCAATATGTTCGTGAAAAAGGCTTGGGTTCATCGATGGCAGAATACATACCCCGCGCTTGGGCATTGGCGGTGTTTCTGCTGTGTTTAGCTGCCTGTCTTTATTTTTCATGGGTTGGGCTAATTAGCCTTGTGGTTTTTGTTGTGACTTTGGCTTATTTGCGTCGCAAGTTTATTCAGCGGATAGGCGGTGTCACAGGTGATACCATTGGCGCAGCAATTGAAATCTCAGAATTATCGAGTCTGATGGCGTTTGTGATTGGACTGCATTATTGGGCGGGCTAAGTACTCTATTTAACTTTGTACTTTTAAAAGAAAAGGACTTCAAACGAAGTCCTTTTTAAGCTAGGTAATCAAGTTCTATTTAAGCTAAAACATAAATGACAAGATGAATAATTGAAGGGCCAAATAACACCATAAATATTCCAGAAAGAACCATGCTCAGGCACGCAGCTACACCTTCTTCTTTATGGCGCATGAACGCTTTACTTGTACCAAAACCATGAGCGGCATTACCCAACGCTGCGCCTTGAGCAAAGCGTGAATGAAGTTTTAAGCCTGCGAGTACCAAATCTGCACATGCAACTCCTGCAATGCCTGTAATCATGGTGAATAAAATAACCAATTCAACTGAACCACCGATATTTTGAGTCAGCTCCATCGCAAAAGGGGTTGAAATAGAACGCGCCATCAAGCTAAAAGATGTTTCTGTATCAAAATGAAATAGCCGTGCCAAGTAGAACGAGCTGACCACACCTGCCACCATGCCTGCCACCATGCCTAAGCTGATTGAAACCGCGTGGTCTTTTATAATCTGCCGATATTCATAAATAGGAATAGCAAAAGCAACGGTTGCTGGCCCGAGCATCCACACAATCCACTGACTTTCTTGCATATAAGTGTCATAAGAAATATGAAAGACCCCCATAAAGATAATCATTAGGAAAGGTACAAACAGCGCAGGCGATAACAACATATAAGGATATTTACGGTGCAGTTTTTTGACCAGAACATAGCCTGCTAGTGTCAATACAAAACATAAAATTGAGATGCTATTCATCTTAATTTTCCTCTGTAGCATGGTGATGGCTGCGGACAGATTTGATCTCTTTGCGTTTTATAAAGTTTTCAAATTTAAAGCCTAAATAAACGATATATGCAGTTACGGCCATCACACACAGCGTGCCGGCGACTACAGCGGCGACCATTTGCCAGCCTTGAGTCAAAAACAGATTTTTATACTTCACTAAGCCGACAACGCATGGAATAAAAAACAATACCAGTTCCGCCAAAATAAAATCGGAGCCAGTTTTAATCCATTGCAGTTTAAAGACACCGCTCAGCAGTCCCAGCAGCAGCAAAAACAGGCCAATGACGCCAGCTGATACTGGTAAATGAAGCCATTTTTGCAGCCAGTTGCCAAAGCACCAAATAATGATCAGCAGGGCAAGCTGGGCCAGCAATTTAGTCAAATGGCTGTAGGCTGACAGTGCAGTGAAACGGTTCATACAAGGCTCGATTTATTGGAATAGTGCTATTTTAAATTTGACTGTTATATTTAATTATGAATAATTAATTTTTAATTATGCTTTTTTAGAATAATTTTATGGATCTTAAAGCGCTGCAGGCCTTTACCGCAATTGTAGACAAGCAAAGCTTCAGTCAGGCTGCTGAAGCGTTGTATGTGACACAGCCAACGATTAGTAAAATGATTCGTCAATTGGAAGATGAAATCGGCGCGCCGCTGTTTCATAAAGGTGAGGCAGGGCGAAAGCGAGAGCCTGTGCTGACTTATATAGGCGAAAAAATTTATCGTCATGCATTGCTCATGTTAAAAGAACAGCAACAGATTAAAGAAACGGTTAAGCAGGTTCGGCAAATGAAGCAGGGCAAGCTGACGCTAGGTTTACCGCCATTGGGTTCTGTGCTGCTGAGCAGCTTAATTGCAAAATTTCATAAGCAGTATCCGCATATTGAACTGAGTTTTTTGGAGGTTGGCGCTACAGGTATTGAAGATGCTATTTTGCAGAAGCGTTTGGATATGGGAATTGTGCTGGGGCATTTAAAACCGTCTTTTGGCGGTATTCAAATTATGGATTCGCCTCTATGTTTGCTGTCCAGTAAAACCTCTCATTGGCGCGGACGTGAAAAAGTGTCTTTAATTGAGCTAAAGGAAGAATCTTTTTTGCTGTATGCCGATACATTTACCTTAAACCAAGTGATTGTGCAGGCCTGCCATGATGCTGGCTTTGAACCTCATGTTGTGTGTAAAAGCAGCCAGTGGGATTTTATTGCCAAAATGGTCGAGTCCAATGTGGGCATTGCGTTGCTTCCAAAAATTTATTGTGATCAGCTGGATTCGCAAAAATACAATACCAGCCTGCTGGAAAATCCTGAGCTAAATTGGCTGCTAAGCATGGCATGGAATACTTCTGTGGCGATGACTCCAGCATCAAAGGCCTGGCTGGAAATTATTGAGCATCATTTAGATCAGATCCGTTTCTAAACAGTGCTTTAGCAATATAGAAAAAATTATGCTGCAGCAATACATGAGCTGATAAAGTTTACTGCTGCATTTATAGCTGAAAAAATTGGCAGCTTGGAAAATACGGGCCAAGCTGACACCACAACGCAATTTATTCACTGACTTATTGGCGTATTTGAAAATATCCTTTTCAAATGTATACGAATCTATTAATTTTAACGGCAATAATCTTTGCGCGGGTAATTGAAATGAAATGGGAAGAAATTGGTGACCAGCCTTGCTCGATTGCGCGCACACTCTCAGTACTGGGTGACCGATGGACGATGCTGATCATACGCAATGCTTTTATGGGCATGCGCCGTTTTGATGATTTTCAAGCGCACTTAGGCATAACGCGCCATGTACTGTCGGAGCGTCTAAAGCGTTTGGTCGAGCATGGTATTTTAGTCAAAGTGCCCTATTTCGAGCGTCAAGAGCGCTTTGAATATCGTCTGAGCGAAAAAGGACTAGAGCTGTATCCAGTCTTGCTGGCCATGGCGAAATGGGCAGATAAATGGATGGATCAGGGGCAGGGGGCGCCGGTACATTTTATACATAGCGCTTGCGGTCACCAGTTTACGCCTGTGCTGGTTTGTTCTGAATGCCGCGGTGAAGTTCATGCCAAACAAGTAAAAAGCGCTTTTACGCCGGTTTATTTTAAAGCACTGCAAGAAAAGCAAGCATAGGTCATTCGGCGTTGCTGCCTGTTTTTACTGTGTTAAAGCGCAATTCAGTATTGAGGCTTGAGCAGTATTGGCCTAATCATTCAAAATAGATAAATTGTATTTGATTGAACCGAATGTGGCCAAATTAGTGGGCCAATAAATTGGCTTAAATGTATAGGCCTTTAGCAATTTAACACTGAGAAGTATGCAGCCAAATTTATGTACAGTCCATTATGTATTTGGATGGGCGCAGTACTCAGCCAGTAAATGCATCCGCAGAACAATTTAAAAATAAATTAAAGACAATTGGCTGGTTTAGGAACGCCTGCTAAACGGCTGAGATGGCGTGCAACGAGGCCAGTTTTAAATTTTTCCTGCAACACAGCATTGTTAATATCTGGGCTGACAGTCTTCATTAAAAACTTAATGAGCGGGCGGGTTGCAGGAGAATGGCCAAACTGCTGATAAAACTGCCGGACGGCCTGTAAAATTTCAAAATGCCACGGGCTGAGTTCAAGATCTAAGGTGCTGGCCAGCTGCTGTGCCACTTGTTCATTCCAAATAGTGTAATCGATTAAATGGCCGTCTTGATCGAGTTCTAAATTCATGTGCTTAACCGTATATTTTGAATCTAAGTTTATTTTAAGCTCACACAGCGCTGGTGCTGTAGGCACAGCGAAGCAAATGTATCATAACTGAGCGTTTGCAGATTTGATGCGCTTAAAACTTCGTCATTTAGCAGCTGCGCTTCATTTTCTAAAATAGCGACGTCCGAATATGTTTCTGCAATTTGCGCTGCGAACATAACGGCTTCTCCCATAAGCACGACCGAATCGCCCGGCATATGCATTTGTGCCAGCTTTTGCAGGGCAGCTGTGCTGGCGGCATAACTGGACTGGATTAAAAATAGGGTCGGTTCAGAATTTTGCGCTGTGTTCATTACGGATATACTCAATATTTTTTAGCAATATTCAGGTGATTCATTCTACTGATTTTATTCAATCTAACAGTGTTAAGCAGAGGATATATACTGGATTACCAATACAATACATGGTCAAATTTCCGGATCAGTTCGGCATTGAGCTGGACAAATTCTAACTCTTGTTCGGACTGCTGCACAAAAGCGTGCTGCTGATTTTTTTGTTCAATGAATATGGGTGTTAAATCATAAAATTCAAAGCTGTCTACCATGTTGGATGCAACTTTAAATGCATGCTGAAGCTGATTAAATTCTAGCGTTGATGCCAGCAGGCTTAAGGCGGCATCTTGAAGGAGTACTTTTACTTCACAGCCAAATGTGGCCAATACCATAGCCGCAGACAGGCTCTCATGCACTTGCAGGCTGGCTAAATTTGCCTGAGTTAAAATGACAAGAACAGTTTTCACACAATAACCCTTTTTGAATGCGCAATTGTAATTAATATGCTTTTAAAATTGAATCAAACGCTCAGCAGTCTGTACTGCGTCTGCCAGTTCGCCCAATCCAACCAATTCAAAACCTTGTGCAAGGTTATGCTGTTGAAGCTGATGGCGCTGCGCATTTTCGGCATCTGTGATGCCGCGCGCTAAAGCTGCGCTGACGCATACCGGCAAGCGAATGTTCAGTTTTTGCCATTCTGTACTTAATTTTCGCTGATCATCTGGAGCCCACTGCAATGCATTAGCAGCTGCAACGCCGTCTTGATAAAAAAACACACGGAAAGATTCATTTTTACGGTGCAGAGCTTGCGCTAAACCTAAAGCATGCCATGCATGAATCGAAGCAGGTGGAGAGGTAATGAGCAATAAAGTATTCATTTGAAAATCACTTCGGGTCAAGGCCAAATTAGTTGGCCGAGCCATATTTCATAAGAAAAATGCAGTATACAATGATTTTAGGCAGCATCTGTATAATTTAAAAATACATGTTAAATACACATGATGCACTGTGATTCAAGCATAGAGTCCCCAAATAAATGGCTGCAGACTGATTCATCAGTCTGGCGACTTGGTTTCTGCTTATGAAAACACACATTTGTCTGCGCCTAAAGAGGCAGGCCAAGCTGCTTTGGCGGCCTTAATAAAGCAGCATGGATTGGTTAGCCTGATTTGCCAGAGGATACAATTAAATTATCAATCTTAGAAATTTAAAGCGCTAAATGCCAGCTGAATATTCATTATATTAGACCTTATTTGAGTGCTTTAATATTTAGGCAGATACGTTTTTAAGACAGCAGCATAAGTGTGCTTCTCATTTTATTCTGTTAACTTTTATTTGGAAATTGAGTTATATTCAGTCGGCGGTGAAAGAAGATTTTACCCAATTTTTTCTTATTCATTAATAGATTAGTAAAATCAATGACTTATGGTGATGCTAGAAAATTGGGTATACCCGTTATTTTTAGTATTAAAGCATTGTTATCACAGTCATTTTAAAAAATAAATTACTGTTCACTGCCATACAGGCAGCTTAGAAAGTGTTTTAATCACTTTGGCAGCAGTCGCATTGGTTCACTGCCATACAGGCAGCTTAGAAATTATGCTTTGCGTAATCCTTAATCATGACTCAGTTCACTGCCATACAGGCAGCTTAGAAAACAGCATAACAAAGGCCCCGAAAGGGGCTTTAGTTCACTGCCATACAGGCAGCTTAGAAAAACTGCAAGGCAGACTTATCAAACTGCTCAAAGTTCACTGCCATACAGGCAGCTTAGAAAAATGTCTGAGTGGTTTGATAGCCAAGCGATTTGTTCACTGCCATACAGGCAGCTTAGAAAAGTGTGGCATACGTTGCGTCGAAACTCAGACTGTTCACTGCCATACAGGCAGCTTAGAAAATAAATTTTAAAACTCTGAAATTGCAGATCAAGTTCACTGCCATACAGGCAGCTTAGAAAAGTTTTATTAAAATCATCTAAAGCCCCCATTCGTTCACTGCCATACAGGCAGCTTAGAAAACCTTTAGGGCAAATCGCAATATTGTTTTGCTGTTCACTGCCATACAGGCAGCTTAGAAAAACAATATGCTGCCCTACCGTATAAAAGTAAAGTTCACTGCCATACAGGCAGCTTAGAAAGCTTTAGGAGAGATTTGTGGAAAACTTGAAGAGTTCACTGCCATACAGGCAGCTTAGAAAATCGACTGACATTGCTGCGCGGTGTAACTCGGGTTCACTGCCATACAGGCAGCTTAGAAAGAAACATATTGCACAGCACGTAAATTTTGAGCGTTCACTGCCATACAGGCAGCTTAGAAAAAAATACGAATTACGCAGGCTCGATACCTTAGGTTCACTGCCATACAGGCAGCTTAGAAAATCCTCAGTAGATTTATACATCGACTGATACGGTTCACTGCCATACAGGCAGCTTAGAAATAATAGATTTATTGTTTGGTTTTTACGGCAAAGTTCACTGCCATACAGGCAGCTTAGAAATCCCAGCCGCGTGATTTTGTCGTCCTGCGGATGTTCACTGCCATACAGGCAGCTTAGAAATT
>JASLHF010000176.1 GCA_030152275.1 Acinetobacter sp. | reverse complement strand
TCTGATATCTTTCTTCTAGAGTGAGATGAGTATAGTTCATGATGCAGCTTTGACTTTGGTCGGTCGGAAGCAAAATGCTAGCTCATCTTGCTTCCTTCCAATAATTTAATCTCTGTTGCACTTCATTTGAGAATCTAAGTTATTTTTAGTGTATTCGCTAGCATTAACATTTTCTTGCTCAAACTGCGGGGCGTTTGCTTTCAATTTAATGCATACAGCCAAAACGCTTAAATCATATCACGCATGACATGAGTTCAAATCAAGGCCATTTCGGACTATAATTTAGCAATATTTTTTGCATCTTCCCTGTTTTATCCATTATGAGCAAACACGATTCTTCGCTGTCCAAAGAACAATACAACTTACTGAATGCATTTAAAAAGCAAATCAGCAAGCCGGCGCCCGCGCCAGAACCGGTTGCGCCTATAGAAAAAACACCCGAACAGGAACAGCAGGAAGATTTAGACTTTTTCCGCAAGCAAATGCAAGGCGTGCAGAAAATGGCGTCCGGCAATACTGCAAAAACGGTCAAAACAGCTGTCAAACGAAAACCCGACGCGCAAACCTTGGCTAAACGCGCAGCAGCCGTTGGCCCGATGGAAACAGATGAGGCTTTGCTGTCAGATACTCAGGCCATGCTCAATCCTGTCGCCAGCCAAGCCAAGCTGAGCTACCGCATTGCCACCCTGCAGCACCGCGTTTTTGAAGATTTGAAAGCCGGCAATTTGCGCTGGTTTGAAGCGGTAGACTTGCATGGCTGCACCATTGAAGATGCGCGCAGCGCTGTGCTGCAGATTATTCAGATGGCCAAGGACAACAATGAAAATGTGCTGAAAATCGTGCATGGGAAAGGGCCTGAAGCCATTTTAAAAACCCATGTCAACAGCTGGCTGCGTCAGCACCGTGATGTGCTGGCCTTTGTCAGCGCGCCTGAAAATCAGGGCGGAACAGGCGCAGTGCTGGTCTTGCTGAAACGTGCGGAAAAAAATCCAAAGTTCAAACAGTAATCGGATTTATCCTTAAATGAAGGCATTGCAATAGTTTTCTGCTACAATGCCGACCTTGTTCAATCTCTCAGTGTAAGTGAACACGTCTTATGTCTATGCAGCAATCCTACGCTAACATTCTTACTGCCGTTGGTGAAGATCTGAATCGCCCAGGTCTTAAAGATACGCCTATGCGTGCTGCTAAAGCTTTTTCATATCTCACGTCTGGTTATAGCCAGACGCTTGAAGAAGTGACCAATAATGCGGTTTTCCCATCAGACAACCGTGAAATGGTCTTGGTTAAAAATATTGAATTCTATTCTTTATGTGAGCACCATCTCCTGCCATTCTATGGTCGTGTGCATATTGCCTATCTTCCAGAAGGTAATGTTTTAGGCTTGTCCAAATTTGCCCGCATTACCGAAATGTTCGCGCGCCGTCTGCAAATTCAGGAAAATTTAACCCAGCAAATTGCGGAAGCAGTGCAAGAAGTCACTGCCGCGCGCGGTGTGGCCGTGGTTATTGATTCTGCCCATATGTGCATGATGATGCGCGGTGTCGGCAAACAGGAATCGACCACCCGTACGGTGTCTTTTGTTGGCGACTTCAAAACCAATAAAGAAGAACGCCGTGAATTCCTCAGCGCTGTGCCTGAAAGCTATTGATTCAATTTTAAATGTAAAGCCTCAACCCGCTGTTGGGGCTTTTTTATTACCGCTTAAAATGATCATTTCAAATCTTACCATCTTGATGCCGAGAGTTTTGCCATGTCAGCCATCTTTTTAGCCGGTTCCGGATTAACACATGCAGAAAAAGAAATTGATTTTCCCCGTCAGGAACGTTTAGTTCAAGGGAATCCTGAACGCCACACTTACAGCCTTTATTCACATCCGAATATGGACTGCGGTATTTGGCACTGCGAAACTGGCGCTTGGAAGATTGTCTTTGCCGACAATAAACAAGAATTTTTTAATATTATTGAAGGGCGTGTTCGCATTCATGACGCCCAAACACAAACTTATATAGAAGTTAAGGCTGGTGAGGCTGGGATTATTCCGCCAGCCTTTATCGGTACATTTGAAGTCATCGAAGCTGTGAAAAAATATTATGTGATTGTTGAAGCATAAACGGTCATATATTTATCAAACATCTTACCAATGCTTAGCACGATAGCATTTCTGATTTAAAGCAGAAGTTTAAAAGTCAGCGCTGAATACACAGTTTCGGCCGTTATTCTTAGCCACGTATAAAGCGCTGTCGGCAGCATCTAGAAATTTTTGATAATCTGGATGACCATCAAACTGCGCACAACCAATACTAATGCTGATGCCGAAAATTTGACCCTGTGCACTTTTGACACGGCCATTTTCAATCTCTGAACGAATACACTCCGCCACGTGTTGCGCACGCTCTGTATCGCAATCAACCAACAGCAGTAAAAACTCCTCGCCGCCCACCCGAAAAGCATAATCGCTGCCTTTACTGTATTTCTGAATCACTTCACCAATAAATTTTAGCGCTTCATCTCCAGCAGTATGACCATAGGTATCATTAACCGCTTTAAAATAATCCGCATCCATCGCCAGTAAAGCCAGCGGTGAATGTTTTTTGCGAGAATAGCTGATTTCTCTGGATAAAATTGTATTTAAATAACGCCGGTTCAGCAGCTGGGTTAGCGCATCATTGCCGGATTCGATGTATTCGGCCACCTGAAACAGCTGATCAATCAAATGCTGAATTTCCCGGTTCAAAGTGCGGATATTTTGAATCAAACTCCACAGCTGATTTTTGTCACCACAGTCCATGGCTTCTTCAGTTAATGCATCAACTTGATAAATGCGCTGAATAATCAGCTGGGCCTGATCTGAGCCAGAAAAAGCATAAGATGCTTTGTGAATAAACCACAAGCCAAATTCAGATTTGGAAAAGAGTATGTGCTTAAATTTTAAATTACCGGAAAATATTTTGAACATCAGTTCATTTTCCCAATCCAGCAAGGCACCACGCTGCTTATCTTTATGCACCGCTGCTTCTTGCATGGCGGAAAATAGCCGGTAGCTGTGTTTGGCTTCCTGATGCTTTTCTGTTTTATCCTCATAACTGCGGCACATGATTTCGGTCGAAAAGCTCATGATGCGTACGATATAGCCGCACATTTCTAAAATTTCAGCCTTCTCCTGCCCTTTGAGCAACTGAAAAACCTGCAATTCTATTTCACGCACCCCGCGCATAATCAACCATGACGGAATGCCTACACGCGCATGCACATGCCCGACTTTCAGCTGGCGCTGCACTGCAGAATCAAACTGCCCCTTCAGCGCAACCATAAAGGTTTCCAGCAGCCATTGACGAAGTGTAATAATCAACCGGTCTTGAATAATATTGTCAGAGAAAAATTCTGCTGATGCAGGCTCTTTGATCATTTGTTCATAAAATGCCGTCACAAGATGATCAATATTGTCAGCGATAAATTTTTGCGCCGATAACAGGACTGTTTGATCATATTGAAGGCATAATTCTTTCCAAGCTTGAGATAGACCTGAAATACACTCTTGATTCATGGGGCGGGAGACCGTCAAAGCGTCAAAGTATGGAATGATACCGTGCTTTAGTTACATAAAAAAACACTTTTCACATAAAAAATCATTCCAACTTTTTTAAATTTCTTTTTTATATTTTAATAATAGTAATAATATCCAAAATTCAGCTTTTTCCATTCTAATTCAGCCTGCTGCTGATATTCCGCACCCAAGCGAAGCGCATGCTGCGCATTAAACTGATATTGCAGCTGCGCATTTAAACGTACATTCCATTCATGACTGTCCTGCCAATACGGCAATGCGGCACTGAATGTACTGCCCCAATGATCGGACCAAACACTTTGACAGCCAGCCACTGGGCCCGCGCCTGCACGCCAGCCTAAATCCAGCGCTTTTGACCCCTGCAGCATTGTTTGAAATTGCGCATAACACAGCTGGGTGCGGTCTGCATTTGCCCAGCTGTAGCCGGCCTGTACATTTAAATTGGCCACGCCATGCTGCTGCGCTGCGCTGAATTTTCCATTCGAATCCAGCGCTTCCTGCTGCCAGCCTAAATTAAAACCCCAAGACAGCGGCGTTTTAAATGCAGTCACTGGGCTGTAGGAATTTACTGCCAGCACGTCCAGATGCTCGACATCAAATTTACTTTGACGGTATTGAACCGCGCCATCCATGAATTTCAGCTGTGTACCTATCCGGTATCCGCCTTGCGGATCAATTAAATCGTGATAAGCTGCGCGCCCGCCCAATGCAACAAATGATTCGCTCTGCACTTCACCGCTCTGAACATATATATTGCGTGCATGATGGCCTTCATGCGGCTGTACCGCCGGAACCGGCACGTCCTGACGCTGTTTAGCTAAATCTATTTGGCTGCGCAGCACCAGCAGCTGGCGTAAACGCGGCTGCGCAAAATCATTTTTCACCTTGCGCGACGTAAAATACAGATATAAATCGTCATAGGCCATTTCCAGCATTTTCGCTCTGTCTGTTTCGTTATACAGCGCTAGCTTGCCGGCCATATCTGACGGCGCGGCAAATGCCAGCGCATGCGCATCTGCAGACAAGGCATGCCCATGCTGTCGCGCCTGCGCCAAAAGCTGGGTTTCCAAAGCCGGTCGATATACTGTTTGAGCCGTCAGACCCTGTTTTTCTACCGCCTTGATGGTTTCGGCAGGGATTGAAGCATGTTTAAACTTCGAAGCTAAATTCAGTTCCGGCCGGACTAAATCCAGCAGTCCCAGCAGCCGGTAAGCGCAGTTGTCACTGACAAAATAATAAGGAAAGGTCACACCCTGCATTTCCCAAATATGCTTGACCAAAAACTGTGTTTCAGCTTCCGACAAGTTCAGCTCATATTCCCACAAATCACGGCTTTCAAAATCGCCATATTCTTTGACTTTACGGTAATACGGCATAATGGAATATTCACCAGGATAACGTCCGGTCAGACCTTTCCATGCAAATTTCCAGCCATTTTCCTGCGTCACAGTGGCAGCGTAATTCACTGCATAGGACACCAAATTCAGCTGCTGCTGATTTTTCGGGTCAATGCGCATAAGCGTATGTCCAAACATGGAGCTTGGATTACCCATAAAATCTGTTGCATAAATCAGGGTTGCTTTATGCGGGTTAATTTTCCCAAACCAATCATCTAGCGCAGGGCAAGATACAGCGGGCATTTCATCAGCGGCAATACCCAGCTGCTGAATCAGCCACTGACTGCGCGCCGGAAAGCGGCAGCGGATGGACTGATCCGGCAAGGCGGTCTGAAACAGCGCCTGTACATCGGCATCCAGCTCACGCTGCAGATTGTGCTGCCCATCAGGCGCAAAAAAATAGCCCGCAAAACTGACTTCGCTTTGTCCGTCCGCTTTGGCATACATTAAGCGCTGCCATGCGGTCTGCTTTTCCAGCTGCAGCTGCGCTGCTTTTTGCGTATAAACTGATACAGTGTCACTGCTTTGCGCTAAGGTAAGTACAGGAATAAAAAGTGCGCACAAAAATGCCGTCAGTTTCATGAAAGCCTGATCAAAAAAGAGTGCCAGAAAGACAGAAGATGTGAAAAATACAAAACCCTGCCATTAAGACAGGGTTCTGTTCAAAACATTAAACGTATGCTTTAAGCACATCGTCCTGCGCCATTGCGCTTTGTAGAGATGCCAGCACTTGTGCTGAAGATGTATTGTCTGAAGAATAGATTTTTGAGAAGTTAGTTTTCGTTAAAGCAAAGAAACGTGCTTTATCCGCTTCTTTAATATTCAGCAGTGAAGCCAGCACATTCAGGCTTTCGCCTTGGCCAACTGCCATATCTCGCGCCAGCGCTTCAGAGTTTTCATTGGTAAACGTAACAGCCTGCGCTGTCACAGTACCTGTGCCGCTGCAGCCTAATGTGCCAAATGTAATACCAAACAGCTGGTTAGCAAACAGGCCATTGGTTGTGCCTGCTAAGATTTTTGGAACCTTACCTGATTGACCGGCCCACACTTGAGAACCAATACCGCAGCCGACATCACTGTCTGCAAAAACTGCTGTAGAACCTGCTGCTATTACTGCAGCTAACGCTATTTTTTTTAACATCGCATTTCTCCAGGAAATTATTCCAATATTTTTATTCGTTCACTTATGCAAATCAGCTTTGCACCATTGGAGATTAACGTTATATGACAAAGAACGCAAAACAAATTTCTGCCAAGGATATAAATATACTTATGCTGCTTATGTATCCTATTTTTGCTGTTTATTTAACCTCCAGCTCCCGTCTGGCTGCCGCTCACCTAAAATTTTCAGCACCAGCACCAAACTCAGCAAAAGCAGCAAATACCACGAACCCAGCTTGCCCCAGCCCACCATATGCCATGCATCCACTTGGCTCGGATACAGCCAGATTTTATTGAATGTACTGATATTTTCCGCAATCCATATAATAAAGGCTAAAACCACCAGTACCGGCAGCATAGGCAGCTGAAACTGTGACTGCTGCAGCTGAAATCGAATTTTAGTTTTCCAAAATATCACTGCACTCCAGCCAAACAGAAATAGCCGGATATCCGGCACAAAAAATTTGCTCATGAAGTTGATATATGACAGCAATGCCAGCGCCAGCATGTTGGTAAAACTCGGAAGCCGGACGAAAGAAACCTCATATAAACGCAAAGAACGAGCAAAAAAACTGCCGACCGCCGAATACATAAAACCGGCAAACAAAGGTACGGTTAAAATTTTAAATACTGCCGGCTGCGGATACTGCCAAGAGGCAATTTGCGGATGAGTCAGGAAAATTTCCATAACCATGGCCATAATATGAAACAGCGCAATCACTTTGGCTTCTGCCCAAGACTCTAATTTTAAATACAGCAGGCAGGCCTGAATAATTAGGGCATAAAACAGCAAATAGTCATAACGGAAAAAGCCATAAAATTCATGGCTGCCCATCGATGCTGTCAGCATAAACGCCAGCAGCAGCAAAATCCCAAATAAAGCAGCCGAAGCTGCTTTATAAGAGAATTCAAAACCAGATTTAAAAGCAGAGATCAGCATGAATTTTCTAAATTTCCAATCAGGATGGAATTAAAGGAATTTCGCGCTGTATTCATGCACTGTGTCAACAAAGGCTTTGGGATTTTTCGGGTCGACCCATTGTGTAATGCCGTGGCCTAAATTTGCGACATAGCCTGTTTTTTCCCCGCCGGCATAGGCATCATCCAGCATTGCTTTAGTGGCTTTTACAATCGATTCAGATGAACCATAAAGTGTTGCAGGATCCAAATTGCCTTGCAGCGCAGCGCGGCCAGCTACAGTTTGACGCGCAACATTCAGCGGTGTTGTCCAATCTAAGCCGAATGCATCTGCGCCGGTTGCAAGCATAGGTTCAAGCCATTGGCCGCCGCCTTTAGTAAATAAAATCACCGGCACTTTGCGGCCGTCTTTCTCGCGCTGTAAGCCGGCGACAATTTTTTGCATATAGTTCAGTGAAAACTCAATGTATTCACGATGCGCCAGCGCTCCGCCCCAGCTGTCAAAAATCTGTACAGCTTGCGCTCCTGCGTCAATTTGTGCATTTAAATATTCTGTAACTGCATCTGCAAGATGGTCTAATAAGGCATGCAGCACTTCAGGCTGGGCATACATCATTTGCTTAGTAAAGCGAAAATCTTTACTTGAACCGCCTTCAACCATATAGGTCGCCAATGTCCATGGACTGCCGGAAAAGCCAATTAAAGGCACTTGACCGCCCAAGGCAGAACGGATCGTGCTGACTGCATTCATCACATAATCTAAATCAGCTTTAGCATTAAATTTAGGCAGACGGGCGACATCTTGTTCCGTACGAACAGTTTTGTGGAATTTTGGGCCTTCACCAGCTTCAAAATACAGCCCTAAACCTAATGCATCCGGCACGGTTAAAATGTCTGAAAACAGGATAGCCGCATCCAGATCATAACGGCGCAGCGGCTGCAGCGTCACCTCGCAGGCCAACTCAGTGTTTTTGCATAGCGACAAAAAGTCGCCAGCTTTGGCTCGGGTTTCGCGATATTCCGGTAAATAACGGCCCGCCTGACGCATCATCCATACCGGGGCAGCATCTACAGGCTCTCGCAGCAATGCACGCAGAAAACGATCATTTTTTAAGGCCGTCATTGACTTTTCCATCTCATTTCATCTTGCTGGCCATCATATCAAAAAGCTTTCAATTTTAATAATTTCTGCAATCTTTAAAAAACGATCAAGCTAAACGGCAAAATGTGCATTTACACAAAACAAATACTGCATCGGCAGTTTTTTTCTGCAATACTTGCAAAGTTTTTTTTCACAAAGTTATGAATAATTCTTAAGGTTGAGTTACATGTTCGTTCGCACAATGCTCGCATTGAGTCTAAGTTGCATATTTGCGGGTACAGCATTCGCCGCATCTACTGCTGAACAGCCATTAAATCCAAAAGTGATCAATGATGTAGCGGTACAGGATCCGATTGATCCGCTGGCAGCCGATTCTGCATCTGCAGCAACAACACAAATAAGCTCGCAAGAACAACAAGATTTAAATAAAGCATCGCAAACGCTGAATGATCTGCAAAAAACCGAAGATCAAACTGCCGAAGTCGGCGCATCCCCTACTGCGCCTGCACCAAAAACTGCTCCGAAAACATCTGCAGGCAGCGCGTCTGCAGCCAAAGCGTCATGGACGCTTGACGGCATGAACAATGCGCAGTGGTATGAAGATATTGGCAAGGGCCAGTTCCCTGTGTATGCGCGCGCGCACGTGATGCTCAATAATGCACATGCTTCGCCGGGTGCGATTGATGGTTCTAGCGGTAAAAATACCCTTAAAGCGATTGCATCATTTCAGCAAATGAATGGCATCAAGCCGACTGGCACGCTGACCAAGGAAACTTGGGACGCATTAATTGCCAATCAAGGCAGCAAGCCGGCATTCATTGAATACACGATCACTGATGCCGACATCAAAGGCCCTTATGCGAAATCTATTCCGCATGACTATGCTTTACAGGCAAAAATGCCAGGCCTTTATTACACCCGCGTGACTGAAATGCTGGGTGAAAAATTCCATATGGATGAAGATTTTTTAAAGAAAATCAACCCAAAAGCGACGTTCAGCAAAGCCGGCGAAAAAATCATTGTTGCCAATATCCGCAACGAAGTGCCTGAAGATATTCATTTAATTGTTGCGCATAAAGGCGCTAAACAGCTATATCTGTTTAACAGCCGCAACCAAATGATTGGCTCATTCCCAGCGACAATCGGCAGTTCGGATACGCCATCGCCGACAGGCACCTACAAAGTGACTGGCGTTGCGCAAAATCCATGGTACAGCTATTCTCCAAGCAACTTTGTACAAGGCAAAAATACAAAACCGCTGTCTTTACCGCCTGGCCCGAATGGTCCTGTCGGCAATATCTGGATTGGTTTGAGTAAAAAATCTTTTGGTATTCACGGTACTCCAAATCCGTCTGCAATTTCAAAAACTGCATCGCACGGCTGTATTCGTCTGACGAACTGGGATGCTAACGATTTAGGCAAAAAGGTGAGATCAGGTGTAACCGTTAAATTCTTAGAATAATGATCTAAAGTCATTGATGAAGGTGTTTTAGTCCAAAGCTAAAGCACCTTTTTTACATCTATTATAATTATTTGAAATAACCTTGAATCAAACTATTAAATTCAAAATTCACAGCGGGAACTGTTTAAAAATTTACAATCATAAATACATTTCGGACTGATTAATTATGCCTCATTTTTTTAAAAAGCTCATTTTCAAACCATGTTTGACACTTACCCTGCTGACAGCAGTTTCTGTACTTACACATGCAGAACTGGAAGAACAAGTCCAACAGGTTCTGCATATCAATGCGTATTTAGACGGCGATGAAGATAACTCTATTTACCCTGAAAATTGGTCAGATCAAAAAAAGATTCGCGATAAAAAATACAACCCGCAGGAGGATTCTTCACAGTATTTTCTAGGCAATGCCCGCTATTTTGTGATTAATGGCCAAAATGCTGTGCGCTACTATGCTTTGTCAGAGGCTTCAAATCCTGCATTGTTATATACCAGCGTAGGCAATAAAAACTATTTTGCCCTTGTACAGTCATATGGCGCAGCAAAACAGCCGATTGCGCTTAAACCGCAGCTGGAGCATCAGCTGAAAGATCATCAGCTTTTCACTATTCAGCCACACGGTAAGAATCTGGTACTGATTTTCAGAAGCCGGTATTTGCACACAGCTGCAGAAATGGCGCGGAATATTGCTTTAGATCCAAACTTTAAAAGCTATTTTTACCGCACCAGCTATGAGCTGATTGAAGTGACGCCGCAAGGCAAAATTTTGCACCGCACCCAATTTACGGCGCCTTCGCCTGAAAACGGCATGGGTTTTGGCCCTTTATTAAATGAAGATAATGGTGAATATGAGGACAGCAGTATTGAATACACCACCAGTACGCCGGGTGTTTATCAAACCTTAAACCCTTATGACATTGATTATAAATATATTTATACGCATGGAAAATTAATCAAGCATACAAAAAAACGGCTGCTGACACCCAGTGAACGAGCTGCTCTCAAAGTTGATCATGACGGTGTAAACGCAGAAAATATTCAAGATGAGTATGAGGAAGCGAACAAAAACCAGATACCAGAACCTAGCAGCTGTTTAGACGATTATTGGGTTTATCATGATAAAGCAGCAGCTAAACATGTGCGCTGGGGCAATCCATGGCTGCAGCAGCAGCCTGCTTTATACTTAAGTTTTTTAAGCGATTATGCTCACGGGAAAAAATACAGCTGGCCGCAATTCAGACAGCATTTTTGCCATTTGCAGTAATCTTAACATGGAAAATACATTCGTCTTAAATATGCAACACTGTATCGCTTTTCTCTTATTTTGATTCTGTTAATAAAACATTAAACTGATTTCAAGTTAAAAATAATAGCGGAGATTGATCATGAAAGCTTTCTTACATCCAAGTGAAAATCGCGGCCATGTCAAAATGGGCTGGCTTGAATCCAAACACAGCTTTTCGTTCGGCAACTGGTATAACCCCAATTATATGGGGGTCAGTGCACTGCGCGTAATTAATGACGACTTAATTGCTGCGCATGAAGGCTTTGGTCAGCATCCGCATGACAACATGGAAATTCTGACTTGTGTGTTAAAGGGCACGATTACACATAAAGACAGCATGGGCAACCATGGCGGCATTTCCGCAGGTGAATGGCAACTGATGAGCGCAGGCACTGGCGTGCGTCATAGTGAAATGAACCAAGGTGATGAAGATGTACATTTACTGCAAATTTGGATTATTCCAAATGAACAAGATGCCGAACCGACTTACCAGCAAATTAAATGCAATCCCCGCGAACAGCCCGATCAATGGCATTTAATTGTTGGGCCAAATGCCAATGCGCCAATGCATATCCGTCAGCAGGCTGAAGTTAAAACCGCGCTGATTACGAAAGGTAAGCATTTAGATATTCACGCTGAACAGCATATTAATTATGTGCATGTGATTAGTGGCGCTGTGCAGATTGGCGAATATAAAGTTGAGGCTGGCGGTGCGATTGCTTTCTTGGAAGACAGTAAAATTGAAGCGCTTGAAGATGCGCAAGTCATTTGGTTTGATTTGCCTGAAGCGGTTCAGTAATTTTAAAAGCCTTCTATATGAAGGCTTTTTTATCATGTTTTAGCTTCAT
>JASLHF010000174.1 GCA_030152275.1 Acinetobacter sp. | reverse complement strand
TCTGATATCTTTCTTCTAGAGTGAGATGAGTATAGTTCATGATGCAGCTTTGACTTTGGTCGGTCGGAAGCAAAATGCTAGCTCATCTTGCTTCCTTCCAATAATTTAATCTCTGTTGCACTTCATTTGAGAATCTAAGTTTTTAAAAAATGGAAGGACATTTTGATATGACCATTTATCACAGCCCCATTCGGATGCCCATAAATCATAATCATGACGTTGACCGCGGCAATAAATCATGCCATTCACTGAACTTCCTCCACCCAAGACTTTACCTTGCGCAAGAATCATTTCACGGTTGTTACAATGCTTTTGTGGTGTTGTCATGTACGGCCATGACTTTTGCTGAAATACTTTGATGACAGTCGCTGGAATGGTGTGAAAAACGCTGCTGTCTTTTTCCCCTGCTTCTAAAACTAAAACTGTTCCAGCCTTAGCTTCAACTAATCTCGCAGCGACAACACACCCTGCTGAACCTGCGCCAATGATGATGTAATCGTAAACATTATCCATAATTTTATCTCTACTATACTGATTCCTTTAGTAGGATTTCATCATTATGTCATGATTAATTCTTGTTCATAGGTGACATCAATCCTATATAAAAATGACATCATTATTAAATTTATTTTTTAGAATTAAACTTTAGAAAAACACGCGCTATTGATATTTTTGTATAAAAAACACCCAAACCGTAAAATCAAATCGCCAATCCTAATTCTACTCTCACGATGCCTCGTACATTGCCAAATAATCAACCCTGATCTAAGTTACTTTCCTTTTTTCGTCACTTTAATAGGTATCTCAAAGCAAATTTAAGAAATTTCATTGAAGCTATTTTAGGCCGTATTAGAACAGATTGCCCTTAGATTGATTTACCTGAAGAATTTGGCAAACATAACTCCATTTTTACGAAATTCCATTGCCAGCCTAAAACAGTAAGTTCATGAATATATTTAAATTATTTAACAATCATACTGATAAAGAATCAATTTTTAAGGCTCTGCAATCCTCAATGCATTAAAAGCAACAAGGCCTGTCATTCATCATAACAGACCTCATTGAATCCTAATCTTACAAAATCAGCAGATCTTAATAGCGAATCATCACCGATTTTAACTCTGTATAATCATCAATAAAGGCGTCTGAAAATTCACGGCCAATCCCTGAGGCTTTAACACCGCCAAATGGCACTGCAGGATCAAGGAACGTATGCATATTGACCCAGACTGAACCTGCTTCAATTTGCGGAATCAATCGCAGCGCCTTGGATAAATCATTGGTCCATACGCTGGCTGTTAAGCCAAACCGTGAATGGTTCATCATTTCAATCAGCTCTTCATCACTTTCAAATGAAATCACATCCACGACTGGCCCAAAGGTCTCCTCAATAAATAAGGGATCATCGACTCCACTGACTTTTAATAGCGTTGGTTCAACAAAATAGCCTGTGCCATCCAATGCTTTACCGCCTGCAATGACTTGATTATTTTGCTGCGCTAAATTTAGATAATGCTTCACTTTATCAAAATGCGGTTTATTCGAGAGCGGGCCAAACATGCTGGATTCATCTAAGGGTGAACCAATTTTCAGCTGCTGAATTGCGCCAGATACTTTGCTGACCAATTCGTCATATTTAGATTGATGGACAAAGAAACGTTCAGGCGCCGCACATACTTGCCCTTGATGAACAAATGTTGCTTGCAGCAAAGTCGGTAAAATTTCATCAAGATTGGCATCAGCCAGAATGGCCGCCGCATTTTTACCGCCCAGCTCCAAGCTGACCCGCGTCAAATCACTGGCCATCGCCTGTTTGCCAATGGCAATCCCTGTTGGCACTGAACCGGTAAAGGAGACTTTTTTCACCAGTGGTGAATTGATGAGATGCTGTCCTGTCTCCCCTTTGCCTGTTACCACATTAATTGTACCGGCTGGAATACCCGCTTCAATTGCCAACTCAGCCAAACGCAATAAGGATAATGCGGCAAATTCACTCGGTTTCAATACAATCGTGCAGCCCGTGGTCAAAGCCGAACCAATTTTCCACACCCCGATCATCAATGAAAAATTCCACGGTACAATCCCTGCGACTACACCAATCGGCTGGCGCATTGTATAGGCTGTATATTTCTCGCCATTTACCGAAGGAATCGAAGTTTGCATGGTTTGACCATTAATTTTGGTTGCCCAGCCTGCAAAATATCTTAAAAATACAACCGTTTGAGCCACTTCTAAATGGCGGGAAAGATTAATCAGCTTGCCTGTCGTTAATGTTTCTAATTGCGCCAGTTCTTCAGCATGCGCTTCGACTAAATCTGCAAGTTTATTAAGCTTTAAACCGCGCTCATAAGGCGAAGTATTTGCCCATGCATTCATGAACGCATCATGCGCACTCTTCACCGCTTTTTCTACATCATTTAAACTGCCCACAGCAATGCTCGATACAGCTTGTTCAGTTGCCGGATTGATTAATTCAATACGTTCAGCACTTTCCGCTGCGGCATGTTCAGCATGGATAAAATGCCCATGCTGACGCGCCATAAATTGTTGGACGCTTTCTAAAACTTGTACTTCACTCATCATACTTACCTCATCCATATCTTCTATAAAACAGTCCTAAAATCACTCATGCATTCAGGTTTTTTCCTGAATAAAACGCATTAAAAAGAGCAGATGATTGTTAATAGGTGTACTGCAATAACAATTGCGCATAGGTATTCCATTGATCATCTGGGAACTGCGAACCGCCCGTTTGAATATCCTTTTTAGGCTTATAGAAACCAATCAGAGGAATCACATTAATATGCTTATTCGCAGACCACACTGAGTAAAAGTCCAGCTCATAAGCGCTTAAATTTTCTCTTGATTTATCAATGGTATCGAATTTATAAGCAAACGCGCCCAGCATTAAATTTTCTTTAGGACTCATCGAAAATGAGATTTGATGAATATTGGCATTGCGGTTATTCGGTCCTGCATAGTTGCCGGCAACTTCCCCTTGCACCCACTCGCCAATTGCAACGGTATTGCCGTAGAACATTGGATCATAGTCTTCAGAATAGCGGCTGAAACGGTAGCCTACCGCCGTGTGATAGGCAGAGTCTGGAATGTTGTAATTTAAGGCCACATAGCCTGCATTTTCGTTTGATCGGGCATTGTCCTGATATACCGCTTCAGCTTTCAGCTGCAAATTCGGATTGAGGGCATAATTTGCTCTGAGCGCATAGTTTTTTAAATCCTTACGATCAGTTTCCTGAAAAGCGTCATCTACATCAGAAACATTCAGGAACGTTCCGCCAATACCGAATTTTTCCTCCTGATACATTGCATCAGCAACCCACAGTTCAGTTGAATATTGCGCCTTGTTGTCTGATTTTAAATAAAATAAACCTGCGGTTAAATTTTCGACCGGCCTAAACTTAAATGCGGTGGTGAAATCAAATGCTTTTCGAGTCGCTAAATAATATGCTCCGCCACGGTCCAGCTCACCATCTGCAACGGCTTTGCCTAGGTTCACTGCATCACCTGACACCATAAAACCGTCGCCCACGATAATATTTTGACGGCCTATGGAAATATCATAACGCGCAAATTCTTCTTGAGCCGGCGTATCTTTTAGCCCCAGAGACCATTCTCCTAAATTGGTTCTGCGTTCATGCCCATTGGTGACGTTTCCAGCATCCCCGTCGCCAAATGTGCCTGTCGTAATGCCTATTGCACTTGCATAAAGGGCATTTTGACCAAAAGTCGCTGAACCCTTTAAGCCGTATTTAGCGCCCAGTTCCTGCCATGTTTTATTAGCGTCTGCATCTTCTGGATTTGCATAGCTTTTTTGGCTGTGAAATACCCCAAGCATGACATCGACATAAGGCTGAATGTCATAGTCGATTTGGCTTGCGGCATGTGTCATAGGTAAAAAAAAGGCGCATGCGGCCACAACAGCTGTCTGTTTGAATATTTTCATTGGATCAATCCTTTAAACAAAGGGTTAACGCCCCAGTTAACCCTTTAAAATTATTAACTTAATGATGATCTTTATTTTGATTTTCTTTATCGGAAGCAATATTCAACGACGGGGTGCCATCAAAGTAGTTCCATGGTTTTAATAAGGTATTGACCCATTCTGTCGGCATAATTGGCCATTCTTCAGCTCGAGCCACATGAGTTGTACCCGTTGTTAACCAAGCCACTAAATCTTTATTTTCAATGTTTTGGTCATTATTAACGAACTGGCCTAAACCAGTGTCATGGGTTGAACGGTTTGAATATTTACCTTCAGGATAGCGCTCATCAGGATTGTACTGAGTCACCCAAATCTGTTTATCCATAAAGCTTAAGCGCTTAAATATCCATTCATCCGGACTGAATTGTGCGCCCTTCGCAATCGGATGAGTTCCGCCCGCAAACGGAATCAATTGATAAGACACTGGATTGCCCATTCTATTTTCTTTATTCAGATTACTGATTAAACGAATGGTGGATGGATCAAACTTTTGCGCAGCATTTTTTTCGGTATCAACCACCTTAGTATCAATTTGCATGCTGCTGGTACGCACCTCACCCCCAGTTGTCGGTTTAATCACTGGGTCCATTTCGACAAAACTGTTCTGATTGCCATCAATGTCCATATCTAAACGATAGTTGTAAATATGCTGATGTGTCGTCCCCACAATATTGTGGTCAATGAGCGTACCGTATTTGGTATCTTCTTTAGCAGTAGCATCATGCATGGTACGTGTTTTGACGCCTTTCACCGCTTCAATGCCGGTTGCGCCGGCATTAATGCCGATCGTGCCGTTTTGGCCAAACACCCAGTCAAACATATAATCATAGTTGCCGACTGTACTGATCCAGCGCACCACCAATTCACGGCGTTCTTCACTCGCATCCTGATCACCGAAAATTTCCTTATGCTTATATTCTGGCCCTGCATAACGCTCAAACACTGCAATCGCATTCGGAAGCACTTGCGGCTGACCAGTGAAATCAGCAATCACAGCATCCAGCAGCACCGCATTATTCGGCGCATCTTTACCTGCATTGATTGGTGAGGTCAGTGTGCCCATGCCATATTCGCCAGAATCCAAATATGATTTAAAATACCAGCCCAGCTCTGGATCACCATAAGGCACCACCATGCCGCCTAAGCTGCCTTCATACATTACTTTGCGTTTTACGCCTTTATCTTTATAAGTAACTGTGGAAATCTGCAGCCCCACTCGCGAGTCTAAAGAAACATGCAGGCACCAGTTGCCCCAATGAATGGTCTGACCTGAAATTGAGAAGTTTTTCCCCTCAGGTTCTTCCATATTCAGTGGCTTCGGCGGAGTTTTGGTATTTTTACTGACATAAGGACGAGTTGCCATCGGCACAGGAATTAATGAAGCCTCTTCAATACGTATCACTTTTCCTTGATTTAAATCCACCACTGCGACCAAATTCTCAATTGGATGCGACCAGTAATTTCCATCCCCTGTGTCTAAATAAGAAACAACTTTGAGTACATTCAATTCTTTATTTAAACCATCTTTACCGCCAAAATAGCCAACAGTCAAAGGATTGGCAATAACTTTTTTAACATCATTAATACCGCGTTTTTTCAGAGCCTTACGGTAATCCGAACTATTTTCAATAGCTTTTTGCACCGCCTCAAAATTGTCAATCAGCACCATGCCATGGGTATTTTCCAAGACATTCCATTTCACAATTTCCTTGGTATTTAAGTCAACTTCACCTTCAATCGCAGTGTTGCCCTTTAATAAATTGAACGATGCAATACGGTGATCAGTAAATGGAGTGTTATTAATAAAACTATCCCATACTTTGGCTTTATCCGGCGCTTTCAATTTAAACTCTGAAAAACGCATATTGGGATAACCGTACTTAGACTTTTGCAGAATGTCATAGGCCTCTTTAAGTTCTGCAGTGCTAAGGCCATTGAGCGGATGCGGAGAGCTTTCTACTGTAAATGTTTTGTCCAGCCCAGACTGGAATACTTCATTGATAAACCCGGTACTGACAACGGCCTGACCATTTTTCTCAAGCAACGGAACACTGACTTTGAGCGGTTGGCCGTTCACCAATACTGTATTTGAATTTGGTTTGGCCCGAACGGTTAGGGAGCCTTTAGAAATAGTATAACTGCCGGTAAAATCATCTTTTTTGACATGTGCTCCAAAATCGCTCATGTTTTGATAGAGTGGAACCATTTCTGCAGCTTGGCTATGCGCATGTAATTGCTGGCTTAAGCCTAAAACAGCTCCCATTATGCCTAGGTTTATTCCTATTGCCTTTTGTACTGCCTGTAATAATTTATTCTGACGCATTGCTTACATCCTCTGTTCGCATTTTTTTATTGCTTTGAAATATAATGAAAAATCATATTATTTTGGATTTACACTATCTTCAAATGCAAAGCCCCCTTGACTGCAGCTGCATGCATTGATACAGCGTCCTTACCACTTAATTTGATCACTTTACATACAGTGAATTCTTGTCTAAAAATGACTTAAGGATTGTCAAAGCATGACATTTGTGAGAGTAAATAATTGAGCGAGATCAAATTCGTCTTTTCTTTAAACTATTAAGCTCTATGAAGCAGGACAAACAAAAAGGCTACTTCTACACAGAAATAGCCCCTCATATGGGTCAATGATATGCCTAAATTATATAAGCAATTCTTCGGTCTGATTTACCGCTCTGTACTGACTTGGGGATATGCCATAAACTTTTTTGAAGATTTTGGAAAAATGCGCGCTGTCGCCAAAGCCCCATCTCAAAGCAATTTCAGTAATGGATAATTTCTTATTTTTTAAATCTTTTAGCTCAAATTGCACTTTTTCCAACCGTTTCATCTGGATATATTTATTAATGGATTGCTGATCCACCATAAATAAACGGTATAAATGCCTTAATGACACGCCAATATGATCGGCCACAACTTTAGGCGATAGACTGCTCTGCATCAGATTCTCAAGAATATAGCGCTCTGCTTTTAACTTTAACGAATCACTGACGCGAACATTTTTATAATTAATCGTGGGTTTAATTAAAGCAATTAAAGCGTCTTCAAAGGCATTGCCGTCTTCTTCTGCATACCAAAATTCAATATTGTCACTCGACATAGTCTGCAGCATGTTTTTTAACAAGTGCGCGCTCATATTGCGGCTGATTAACTTGCCAAAATGTTCAGCTGTAATCCCTTTTTTAAATAATTTATCGCGAGAAAGATGCACTGAAATATGACTGAATAAACCTTGCGGATACATCGCAATATGTTCATTCGAATCCAGTAAAACAATATCGCCTTCACTTAAAAATAGCGTTTCATTGCGGTATTTCAACAGCATTTTGCCGGTATATTGCAAAATCAAAAAACAAAACCGGTCTTTGACCCGATCTAATATTTCGGGCTTTCGTTCAATAAAACTGGCATTGCTTTTAATAAAAGCAATTTCAGTTTGACCAAGCAAAAAAGATTTTACCTCTCCAATAAATAATGAATTTTGTCCATCAAAACGGGTTTCAAACTCACCGCATACCCCTTGAATATGCTGTGTCCATGTACTGATGTTATTTTTAGAATAGCTCATTCCATGTACCTCAACTGAAATAGGTGAAATAACCGAAAACTATTACTCACATGCCCATCCTTGCTTGTTTTAGTAATAGCATTTTTTTCAAAAAATTAAATCATTCAACCTCGCAATAACAACCTTATAATACATATTCAATATTTGTAATATCTTAATTGTTCAGATATTGGGCTTTTCAATATTCGCTATTCAATGAACTTTCAACCATTTTATTGTGACAATTCATATAAATAATCACTATACGCTAACAATTCATCATCTTGATGAAGTTTACCTGCCAGCTGAATGCCTAGCGGCATGTTTTGCTGATACGCTATAGGGAAAGTCGTTACAGGCAAGCCCATGACCTGCCATGGGCGGCTCATAAAAGGTTGTCCAGTTTTTTCTAAACCGAGTGGTGCAATGCCTGAGGCAGCGGGTGCAATTGTAAAATCAATAGATGCATTGTTCATCCAATTTACATAGTCTGTTTTAATTATTTCAACAGATTTAAGGTGCTGTAAATAATCGAAATGTGACATGTCCAAACCGGTATGAATAAGTTCAGTGATATATTCATCCATTAAACCCGTTTGATATTCGTATTGTAAATTTCGCGCCACTTCAAATGCCATAATCTTATAATGATGATCGGCCAAGGCTTTTATATCGATTTCTTCAGGTACATTCACAAAAGTGATTGATTCACGCTGTACCCTGTTCATAAAATCTTTCATTGCACGTTGCATTTCAGGTTCTATTTCACCTAATTCATCACCTGAATAAACCCCAATTCTTAGATTTTCTTTAACGTTTGGTTGAGCTTTTAAGTCACTGCGCAGCTGAATGATTTTTCTCATCAAGATTAAGTCAGAGAAATCATTTGCAAACATGCCCAAACTATCTAAAGATTGCGCAAGTGGCTGAATGTTTCTGAGCGAAAATTCTGCATGGCTTGCTACATAGGCCAAACAACCGCAATATGCAGCAGGCCGTATCACAGAAGCTGCTGTTTGTGTGCCTAATGCAAACGGTGTCATACATGCTGCAACTGCTGCAGCTGAACCACTTGAAGAACCGCCTGGTGTGCGCTTTGGATCATGCGGATTTTGCGTTTTTCCAGATTTAAAAAATGCAAATTCAGTGGTTACCGTTTTACCCATTAATATGCCGCCAGCCTTTTTAATTGCAATCACGACTGCTGCATCCATACTTGGAACGCGGTTATCGTGAATTTTTGAACCCATACGGGTTTCGATGCCTGCGGTATCGATCACATCTTTTACAGCAAAAGGCAAACCTTTTAAAACCGAGTTTTTATAAAAATTTTCATTACTATAATATTGATTTAGATATTCTTTTTTTGCAATAAGATGCTGCCATGCCTGAATATCAGGGTCACGTTGTTCGATTCTTGAATAAAATGAATCAATGATCGCTTCTAAACTGATTTCGTTATTTTCAATCGCTTTTAATAACGCATTAATACTTTTACAGTTCCATTGATTATTGGTCATTTTTATTCTCCAAATACCAAATTTTTTGAATCTGCTGAACCAAATTGCTAAACCGGAGTATTGCTAAACCTAAGTAGCGCTAAAATATGTATGAGCAGAATACTGAATAAATTTTAACGAACCGACGCAATATTCACGCTGTCGGTTCGTTTGTCAGATCATCAACAATTATTTAACACCGGCTATATCTCTTAAAATTTTAACAAAAGAGTCTTGTTCATCTTTCGAGTATTTTGCTAAGACTTCATTTTGATGGCTGTCAGCAATATCAAACAAATAATGCGCAGTTTTCTTGCCCTTATCGGTTAATTTAAAAAAGCCATCATTTTCCACCAAAAGCTCATCTTTTTTCAGAATTGCAGCGGCTTGCTCCACTTCACGCATCGGCATTGCAATGTCGCGCGGCAAATCAGCTTTACTTGAAGCTGTACCGCTGCCTAAAACCAATAGCAAACGCGCTTCGCTGGTTCTAAAACCCGTGACCAATTGCTTTGGAATATAGTCATTTTGATAGAATTTAAATGCGCGGCTCATTAAATAACACACATTGCGGTGCAAATGTCCTTGATGCATTTCACCAACGCCCTCTGCATCAAGATCGGCAGAGTCTTTCACTTGCAATAATGGATGCGGCGTCACACCAGAGTAAGCGCCCTGATGATATACCAGCGGGCTGCGGCCTTCATCATGGAAATTCACCACTTTACCGACAATAATCCAATGGTCACCGCCTTCTAAAATTTGGTGGCGCTCACATTCAAATACCGCAGAACAGTTGTCTAAAATTGGCGCTGTTCCAGCACCTTCGTGATAGCTTGTTCCTTCATATTTATCGATATTGCGGCGTGAAAACTTATTGGAAAGTTCAATTTGTGAACCCGATAAAATATTCACAGCAAAATGCGTGGCTTGCTCAAACACATGAAAACTTGAAGAGTTTTTATCAATACTCCACAAAATTAAAGCAGGATCGAGTGATACAGAGTTAAAACTGTTTGCTGTCACACCCACTTTTTCACCTTCAGCATTTTGTGCAGTCATGATGGTCACACCTGTCGCAAAATTGCCTAAAGCACGGCGAAATTTCATTGGATCAATTTGCATATTGTCCATAGTTTTTAATGAGTTCATTTTATTCTCTCCTGAATTTTTTGTCCTAATTCCATAAGGACTCGATCAACCGAAATACTTAATAGCCTGTTAAATATCGAGCACTAATCGCGCAGATTTAGATCTTGAACAGCACACTAAAATTTGCTCATTGCTGGCTTTTTCTTCATCCGTGAAATACACATCTCGGTGATCTGGCTCACCTTCAATTACATCGCACATACAGGTGCCACATACGCCCTGCTCACACGACATTTCAATTTCTATGCCTTCACGCGCCAAGGCTTGCAAAATTGTTTCTTCAGCATTCACCATAATGATTTTGCCGCTTTGCTGCGCAACAACCTCAAACGCATCGCCGCCTGTTTCAACTTCAACCTGAAAATATTCTTTATGAATCTGATGCTCAGGAAAGTTTTGTGTCTCGGCTAAATTAATCACCCAGTCCATAAAGCCGTTTGGACCGCAGGTATAAATATGGCTGGCTGAATCAATATCTTTAATGGCCGCTTCAAAGAACTCGCGGTGGCTTGCGCCTTCCGATTTAAAATGAAACTTGGTGAATGCAGCTAGTGCACCGTTTTTAATTTCATCCACAAAAGCACAGCGTTCAGGGCTTGCACCGCAGTAATGCAGTTCGAAAGATGCGCCTTCTTGGGCCAGCTGATACGCCATAGTAATGAGCGGGGTAATGCCTATCCCGCCGCCAATTAACACACTGTGTTTTGCTGGAACTAAGGGAAATAGATTTTTAGGTTCACTGACCTGAATCTGCATGCCGTCTTTTAAGTCATCAAAAGCAGAAACTGAACCGCCGCGCGACTCTGGATCACGTAAAATTCCTAGGCGGAATACCCCATGCTGACTTGGGTTTTGACATAATGAATATTGGCGCACCATGCCATTTGGCAGATGCACATCAATGTGTGCGCCTGCTTCAATTTTTGGCAAAGCTGTAGAGGTTGCAGATTCAAACTCCATGACCGCAACATTTTCACCTTCTACATGACGGTTTTTGACAACAACATTATAAAGTGTAGTCATGATTTTTCTCCCTCTTATGCGCCGCGCCCAAAGGCTTAACGCATAAATAATCCACCGTTAATATCCCACGTTGCGCCTGTGACAAACGCAGCATTCGGGCTTGCCAATAATTCACACGTTTCAGCAATAAATTCCATGCTGCCTAAGGCTTTAACTGGAATATTCTGAATAAACTGCGCCATTTTTTCGTCCGACACCACGCTATGTACAATTGGTGATTCCATCGGCCCCGGTGCAACGGCATTCACCGTTACGCCTTTTGCTGCAAATTCTTTGGCAAAAATTTTAGTCAAAGTCACAATGGCGCCTTTGGTAGCTGCATAGTGCGCACCTGTTGCCGTGCCGCCATTTTGCCCAGCTAATGACGCCATATTGATGATACGTCCATAGCCTTTATCGGCCATGTATTTACCGATAATCTGGCAGGCTTGGAAGGTACCGCGCTGATTGACTTGCGTCACCCAATCAAAATCTGCTGCTGTAATGTCTAAAACAGGCGTTGCCTTAGTCACTGTTGCGTTGTTAATCAACACATCAAGCTTAGAAAATTTTTCCTCAATCCATTGCACCGCGGCATGAAAGTCAGCCTCAATGGAAATATCCAATTTCAAAGGATACATTTGCGCTGCATAGGCACTTCTCGCCTTAGCATTTTCAGCTTTTTCCAAAGTGCTTGCCGATAAAATGACGTGATGGCCTTGACTGGCAAAATACTCCGCAATGACATTTCCCAAACCTGAAGCAGCACCAGTCACTAAAACAACGTGTTTCATTTTTCTCTCCTAGAGAATGTAACTGATACCTGCCAAAGTATCGGTAGAGTTAACTAAGTTAATAATTTTACGGTTGATTTTAAAACCTTGCTCGCTATCACGCACCAAATGGAAAGTCACATCCGCGGTGTAATGCTTTAAGTTTTCTTTACGGAATTCACGCAAATTTTGCGCGCAGCGTAAAACAATTTCACCGTCTTCATCTTTCACAATGCGGACTCGGGAAACACTGCGCACCGTTTTGGCTTTTGGCGATGTTGAAATCGCTTCACCATTTTCTAGGCGGTCTACACGCAATTTACGCATATGGTGATTGTCATAGGCATAGTTCAAATTATTTTCGTAATCCGTCAAGTCTGGATCGATTGGGATGATATACACGCCCTTTTCATTCCAAAGGTCTAACCATGCTGTATGTTCAGAATGGTCTAACATATCGGCTTCAGCCCAAACAAAAGCCGTAACTTCATTCAATAAATTTAAATTAATTTTCATGGCGCTCTTCTCCTTAAGCCGTCATCAACTTTTTCCACTGCTGATAAGCAGCCCGCATCCCTGTTTCCGCACTGACATCACTTTTTAGACCATCTTCAGTTTTAACTTCACCCGGCAAGCCGCGGTTCAGCATGATCCATAAATCCTCACCTGCACTGGCACCGTGCTGTACACGCTCCCACGCTTCTGCATCATCTGGTGTGCCAAAACCAAATGGGCCTTGGAAATGTTCATGCAAACGCAAACGGTATTGATTCGCGACTTGCGGACCGCCATCCATGGTAATGACTGAGTGGTGAATTTCGGTTTTATCCACTGAAATTGGCTGCATAACCCGGAAGAACGCCATTGAGCAGGCAATATTCGGGAAAATGTTTAAGTTAAAGCCTGAACCGCCCACAGCGCGCACAATACGGCGAACTTCCAATTCTTCATGACCTTCATCACGTAGAGCTTGCGCTAGATCTTCAAAACGCTCCTGAATTGGGCGCTCCAATAAATCTTCTTCCAGATCAACCAGTTCTGGAATCATCACCATCACACTGTGGCCATTGCCTAAATCTTCGACATAACCCGGCTGGTTTTCAAAGTTGAAGAGTTCTTCGGTTTTTTCATCCACAGAGCTGAGGAAAGATTTGTGCACCAATGGGAAATGATACGCATCAGTGGTATTTTCCAGCTGGATTTTCCAGTTGCCCGGGAAAGTAAAACGGTGTTCGCCCAAGACTTTCACTGGATAGCCCGCACCTTGTTTCATAAACAAGTCGATCCATTTTTTCGCAGCGCCAAGGAAGTCTTCCAACGGTTCTACATCATGATTGAATGATGCGAAGATCATGCCGTTGTATTCTTCAACACGCAGGCTAACCAATGGAAACTCTGATTTATCCAAGCATTCACCATAGCTTTCTGGCGATGGAACACCGCGTAAACTGCCATCCAGCGCATAGCTCCAGCCATGATACGGACAAACAAAACTGTTGGTTTTACCTTTTTTATGTTCACAAACAGTCGCAGCGCGGTGGCGGCAGCGGTTCAGCAGCACATGGACTTTTTTCTTGCGGTCACGTACTGCAACCACAGGCTGCTTGCCAATATTCATGGTCTTATAGCTGCCCGCATCTGGAATTTCACTCGCGTGTGCCACCCAAACCCATGTTTTGTAGAAAATCTTGTCCATTTCATCTTCAAAAATCGCAGCATCTTTATATAAAGAGGTATGCGCGCGATCACTTTGAACCAGTTCGCTGTAATCAATATCAATGTTTTGCATTGGAATGATACTGTTCATGTTAATGTTCCTTTTTCATTAATCCTTGGTTTAATTTTGGCTTGGCACAGGCAATTCTGCAGTGCTGTTCCAGTGTGACACTGGACGGCTAAAAATATTTTCAGTCTGGAAATGTTTAATTTTCCAAGAACCATCGGCCTGCTGCCGAAACTTCACGCTGAGTTTTGCTGCATTTAAATGGCTGCGGCCGTCGCGAAAAGTTGAAGTTTGCAGCATCAGCCAAGAGGCATCGGCTTGCTGCTGTTCTACATAAATTTGTTCTGAGCTGACAAAGTGGGCATTCATGACAAAATGCGATTCTTTTTGGGTATAGCTTTTGAACATGTCATAAATCGCTTGCCATGAATCGTAGCGTCCAAATGACTTGGCATATTTTTCACCAATCCCTTCCCAAATACTGTCTTGATCGAATAACGCCATCAGTTCATCAAGATCCGTATTGGCATCTAAAGCATCACAGATTTCCATATAGCGGTTGATGCAATTGCGGATCGCTGTATCTGCTTCAAGTTTGGCTAAGCGGGTTAAGATTGCCGTCAAGTCCATGTCATTCATCTTCAAAACTCACTTGTTTGCACAGTGCTTATAAATAGCCAGGAGCTGGTTTTAAACCAAAGCTCACCGAACCTGCATTTTGCAAAGTTGCATCCCCCATAAAGGCATGCTGCGTCACCACATTGGTGTCGTTAACAAAACGGCTAAATACATTGCTGGTATAAATTGCCGTCATGCCTGCCAGCATTTGCATTTTTCTGGCCACTTTGGCAGCCACTCGCGCAGCATGGGTACAAGACAGACGCATATCGCTAATTTGTTCGTCAGTCGGTTTTCGGCCTGCCAGAACTTCGTTCCACACTGCATCCATCGTTTCATAGAACCATGTACGCGCCGCCTTAAACTCTGCCTCCACTTGCGCAAACTCATATTGGGTTACTGGACGATTAGCAATTTCTGAGCCGCCTGTAATTGAGGCTTTACCTGGCGCAAGCTTTTTAAATTCATTCAAAGCTGCTGCTGCAACGCCAATACCTACAACAGTCAATACTTGAGTTGCCAAAGACAATGACGGATATTTAAAAAATGGCTCTGGCAGTTTTGATGGTTCACCGCGAACAAATGTCCATTCTTTTGCAACCAGCACATCGTCAACGACTAAGTCATGGCTGCCTGTGCCTTTTAAGCCCACGGTATCCCATGTCATTTCCACTTTGGCTTTGTTTGCAGGCATAATCGCCAGACGCGGTAAACCTTGGGTTTCATTGTCTTTATATGGCGAAATACCGACACCTAAAATATCCGCACCCATACAGCCGCTGGAAAATTTCCAACGCCCCTTAACTAAAACACCTTCCTCACTAATTTCTGCAGGTTGTGGTGGAAATATACCTGCAGCAAAAACAATATCAGGACTATCTTTATAGAGGATTTTAAGTGTTTCTTCGGGCAAGCTTCCTAGATATGCAGGACTCATTCCAAAACTTGCAACCCAGCCTACTGAGCCATCTGCCATGGATATTTTTTCAATCAGCTCACAAAATTCGTGAGGTGAAACCTCCAAACCGCCAAAACGTTTTGGTACAAGCGCACGATACACACCCAGCTGTTTAAGCTTGTCGATAATGTCTTGGCTCACATAGGCTTGCTGGTCAAATTCACCAGTTACCGCCCGCTCACGAATTTCACTGCACAATGCATCAAAATCAATTGCTGCTGCATTGTCAGAACTAAATCCTTTAGATAAATCATTCATTACCTAACTCCTTGTAATTTACTGCGCTGCCTTCACGACAAATTTTGCAATTGCGCACAACTGCTCATCCGCATTGCGTTTGGTTACAATCTGCAGTCCGACAGGTAAACCTTGTTGTGTTTCTAATGGAATTGAAATTGCTGGATGCCCAGACAAATTAAATGGACGAACCAAACCCGTTAAGTTTAAGAATGCAACGGTATTTTCGGCATCGGCCACTTTTGGTGGAATTTGCGGCAGCGTGGGTAAAAGCAAGGCATCATATTGTTCAAGCAGCGCATCAATTTCTTGCGTAAATTCAGCTTTCACTTGTTCAGCTTGCTGCACTTGCTCCACTGTTGTTTCCGCTGTTTTTAATAAGCGCCCTTGAACATCTGCACCAATTAACCCAGTTTTGGTCAACTCGCCATAGGCCTGCCAATTTTCATAATTGATAATTTGCATGCCGGCATGAAAGGCCTTTTCAAAAGAGGCGGCTTCCACAGGCTCAACCTGCAAATTGGCTTGCTTTAGATAGTTTTCAATACATTCTGTGACTTCTGCTTCCGCCTGAACCTTAAGCCAAGCCAGTTTCGGTGCAAGAATGCTGCCTTGCGCTGCAAATGTCGGATCAATGATCTGCATTGCGGTTTCGATCATGTCAACTGAATTGGCAAATGGCCCAACACAGTCCAGCGAACTTTGTGCTGGTTGTACGCCTTGACGGCTGACTCGGCCAAATGTCGGCTTTAAACCATATACGCCGCAGCAGGCAGCAGGCATGCGAATCGAACCGCCTGTATCTGTGCCCAATGTAAAGTCAGCAAGATTGGCCGCAACCGCAGCAGCCGAACCGCTGGATGATCCGCCTGGAATAAGTTCAGAATATTTAGGATTTACAGGTGTGCCATAGGCATGGTTAATGCCGGTAATGCCAAAAGCCAGCTCATGCAAATTGGTTTTCGCTGTAATCTGGCAGTCCGCATTTAGAATGTGCTCCACCACTGCAGCGTTTCGAGCTGCCGGTGCAGTATCTTCCAAGGCGCGGCTCCCTGAAATTGTTTTCACACCTTGAATATCTATAGAATCTTTCACCATCACGGTGAGTTTCCCTGATCCTAATTGAATATTCTTCGCCACAATATTCATTCACTTTTCCATGTATTTTTATCCTTAAAATAAATATCGTAAAATTCCGTGTAATTGTCAAGCAATGATTAACCAAATTAAGAAAGAAAATATTTCAATAATTTGTATAATGGAGCTATATCTTGTTTACAAAGTCGCAATTTGACTATGCTTACTCATTTAGAACAGTTTTTGCCGAACAATGAACCTGGCAGCTTGCAAAATTATCCTTTCTTCTGGATATCTCAAGTGAATGGCAGATACAGCCAGCTTATTGAAAAATCTATAAAAAAATTAGGCATCGACAATACTCGCCGCAAAATTATTTTAAGCACCAATTCTCTAGGTCAAGCCAGCATTACTGAAATTGCGAACCTTTCAACACTCAAGCTAACCACTGCAACAAAAGCGGTTTACCGTCTTGTTGAAGATGATATTGTTGAAGTTTTTTCATCTGATCAAGATGAACGGATTTCAATGGTCAAACTGACTGAAAAAGGATATTCACTGGTAGATCAAATCAATCAAATCAGTCAGGTGGCGCTATCGGGCATTTTGAATGCTTTCGATGCACAAGAGCTGAGTGACTTAAATGCTCAATTAAAGAAAATGTTTGATTTAATGCCGATGAGCTAAAAATAAATTCAATCAAATACTTGAGATGAAGCCTAAATATAAACTCAAGTATTTAAAGTAC
>JASLHF010000099.1 GCA_030152275.1 Acinetobacter sp. | reverse complement strand
CGGCTGAGCAGAATATTGGCGTCTTTCAGCCATTGGCTTACCGCATAGCGCTGGTCTAGACCGCCAAATGGCACCTGTGTAGTCAAAATCACTGCACAATTGCGTTCCGGCAGGCTGCGCAGCAGCGCAGTCAATGCAGGTGTTGTCGCCAGATTGCCAGTGCCGAACGCTTGCAGAATTAAGGCAGCAGGCGGCTGAGAAGCAATGGTCTGAAGACTGGCTAAATGCAGCTCTGGCGCGGCTGGCTGCATCATTAGGCTTAAGCAGTTAAAGCTAGCCGCTTTAACTAATTGCTGTTCATCCACAATCAGGGGATTTATTTTTGCTGGCCAAGGCGAAGAAGCTGGCGTGCCGGTAAAGGCGTCTAAATCTGTTGTATGAATTTTTTGCGCGCTGGCTGCATGCAGCAGCTGGTGATGAAAGGCAAGATAAACACCTGCATCAGATTTCAATACGGCTTCTAAAGCAAAGTTTAAATTGCCGGAAGCATCTGAAAATTCACGTGTGTCGGTCCCTTGCACGTTCAGCAGCGGATACTGGCTGCCGGTCAGCACAACATGCGCAGATTGGCCCATAAAGCGCGACAGCACCGCTGCGGCATAGCTGAGCGTGTCTGTACCGTGCACGATAACAAAATGAAAATATTGTTTCAGCTGCAGCTGCTGGATTTGACGCAGCAGCTGCATCCAGTCGGAGGCGGTGCAGGCGCTGCTGTCTCGGATGGATGGCGCACTAAAGCATTCAATGTTCAAATGCGGCGGCAGCGCCTGCTGCAGTTTGGGCATAAACGCAGCGGCGGGCATCGGGCTTAGCGGCTCACCGATGCAGCCAAAGGTGCCGCCCATATAAATCAAGGCTATTTTTTTCATGATAAAAAAAGCAGTCAAGGATGACTGCTTTAGTGTAAAACGAAATGGCGGAATAAGCGATTTATGATGCGATTTGATTCAACAGCTGTTCAGCTTGCTGGCGTTCTTCGGCAGAATACTCTGAATCTTTTTCAGCCAGCAGTTCACGGGCTGCATCATAAGCGCCCAGCTTGATATATTGCTGTGCCAATTCCAGATTCAGGGTAATTTCATTGCTTTCAGCCAATTCGGGGAAAGACTGGATGAGCGGATCACTGCTGTCCGCCACTGTTGCCGGAGAGCTGACATTGCTGATATCAAAGCTGACACCTGAAGGCGCTGCCGGTTTTTCCGGTTCAGATAAAGGCGCTGCTGCCGGCGCATCGAGTGAGCTGAGATCAAAACTCAGCGGAGATGCGTCAGTTTCGGTTTCTTCTGCAGGCTTAGCTGGATCGGCATCGATTGCAAATGAGAAATCCAATGGCGCTGCTGTTTCTTGTGCCGGCGCTTCCGCTTGAACTTGAGCTGATGCAGGGCTGGCTGCGTTTAAATCTAATGAGAAATCCAGCGGCTGAATGTCTTTTTCTGGCGCTTGCGGCGCAACAGGGGCTTGTTCAGTCGGAGCTTCAGCAGACTGTTCAAGGGTGAATGAGCCAAAATCGACGCTTGGCGCTGGGCTTGCTTCTGCCACAGGAGCTTCTGGCGCTTCTGCTTTAGGCGCAGTGTCAAATGAAAGATTAAATTCCAGCGGTTTGATTTCTTCGACTGCGGGCTGCGGCGCAGGTTCAGCTTGCAGCTGTTCAAATGCTAAATCTGCTTTAGGCGCAGGTTCATTGCCGGCCATCAGCGCATCAAAATCAGCATTGCTTTGCTGGGTATTTACTTTAGGCGCTTCTGCCGCAGCGGCGGTGCTTGGGCTAATGAAGGCAATGGTTTCTTCAGCTTTGTGCTGCGCTTTTTCAAATTCAGCTTTTTTACTTTCTGCTTGATGCAGAATATCGTCCAGTTCCAGCGAACGCAGATGGTTCAGCAGCTGGCTGATGGCAAATTCATCTTTTTGCAGAATATGAATATCTAACAAATACAAATACAGTTCATGCTGCGAATTATCTTTTTTTAGCGCCTGATTGATTTGGGCTTCAGCAGAAAAGAAATTGCGTTCTTGAATTAACGATTCAATTTTGCTGCGGGTATCAGCACTTAGCTCGGTGGTTTGCTTTTTTTCAACAACTGCGCTGGGCACAGCTTGGGTTTTGTTCGGGGCAACCTTCACCGATGAGCCGGTTTTTTTCGCCTTATTCTTCTGTGTTGCTGTGCTTGCAGCTGATTTGTCCGAACCTTGCGCATCTTGGCGTTTTTTAACAACGACCAAAACAATCAGCAAGATCACAAATGGAATCACATACAGCATGTTATTACCCCTTGAGGATAGAGCGGTGCAAAAATGGGCTCATCCTTTTAAAATCATCATATGTAACTTATTAGTGTATTGGCTTTTTTTCTGCTTGGCGTGCTTTGAGCTGCTGCTGCAGTTGTGCAAGCCGGGCATTTAGTAGTTGAATTCTATGATCCTTTTGGTTTAGCGCCAACTCTAATTGGGTTACGTTTCTCTGTAATTTAACGGTTTTTTCACGAGATGTCATAACTTTTAATGACAACTCTTTCGAAGTTTTATTCTTTTCTGTGTTTTGATTTGCAGAAGCAAGTTCTGAATCTTGCGTTTTCTCTGCTACAAGGCTCATTTCAGCATCATTCAAGCGGTATTTAGCCTTGGCTGGCTTGCTTGATGTATGGTTTTGCACCGCAGATACGGAGACTTTTGGACGTTCTTTGGGGGCACTGGACGCGCCTAGATTTAGCGCAACGCCGCGGCGTAGGCGGTTGGAGTCACCTTGAATAAAGGCGTGTTCATTGCTGGCCTTAATTTGCTTCATGACTTCGCCGACTGGCCGGTGCTGCTCAGCGGCAATGCGTGAGGCAATCCCCCAAAGTGATTCATTCGACTGCACGACGTATTGATTGGACTGAGATTTGACCGGTGACTGAGATTGCGCAGCAGGCGATGGCGCCTGAGCGGCTGGCGCCGAGTTATTCTTCGCGTTTTGCTCGGCAGCATATTTTTGCGCGAGCGGGTCACTAGAAATGCCGCTTACGCCGGCAGATGCAGCGCTGCTGCTCTTAGACCCCGGCTTTACAGCGGCAGCGGGTTCTGCAGCTGGCACGGGGTGAGCAGATTCTGCAGGCGCTGTTTGCGCAGCAACAGCTGCGGCAGCGGGAATAACACTCGATGCAGCAGCGCTGCGGCTGGACGCGGTTGGCGCATTTTGTGACAGCATCGGCGGTGCGAATTTATTTAAGCTCAGCGGCTTTTCAGTCATGCTGGCTGATGGCTGCGCTGCATATTGCGTACTGACCGGCAAATTCAATGCAATATCTTTTTCATTGGCAATAATGACTGGGGCCAGCGGACGTTCGTTGCGCGCCAGATTGTCCTGCTGGCGCATTGGCGCGCTGCGGGTGAGCGGTGTTTTTATATGCTGCAGCCGCGCCGAGCCGCCCTCGGAAATTTTAACAATAATGTTTAATTCCGCGTCCGTGATTGGACGTGAGGAGGTAATGGTAATGACTCCACTGCCGGAACTGTCGCGGCGGGTAAAGAAATTTAAATGTCCCGGCGGCTGATGGCCGGCCCCAATCGTCATTAAATCTTCCGCAGAAGCCAGGCCGGCTTTGATTGGCGCATTTGGATCTGCATTGCGGAAGTTGATTTCTGCGTAAAGCAGTTCCCCAGGCGCTGACTGAACTTGAATAGGGTCAAGCGTAATCGCATGAATGTTCTGCGAAGTAATTATGGCTAAAATTGCGATCTTTAATTTGTTATATACATTCATCTTAATCTTTAGCTCAGGCAAGGCCGCATAGCGAAAAGGATAGATTAACGGCATGTTGAACAATTGTAAAATATTAACAAGAATACTACATAAAAAAAGCCGGTCTTTTGAGGCCGGCTTTTCAGCATAATCTGCGCTTAAGCAGGCTTATGCATTTTTATAGTCAATCAGGATGCGCAGCATGCGGCGAAGCGGTTCAGCTGCGCCCCAAAGCAATTGGTCACCTACAGTGAATGCGCCCAAATATTCTTTGCCCATATTCATTTTGCGCAAACGGCCAACTGGTACAGACAGCGTGCCAGTCACTGCAACAGGTGTTAAATCTGTCATGGACGCTTCGCGAGTATTTGGAATAACTTTAGACCAGTCATTGGCGCTTTGGATAATGTCTTCGATTTCATCCAAAGGCACATCTTTTTTCAATTTGAGCGTGATAGCCTGTGAATGGCAGCGCATTGCGCCGATACGCACGCAGTGACCGTCAATCGGCACGATTTGCTGATTGCCTAGAATCTTGTTGGTTTCAACCTGACCTTTCCATTCTTCTTTCGATTGGCCGCTTTCCAGCTGCTTGTCGATATATGGAATTAAAGAACCGGCTAAAGGCACACCAAAGTTTGCAGATGGGAAGCCTTCACCGCGCTGCAGCGCTGCAATTTTAGAGTCGATATCTAAAATTGGTGATTTTGGATCATCCAGCAAATCTTTGGTGTTGTTGTACAGGTAGCCCATACCGGTAATCAGTTCACGCATATTTTGCGCGCCGGCGCCTGAAGCTGCCTGATACGTCATAGACGTTGCCCATTCCACTAAATTTTTTTGGAATAAACCGCCTAAGCCCATCAGCATCAGTGAAACAGTACAGTTGCCGCCAACAAAGGTTTTTGTGCCTTTGGCCAAGCCCTCTTTGATCACGTTCATATTGACCGGATCCAGCACGATGATCGCTTCATCATCCATGCGCAGGGTAGATGCAGCGTCAATCCAGTAGCCTTTCCAGCCTTCAGCTTTCAGTTTTGGAAAAACTTCAGTCGTGTAATCGCCGCCTTGGCAGGTAATAATGACATCCATTTGCTTCAGACTCTTAATGTCTGATGCATCCATAAGTGCTGGGGCGGTCTTGCCGCCAAATGCAGGCGCTTCGCCGCCAGCATTACTGGTAGAAAAATAAAATGGCTCAAAATGAGCAAAATCATTCTCTTCAACCATACGTTGCATAAGGACGGAACCAACCATCCCGCGCCAACCGACCAGACCTACTTTCATGTCACTTTGCCTCGGTGCGTTAAAAAATAAAAAGGGGGTTCGAGTGTATCAAAAGAGCGTATAACTGCAAGCGCTGCAGAATGAAAACACCAATTATATTGTGCAATATATCTTGTTTATGTTACATGCAAAATTGATATAAATTTATAAATCAATAAAAAATTAAGAATATAAGCAGGAGGCAGGTTTATGGCTGTAATTGAGGCGCTGTCGCTTATTGTGATTTGGCTGAGCTTTTGGTCACTGATTCCGCGTGATGAATGGTGGTTTCGCGGTGCAGATTTCCCGCGGCTGCAAATTTTAGCCGTTGGCCTGATTGCATTGGCTGCGATGATCTTTTGGCGTGCACCGTGGGACTTGGCCCGTCAGCTGATTTTAATTGCGCTGATAGGGGCACTGGCCTACCAGTTGAAAATGGTGCTGCCATACACGTTTCTATGGAAAAAACAGGTTAAATGGGTTCGCGGGCATCAGCTGAAGCCTGAACGGCAGATTTCGATGATTGTATCGAATGTATTAACGCCCAATGATCATTACTCGCGTTTGCTTGAGGAAATTGAAAAGTGCCAGCCGGATTTGGTGCTGACTTTGGAATCGGACCAAGCGTGGCAAAAAGCGTTGAGCGTGATTGAAACAGACTATCCTTACCGGGTGCCGGTACCTTTAGATAATCTGTACGGCATGCATTTGTACAGCCGGCTGCCGCTGCAGGACACGCAGGTCAAGTTTATTTTAAGTGATGAAATTCCGTCCATCCATACTTCGGTGATTTTGCGCTCCGGCGAAGTGGTGAAACTGTACTGCCTGCATCCGAAACCGCCTAGTCCAACCGAAGCTAAAGATTCAACTTTACGTGATGCAGAACTGTTGATTGTCGGTGATCAGATTAAAGATTTAGATGAAAGCTGTATTGTTATGGGGGACTTAAATGATGTGGCCTGGTCGCGGACCACACGCCTGTTTCAGCGTATTAGCGGGCTGCTGGACCCGCGGGTTGGACGCCGTTATGTCAATACGTTTCATGCAGATTATCCGCTTTTACGCTGGTCGCTGGATCATGTGTTTCACAGTGCCGATTTTGCGCTGGTACAGATGAAACGCTTGCGCCATATTGGTTCTGACCATTTTCCAGTGTATGTCTGTCTGCAAACTGGGCGAGTGTTTGAGCAGATTCAAGAGGAGCTGGAGCAGACCGATGCGGATGAGCAAGAAGCAAAGGAAGCGATACGGGATGGTATTGAAAAGGCTGAAAGAGAAGAAAAGCCTGTGACGGATGAAATTGCGCAAGAGCATAAACAGCCGACTGAAAAGCGCTGAATTTTTTAAGAGAAAAGTGTACGAAATGGCTTACAGCGATTTCGGCTGATGGCGGGTAGGCAAGCTTTGTAAAAAGCCCTACTCTTAATTCATCGGCAAATGGACTCGGGAACGGATCATCCCACTAAGGAAGACGGCGCTGATGGAAGGCATCATGGATATGATGCAGGAAAGGAAAGCCATTTAAAATAAAAATAAAACTTGTGAAAGCACAAACCTCATAGACCCGAGTTTTGCAGGATGCAGAACTCGGGTTTGCTTTTGTGGCGGATCGTATGATGAATTAATCTCGCCTGTTCCCATTTAAACTGCAGGCAGTGAAAACGTACGGTCGAGCTGTTAAAAGCGATCGCGCTTATTTTTATATTTGCCGGTCATGGCTGCTTCATTTTTCCGCGTTAAACTTTTAAAGTAAGCCCCGTTGGCGGGATATTTTGCGCATCGCTTCTTGGTTTGAAGGAAGAGCAATTCGGCACCGGCCAAAAATTAAATCAAAATACTGAAAAAATTGAACAACAATAAGTGAGTCTTATGAACACCTCTTTGCTGAATGAATGGCGCAGCGCTTTTTTGCAAACGACACAGCTGTCCAGTGATGCTGGATTGATTTATGGTGGAATGCTGGTCTATTTGATTGCGGCTTTGATGCATCAGCGTCAGTTAAAATCCAATTATGCGCTTTGGAGCGTAATCATGATTGCCATTGCGGCAGCGTTGTTTGGCGCACGGCATGATATTTTGGATAAAGGCTATTGGCGGATTGGACAAAGCTTGCGTGACATACTGAATATGATTTTACTGCCACTGATCCTGTGGCTGACGGTCAAGTATCGCGTTTGGAAGGGATGATGGTGATGGATGTTGAAACGTCTATGCCGGTTCACTGGAATGAAACGGAAGTGCTGCATGTTTATCGACCACATTATTGCTTTTCTGCTTTCCGCAGATGAGCCGCCGCATTTGCTGGACGTATAGCTTGCCTCAGACCATTGAACTGCAGCAAACCTTCTTGGCGGTTCAGTCGTTCAGTGAATGCAATTTTGCACAGGCATTTTCGCGGCCTATTCCCCGTATTTAGTATTTATTGAACGCATTCTGATTGCTGAAGTATCAGTCCAGCCAGCTTATGATGGCCTGATCAAATCAATAGAAAAGGCCTTTATCAAAGGCTATGAGCGGCAGAACATCCAATGGCAGAATTTTGATCAATCTGTTGGATATTTCGGCTGTGCTCAAGTGCGCCGATATGGATGCATACCTGAACAGAACATACAGCAGCAGTTTTTAATACAGCATTTAATGGCATGCTGGATTTTTTGCCTGTCAGGCTAAAAGTTAAAACAGGAAAAAGAGCGCCATTAATGCATCTTCAAAATTTGTTGATAAACATTAAGGGTCTGATCACACATCTCTTTTAAGCTGAACTGCTGCACGGGTGCAACCTGCTGCGGCGTATCGATATGCTTTTTCACTGCGGCCAGCAGCGCACTTTGATCATCCACAGCAATTAAGCCTTGCGGATACAGCTGTGACAGAATCTCCGCCACACCGCCGCGGTTCCAGCCAATCACGGGTGTACCGACAGAGAGCGCTTCCAGTGCAGTGCGGCCAAACGTTTCCGCCTGATTGGACAAAGACAGCACAGTGTCACTGAATGCCAGCCATTCACGAATATCTGAGCGGTGGCCGGCAAAAGTAATTTTTTCACTTAAGCCTTTGGCTTGAATACTGTCCTGCATTTCTTTTAAATAGGCCGCTTTTTTCGGGTCTGCACCGCCGACAACGACAGCGTGAAGCTGAGGATATTGTGCAGTCAGCTGTTCCATCAGTGCGATCAGGGTTTCATGGCCTTTTAAACGGGTAATGCGTCCCGGCAGGCAAAGCAGGAATTTATGTTCCAGTTCTGGAAAATCTTTGAACGTTTGATTCATCCACTGCACCGGCGGCTGATAGCCATGCGGAAAAGCCAGCGGGTCGATACCGCGATAAATACGCACAATATCTGCAGGCGGGCAGTTTTTGTAATTGTCGGTGATGTATTTCACGACACTGTCTGACACGGCAATAACTTTTTCCGCCTGCGTCATAATTTGGCTGTAGCGGTTGATTGAATAAAAGCCGTGCACAGTACTGATGAGATGCGGGCGCTGATCTGCCGGCATGCCTTTTAGCGCAAAATGGGTGAGCCATGCGGGCACGCGGGAGCGTACATGAATAATGTCAGGGCGATGCTGCAGGATTAATTTACGCAGCGGGCGGATTTGCCAAAGTGAAGACAGCGCTTTTTTATGCACAGGCAGGGTTAAATGTATAGAGCCTTCGGCTTCCAGCTGTGCCACCATGCGTCCGCCGTTAGACACAACCAAAGATTCATGGCCTTCGGCAATCAATGCGCGGGCAATTTCCAATGTGCCGCGTTCCACACCGCCGCTGTTCAGTTCGGGTAAAATCTGCATGACTTTCATAATTTTTCTCGTCTTCTATGCTTTTAAAGCGGGGCCAATGCCGTTAATAAATTTCGTCGTAGCCTTCTGGGCGGGTTTTAAAGCGGCGGTGAAACCACATGTATTGAGTAGGCGCGATACGCAGCTGGTTTTCAATAATTTTATTGACCCGAATGGCATCATCCAGCTCATCTCCACTCGGCATATTTTCAACCATGGGTTCAATCAGTACATGATATTGCGGGTTTCGAATGTCGCCATCGCGGTAAAAATACAATGGAATCGCCACTGCTTTAGAAATTTTGAGTAAACGGCGATGCGCAGTGACTGTCGCGGCCGGTACGCCAAAAAAAGGCGCCATCACGCCTTGCTTGAGGCCAAAGTCTTGATCGGGGCTATACCAAATGGCATGCCCGTTTTTGAGGTTGCGGATCAGCCCGCGCATATCGTCATGGTCAATTTGATTGGCATAAATGGTGGCGCGGCAGCGGTAAATCAGCATGTCCAGCAGCGGATTATTCTGCGGACGATAGACGACGTCTGGTTCAAAATACTGCGCGCAGAGATAACCGCCGGCATCCAATAAAGTGGAATGCGTGCCTAGAAGCAGTACGCCTTTGCCTGCCGCCTGTGCATTTTGAATATGCTCCAGTCCTTCAATACTGACACGGCCTTTGAACCACTGCGGGCAGTACCATGCATTTAATGTCTCAAAAATACCGATCATCTGGTCTACAAAAACTTGACGGGCATTGTCCTGAACTTGTGCCGGGCTCCATTCAGGAAAGCAAACTTCTAGATTGCGTACAGCCGTTTTACGGCGCGATTTTAAATATTTAAAAGCGCTGTTGCCGATGGCAGCAGCCAAGCGGTGCTGAATCGCCCATGGCAAAATCGCCAAGATCATCAGAAATACAATGCCAATCCAAATGCCCCAATAGTGCGGCAGCAGGAACGACCATTGAAATTGACCGGGCTGATAATCTGGCTGTTGACTCATAAGGGCTAAATCAAATCTTAAAAATAGCGTTCAGTTTAGCATGAAGCTGAAATGAAAGAGAAAGCCTGCAGGAGGGACGCTTTGCATCCGGTGCGGTTGGGCGCGCCAGAATTTGGCTGTGTTAGCCTTTCACGAGGCCGCCGTCAACAATTAGATTTTGTCCAGTCACGGCGCGTGAATACGGCGACAGGAACATCATGATGGCAGCTGCAAATTCTTCTGGCGTGGTTACGCGGCGCAGCGGGGTCGAGGAGGCAATGAGTTCAAATACAAAGTCCGGAGTCGCTTTGCTGGCATCGGTGGTGTGCAGCAGGCCGCCGGACAGCATGTTGACGTTGATGCCGTATTGACCTAAATCATGCGCTGCCGTGCGGGTAAAGGCCAACAGTGCGGCTTTGGCCGCTGTATAGTCGTGATAGGGCACCACCGGATTTTGTACAAGGTTGGTGCCAATATTGACAATGCGTCCGAAGCCCGCCTGTTTCATGTCTGCCAAAGCAGCCTGTGTGGTGTACAGAGCGGCGATGACAGCGCCGTCAAACTGCTGCTGCATGCGGGCTGCGCTTAAATCTTCAATTTTCGGGCGCGCATCGCCGTCAAATTCAAACTGCACTAAGGCGTTATTGATCACAGCATTGACCGGCGCGCCAAAATGCGCTTTAGCAGCTGCGAACATGTGTTCAACTTGTGCTTTATCGGTGACATCGGCCTGACAGGCAAAAACTTGCTGTGGATGCAACTGAGCCAACTGTTCTGCTTGTGCTTTACTGCTGTGATAATTAACCACGACACGTGCACCTTCTGCGATTAAGCATTGGCTGATGGCCAGACCAAGGCCGCGTGCGCCGCCAGTCACTAAAACAATTTGATCGCGGATATTCATTATTTTGGCCTGCTGATAAATATTTAAGAAACCATAGCAAGCTTTAAGCAGAAAATCTAAAGCAATCTCGCTGCGCTGTGCTTGCAGTCTGTAAGGGAGCTATTGAAGTGAAGCTTTTTTGATTAAGCGGGCTGCGCTGGATTCGACGGCATAGGCGGTGAGGCAGCCGATCAGGCAGTACACAATGCGCAGCAGTGCGCCGTCAATGGTGTGATGGCCGACATCATAAACCGTCACGATTAAAAAGCTCGACAGTGCAATGCCGGTAAACGGCGCAGCTTTAAAACTGACGCAGATGACGGTGGTCAGTACAATGCCCAGCACCAAAAACAGATACTCTAAATTCACATAATACAGGTGCAAAAAGGAAGCGTGATGCATCGCAATCCAAATTAAAATCCCGACAGCTGAGCCGATAAAGTTGCCAGTGACCTGATTAAAATTGATTTTTTGATTTAGGTCATACTGCAGGGTAAAAAAGGCCGTCAATGCGCCCCAAAGAAAAAAGTTGGTATCTTTGTCTTTATCAAAAATCAGCGCCAGCGTCACCATAATGAGCGCGCAGGCAAGGATTTTGATGACATACACGCTATTGGCAAAGTCTTTTTTATGCATGGTGGTATTCTGAGTCGCAAAGATGAATTGCTAGGGCGGTCTGTTGCAGGAAATTATTTCATAAAAAGCGCGCAAAGCGTATAAAAAATGCCGCACGGAATGGCGGCATTTTTGACTAAAGTTAAGCTGGGCTTAGCCTTGGCTTAAATTTTCCAGCTCTTCCAAACGCTCCATTTTTTCTAGCATCTGGTCGTCAATTTCTGCCAAGCGCTGTGACGCTTTGGTGGCAGCCTCGGCATCAGTCACAAACCAAGAACCGTCAGCCAATTTCTCTGAAAGCTGCGCCTGCTCTTGTTCTAAAGCTTCAATTTCCAGCGGCAGCTGATCTAAAGCGCGCTGATCTTTATAGCTGAGTTTGGCTTTTTTTGGCTGCGGCGCCTGAGCGGCTTCAGCTTTGGCAATGGCTTTTTTGACCGCGCTTTTTTGATCAACCGCAGTTTGGTCTGGACGCTGCTCCAGATAATCCTGATAGCCGCCAATATATTCATCAATGTTGCCTTTGCCGTCAAAGACCCAAGTTGATGTCACCACGTTGTCCATAAATGCACGGTCATGCGAGATCAGCAGCAGGGTGCCTTTGTAGCCGCCCAGCATCTCTTCCAAGAGTTCCAGAGTCACCATATCCAAGTCGTTGGTCGGTTCGTCCATCACAATCAGGTTCGATGGTTTTAGCAGAAGCTTCGCTAAAAGAATACGGTTGCGTTCACCGCCGGATAAGGCTTTTACGGGTGTGCGCGCACGTTCTGGCGAGAACAGGAAATCTTGCAGGTAGCTGTAGATGTGGCGGCGGCTGCCGTTAACATCCACATGGTCAGACCCTTCTGACACGTTGTCTTTGACCGATTTTTCTAAATCTAATGCATTGCGCAATTGGTCAAAATAAGCCACTTCCAGCTGCGTGCCTGTTTTTACAGTGCCCGTATGTTCTTGTTCACCTAAAATCGCTTTAATCAGCGTAGTTTTACCCACACCGTTGTCGCCGACTAAACCAATACGGTCACCGCGCAGCACCAATGCAGAGAAATCTTTAATAATTGGCGCATTATTGCCAAAAGTAACGCTCAGATTGTCAATTTCAAACACGACTTTACCGGAGCGGTTGGCATCTTGCGTTGCCATGCTCACTTTGCCTTGCTGCGAACGGCGCGCACGCGATTCTTCGCGCAGCGCTTTCAGTGCGCGGACACGCCCTTCGTTACGGGTACGGCGGGCTTTAATGCCTTGGCGAATCCAAACTTCCTCTTCAGCAAGCTTTTTATCAAATAAGGCGTTTTGCTTTTCTTCCGCCTCCATTTGCATTGCTTTGAGCTCAAGATAGCGTGAATAGTTTCCTTCGTAGCTGCGCAGAATACCGCGGTCAAGTTCAACAATACGTGTTGCAATGCTGTCTACAAATGAACGGTCATGCGAAATGAACAGCAGGGTTAAATTGTTTTGATCCAGCAGGAATTTTTCCAGCCATTCAATGCTTTCCACGTCCAAATGGTTAGTCGGCTCGTCCAGCAGCAGCACGTCAGGCTGTGTCAGCAAAGCGCGCGCCAGCAGTACGCGGCGTTTACGTCCGCCCGATAAATCTGCCAAATCCGCTTCTGGGTCGAGGCCCATTTTGCTTAAGATCGAGTTCACTTTGGTTTCTAAAGCCCAGCCATCCAGCTGATCCATTTTATGCTGCAGGTTGCCCATGCGATCACAAGCTTCCATATCACCCAGTACGCATGCTTCACTGGCTTCGTGGTAAGCGCGCAGTACTTCGGAAGCCTCGCCAGCGCCATCAGCAACAATATCTGCTACTTTGCCAGAGTCCATAGGCACATCTTGCGCCAGCATGGAAATGGTGATGCCGTTTTGCAAAGAAACTTCGCCAGCATCCGGTAATAAGCTTCCCTCAATCAGTTTAAGTAAAGTAGACTTGCCTTCACCATTACGGCCAATCAAACACACCCGTTCGCCGCGCTCTAAACTGAAGTTCGCGCCGTCGAGCAAGGCAGGTCCGCCAAACGCAAGCTGGACATCCCTTAAAGTAATATAGGCCATACTGTTTCCTGAAAAATCCTACATGAGGAGTGTAAAGTGACTAAACAACAAAATTTTGATGAACAGGCGTCATTTTCCGCACCCATTGAAGATTTGCAAGTCCGAATTGCATTTTTAGATGATTTAGTTGAACAGCTGAATGATCAGGTGGCGCGGCAAAATGCTGAAATTGCTGATTTAAAGAAGCAAATGCAGCTGATTTACCAACGTATTGAATCTGCAGATTTATCTGAGGGTATTGCGGCCTTTGACCCAATGACCAACCGTCCGCCGCATTATTAATTCGCGGGCAGTTCAGCCGGCGCATCAGTTTATTAACTTAGCGCGCTGGCCTGGATGCCATTTGAGCATTCGGAACCGCGGCAGAAATATCCATCCATGTTTTGCGCACAGCCTGCGCGCGAAACATTTCAATTAAACTAACAGCAAAAATAAAAACTAAAATACAGAATAAAGGTACAGCGAATGTTTAAACGTTTGAGTGATGCCATTGGGCATATTGCTTATTTTGCAACTTTTTTTGGTGGTGTCTATCAGCCTGAGCGGGCTCATTTTTTTCGACTCTTTCAGCAAGGGCTTTAAATATAATATTTCGATTTTAGATATTGATTTTTATAATTTATTTATTCAGTTTTTAATTTCTGACCGCAGCGGTGTTTTAGGTTATGGCCTGAGCCTGTTTATTTTTGCTTTTGTGATATTTGAGTTTTTCCCTAAGGCAGTGCAGTTTATTTTTGGCATTGTGCATTTTTTATTTTTAGTGCTGTGGAAATGGCTGAAACATGGCCTAATTTTACTGCTGCTGTGTTTTTGCATGCTGTTGCTGGCGTGCTGTGTTCTGTTGAACTGGCTGGCCTTTGACTGTCCTAGACAATGGATGGTGTTCAGTTGTGATGCAATACGCAGCGGTATCCGCGCTTTCGAACGTTTTTCGATGGCTGAGCAGCATCAAATTAAACAACAGTATCAGATGGAAGAGGCTTATCAGCATTACGAAAAAAGCAGTCTTTGGAGCATGGGATGTCTGGTCTTACTGTGTCTTTGGCTGAAGTGGCTCACCTTGTTTGGCGATTCGGCTGACCGTTATGTTCATCAACTCAAAAAGGCGCAAGCTTCACATACAGCCTATGTGAAATTAGGCGAGCAGCCGTTAAAAGCCGTATCGTGTATTTTTTATTCAAGACGAAAGAAGGCTATCTGCTTTTATCTAAAGAGTTGGGCGCCTTTAATCTTCCGGTGATTTACAGCAGCAGCGCGCTTGTCAAAATTCAGCCAAAATAATTGACCTTTTTGCGGGATCAGGCTGTAATGCGCATCTGAATACCATTCCTGCGCATTTTTTGACTATGAGTTCCAAAGCCGTTCTGCTCGACCTTGAAAATAATCTGCTTGAGGGCAAATTGCTGCGTGAAATTGTCGAGCATTATCCTGTTCTTTATCTTTTTAATTGCCAAGGGAAATTTTCCTATCCTCTCGAAGAGCTGACAGAATTGTCTGGCTGGATCAGCAGCGGGCAAGTCGTGGTATTGGATACGCCAGAGGCTTCGCAAAAAGAATTTGAATATGCGGTCGTGGTCGGCCAGCTGCTGGCGTTGCTGGAACCCGGCACGCATGTGGAAATCATTTCAGCTATGCCGGAATGCACCATGCTGCTGGAGATGATGCAGGCTTCAGATATTAGCAGCAGTCTGATTCAGGTTCAGCCTGAACAGTCAAAGTCTGCTCAGCCGAAAAACGAACGGCCAAAATATCAGCTGCCGAGTGTGGCAAAAATCAAAGCGGCGCCGTACTTGCAGATGGTGAAAAAATACTGTGACGCCATAGTAAAATCTTCCGGCAAGCCTAGCTCTTTGGATTCCTTGAAAAATTCTGTGGCGAACATTTTGCAGCTGCTGCCGGAACATGCCCAGCATGTGGTGGGCATGCTGATTAGCCTGAAAATTGTCAAGCGTGAAGAACAGCAGGTGAGTTTCCGTAAAAAAGTACTGAAGCAATGGGTGCAGCTGAATTTAGATGAAGATGCTGCACCGCTGGCAGAAAATATGCAGGACGCTTTTGATCAGCTGAACCTGCCGCAGCAAAAGGCCGATGCGCCTGCTGCTGTGACGAATCCGCAGCAGGAATTGTTTGCCAACTTTCAGACAATTGATCCCGTACAGCTGGAAGTGGTGAAGAAGCTTCATGCGCTAAAAAACAAGCCTAAAGATATATATGCGCTGCGTGACGTGCTGGAGCAGCTGTTCCCGCAATCGGACATCCGGATGCTGCTCAAAGAGCTGCTGGACAAAGGCTATATTTACTGGAATGGTCACGAAGTGCTGTACAGCCATGAAATGTTCTTGAATTAATTTTTATCGCCACAACTTGCCTTTTATATTGCGCTTATGCAAATCTAATAAAGGAAGATAAAGGTTGGACTATGGAACATACTGGAATTTGGGTTGCTGTTATCATCGTTGTGTTTGTGCTCGGGTCAATTTTAGGCCTGCGTGTGAATCCGCGCGAAAAAGCATTGGGCATCATGCGCGAAAAAGCGCGTAAAATGTCGCTGCATCCGCGGTTAGTCGCTGCGCCAGAATGGACAAAAATTCCGATGGCGACTGAAAAACGCGCTAGCATGGTGGCCTATTACAGTGTTTTACTTCCAGACGCCCGCTTGCCATTGATGCGCGCCCGTGTTGCAGATCAGAAACTAGAGCTTGTCTATGGCGATGACAAGTTTAAAGATTTGCCCATTGCATTAAAGGGCATTTATGCTATTGATATGCAGGCCAACTGTGTAGGACTCTATTGGGACGAAGAATCTGACCTTAGAGCAGAACAGCTAGATGATATCAAAGCATATTTATATTCTTTGGCTGAACTTTAATTTTATACCCATTAAAAACAGGATTAACGGTTAATTATGGCGAACGCTCCTCGGTCCACATCCAAAAGCGCAGCAGCAAAATCATCTGATGCTGGAAAAAAACGCGCTTTAGTGATTGTGGAGTCGCCTGCAAAAGCGAAAACAATCAATAAATATCTTGGCTCCGACTACATTGTAAAATCGTCGGTTGGTCACGTGCGTGACTTGCCAACAGGCGGATCGTCAAAAACTGCTGAAAAAAAACCTGCAACCCGCGCCAAGCTGACTGAAGCCCAAAAAGCTGAAAAAGCGCAGCTGGCGCTGGTCAACCGCATGGGCGTTGATCCTGAACATGACTGGAAAGCGCAGTATGAAGTGCTTCCCGGCAAAGAAAATGTCGTATCGGAACTGAAAAAGCTTGCTTCGCAGGTTGACGAGGTCTATCTCGCAACGGATTTGGACCGCGAAGGGGAAGCGATTGCTTGGCATTTAAAAGAAGTGATTGGCGGTGATGACTCACGCTATCAGCGTGTGGTGTTCAACGAAATTACCAAAAATGCGATTCAGGAAGCCTTTAAGCATCCATCACGCTTAGATACCAATAAGGTCAATGCTCAGCAGGCGCGCCGTTTCTTAGACCGTGTGGTCGGCTTTATGATTTCGCCGCTGCTGTGGGAAAAAATTGCCCGCGGCTTATCGGCTGGCCGTGTGCAGTCGGTTGCGGTAAAGCTGGTGGTCGAGCGTGAGCGTGAAATCCGCGCGTTTATTCCAGAAGAATACTGGCAAGTTTTTGCAGACACCAAGTCGAAAAAAGACGATATCCGTTTAGAAGCAGTAAAACAAGGCGGTAAAACCCTGAAACTGCGCAATAAAGCGGAAACAGATGCGCTGCTGAACCTGATTAAAGACGCAGCTTATACCGTGTCTGCCCGTGAGGATAAGCCGACCAAGGTCAATCCAAGCGCGCCGTATATCACGTCGACACTGCAGCAGGCGGCCAGCACGCGTTTAGGTTTTTCTGTGAAGAAAACCATGATGCTGGCGCAGCGTTTGTACGAAGCCGGTTTTATTACTTATATGCGTACCGACTCCACATTCCTAAGTGATGATGCGGTCAATATGGTTCGCGGCCATATCGAATCAGAATTTGGCGCCAAATACCTGCCGGCGAAACCCAACCGTTATGGCAACAAAGCCAATGCGCAAGAAGCCCATGAAGCGATCCGGCCTTCAACAGTTGGTTTAAAAGGTGACAGCTTAGTCGGCGTTGAGCGTGATGCGCAGCGTTTGTATGACCTGATTTGGCGTCAGTTTGTGGCTTGTCAAATGACACCGGCAGAATATCTGTCATCGACCATTTTAGTGGATGCCAATGGCGTCGAGCTGAAAGCCAAAGGCCGTACATTGGTCTTTGACGGCTTTACCAAAGTGCGCGGTCAAAACAAATCAGATGATGATGTGCTGTTGCCTGCTGTTAAAGTTGGCGAAGTGCTGAAACTGGAAAAACTCGATCCATCGCAGCATTTTACTAAACCGCCTGCACGTTTTACCGAAGCATCTTTGGTAAAAGAGCTGGAAAAAAAAGGCATTGGCCGTCCGTCGACCTATGCTGCCATCATCTCAACCATTCAAGACCGCGGTTATGTGAAGCTTGAAAACCGCCGCTTGTTTGCAGAAAAAATGGGCGAAATCGTGACCGACCGTCTCGATGAAAGCTTTAATAATCTGATGAACTATGACTTTACCGCAGATCTTGAGGGTCAGCTGGATAAAGTGGCGGAAGGTGACCGCAACTGGAAAGATTTGCTGGACAGTTTCTATGGCGATTTTAAAAAGCGCCTGACCAATGCGCAAGGTGAGAACGGCATGCGCCGTAACTTGCCAGTAGAGGTGGCAGCGGTTCACTGTAAAGAATGCGACCGCCCAATGCAGATTCGTACTGGTACAACGGGCGTATTCTTGGGCTGTTCAGGCTATAACTTGCCGCCGAAAGAACGCTGCAAAGGTACGCTGAACTTGACTCCGGTGGAGTCATTGGCTGCGCTGTCAGATGATGATGCTGCTGAAACCGCAGACTTAATGTCGAAAAAGCGCTGCCCAATTTGCGGCACCGCGATGGACAGCTACGTGATTGACGGCGGCCGTAAATTGCATATCTGTGGCAACAACCCAGACTGCAGCGGCTTTGAAGTTGAAGAAGGCGAGTTCAAAATTAAAGGCTATGATGGCCCGACCATTCCATGCGATAAATGTGATGGCGAAATGCAGCTGAAAAATGGCCGTTTTGGTCCATATTTTGCCTGCACCAGCTGCGACAATACCCGCAAAGTCTTGAAAAATGGCCAGCCTGCGCCGCCGCGTGTCGACCCGATTAAAATGGAACATTTGCGTTCTGTGAAGCATGATGATTTCTTCGTGCTGCGTGACGGTGCTGCAGGTCTATTCCTTGCTGCCAGCAAGTTCCCGAAAATCCGTGAAACGCGTGCGCCAAAAGTCGCTGAACTGCGTACTGTGGCAGAACAGCTGGATCCAAAATATCAGTTTATTTTGCAAGCGCCAGATGCTGACCCTGAAGGGAATCCAACTTTGGTTAAATTCAGCCGTAAAAATCAGGCGCAATATATTGGCTCTGAAACGCCTGAAGGCAAACAGACTAAATGGTCGCTGGTTTATCAAGACGGCAAATGGATTGAAGCTTAAGCTTTGATTTTTATCTAAAATTAAAAAATGCTGACTTTGATCAGCATTTTTTATGTCAGAATAAATTTAAAAATTTAAGTTATAAAATGATTGGGGGCGTTGTGGAAATTCAAACTAAAAAATTTGCAGTGCTCATTGATGCGGATAACTCATCGATCAATGCTATTCCTTCCGTATTAGAAGAAGTTGCAAAATATGGAATTGCCAGTGTAAAACGAGTCTATGGGGACTGGAGCAGCGAAACGCTAAAAAATTGGCGTGATGTTTTACTTCCGCATGCGAT
>JASLHF010000078.1 GCA_030152275.1 Acinetobacter sp. | reverse complement strand
CAGTGTACACGGCGCATGTGCACTATAGCTAGTTATGTTTGGTTATGTATAGGCAAGAAAAAAGGCCTGAACCCTTTAGATTCAAGCCTTTTCGTTTTAAAACTTGGCATATCTTGCCATGTTTTGTTAGGTATTTGGTGGAGGTGGCGGGAGTTGAACCCGCGTCCGCCAGCATTACGCTCGAGAATACTACATGCTTAGATATCGTCTATTGTTTTAACGCTAAGAGACCCGACGAACAGGGTTCAAAGCGCGATCCTCTAAGTTTGGTATAAAGCCCCGAGGCTTGACTTTATACGGACTTGTGTGCGTTCGCTTCGGTCGGGTTCACTGACCACAAGTATTCAGTAAAGCGGACAAGCTGCCCTTAGGCAGCTAGAGCGTAAGTTTCGTCGTTTGCGACTATTAAATTGCAAATTTGATTTACGAGAGAAAATGCGCTCTCGACATGCATCTATGAGTTTCATCACCAGCGTCGAAGCCAGAAACACCCCCAAAGTGAGAACAATCATAGCATAATTAACCAAAAATACGATGCATTTTCTGTACAATTACACTTTTGAATGCGCTTAATCTTATAATTGCGCTAATATTTTATTTTTCAAGCCAAAATTAAAGAAAAATTATGAGCTATTTATTGGCCCTCGATCAAGGAACGACCTCCAGCCGCGCCATTATTTTTAATGAATACGGCCAAATACTGGCTTCAGCTCAGCGCGAAACCCATATTCAAACCCCGCATTCCGGCTGGGTTGAGCAGGATGCTCAGGAAATATGGAGCTCACAGATCGCTGTAGTGCAGCAAGCGCTAGCTACAGCGCGCATTTTAGCCAAAGACATTAAGGCCATTGGCTTGACCAATCAGCGTGAAACCACAGTCGTGTGGGATAAACGCAGCGGAAAACCGCTGGCGCCGGCAATTGTATGGCAAGACCGGCGCGCAGCTGAATGGTGCGGACAGCTGGCTCAGCAGCAGGATTTGATTCATCAAAAAACCGGCCTGCGGGTCGACCCATATTTCAGCGCGGGCAAACTGGTTTGGCTGCTGGAACACATCAACGGTTTGCGTGAACTGGCCCAGCAAGGCCATGCTGCCTTTGGCACCATTGACAGCTGGCTCATTTGGAATCTGACCCAAGGTGCAAAACATGTCATAGAAGCCAGCAATGCTTCACGCACTATGCTCATGAATTTAAAAAGCCAGCAATGGGATGAAGAACTGCTTGAACTGTTTGATATTCCCCCAGCCATTTTGCCCAAAATTATCAGTTCTGATTGCCATATTGCAGATACTGCAGCAGGCCTGCTTGGCGCGACTATTCCGATCACCGGTATTTTAGGCGACCAGCAGTCCGCACTGTTTGGCCAGTCCTGCTTTGACGCAGGGACTGCCAAAAATACTTACGGTACCGGTTGCTTTATGCTGTTCAATACCGGTCATGAAGTGCAGTTCAGTCAAAATAAGCTGCTGTCTACGCTGGCATGGCAGGCGCAAGGCCAAACGACTTATGCGCTTGAAGGCAGTGTATTTATGGCAGGTGCGATTGTGCAATGGCTGCGTGACGGTTTGGGCATTATTCAAAAAAGCAGCGAAGTTGAACAACTGGCCTGTCAGGTGGAGCATACCGATGGAGTTGTACTGGTTCCCGCATTTACGGGGTTGGGCGCGCCGCACTGGGACAGCGAAGCCCGCGCTTTACTGTGCGGCATGTCACGCGGTACCAATAAATCACATATTGCCCGCGCAGCGCTGGAATCAATTGCCTTTCAAGTGTCTGATGTGCTGACCGCGATGCAGTCAGACATTTCTAAACCGCTTAAAGAACTGCGGGTTGATGGCGGCGCATGTGCAAATGACATGCTGATGCAGTTTCAAGCCGATATTTTAAATGTACCCGTATTGCGCCCTAAATTGCTTGAATCCACGGCGTGGGGGGCAGCCGCTATGGCTGGCTTAAAGGCTGGTGTTTTTTCTAACTTGAATGAAATTGCGGAATCATGGCAGCTGGAACGCGCTTTTGAACCGCGCATGAATGCTGACCAGCGCGAATATCATCTGAATTTGTGGCAATCGGCATTAAAACGGGCAAAATCAGATTTATAGTCGTTAGCACAAAGCTGGTATGCCTGCTGTACATATTCATCAACACAGGGACAGTAAAACTGGTCACTAAAAAAATGATTTAAAATAAGAAGCCGCTACAGTCAGCGGCTTCTTATGTGGATGCATACCTTAGCGCAATGCAAAAGCAGTGTTAGCGCAATGCAAAAGCAGTGTTAATGCACATGACCGCCGCCCTCAACCACTTTCGGACGCGGGCACAGCCAAATCATCATCGCAGCAGCAATAAATACCATCGCCAACAGCAAAAACACATGATTGGCAGATAGCGTCAGCGCTTCTTTATCCACCAGACTGGAAATATAGCCCAGCGCGCCCTGCGAACTCATGCCCTGCTGCATGAGCGCCGCTTGAGCATCTTCCACATGCAGAGTGCCGACCATATCGCTGCGCGCAAGTTTAGTATGATCATCCCAAATCGTCACAGCAATGGATGCACCAATTGCGCCTGCCATAGTGCGCAGGAAGTTCATTAAGCCAGCAGCTGATGCCATTTCTTGCGGCTGTACAGCTGCTAAAGCCATATTCGACAAGGGAATAAAGAAAAATGGTACGGCAAAACCTTGCAGAATTTGCGGCAGCGCCAGTGCAAAAAAGTCAGCATCAGTCGTCCAAAACGCCCGCATCAGCGTCACGCCGCCCAGTACGCTGAGGCCAAAACTGGCCAGCGCGCGCTGATCATATTTGGTTGCCATTTTTGCCACCAGCGGAGACATCGTCAAGCTGCCAAACCCCATGGTTGCGGTTAGGTAGCCAGCCCATGTAGCGGTATAGCCCAAGTTAATCTGCAGCCACTGCGGAATCAGCACAATGCTGCCAAAGAAGGCGCCAAAACCCAAAGCCAGCGCAATCACGGAAATGGTAAAGCTTTTGTAGCGGAAAATCTGAATATTGACAACCGGATGGCGGTCGGTCAGCTCCCATATGGTAAAGATGATCAAACCAATTAAGGCTGTCAGACCTAAAACCACAATAAATGGACTGTTAAACCAGTCGCGTTCGTGGCCCAAATCCAGCATCAGCTGCAGCGCGCCAATCCACAACACCAGCAGCAGCAGGCCGCCCATATCAATTTTCAGTTTGGCGGTTTCTGTTTCTGCTGGCTTCAACAGGCGCATAGCTGCCAGCGCACAAACAATCCCAACAGGAATATTAATAAAGAAAATCCAGTGCCATGACAAATTATCACTGATGGAGCCGCCCAAAATTGGACCTAAAATCGGGCCGACAACAGTCGTCATCGCCCACATGCCCATCGCCTGTGACTGCTTCTCCGGCGGGAAAATCCGCAGCAGCAGCATTTGGCTGAGCGGCATGATTGGACCGCCAAACAGCCCCTGCCCGATCCGGCAAAAGACCAGCATTTCTAAACTGGTCGAAAGGCCGCACAGCACTGAAAATACCGTAAAGCCAATTAAGCTTAGGGTAAATACGCGCACGCCGCCAAAACGTCCAGCCAGCCAGCCTGTCAGCGGCACGCAAATCGCTTCAGCCACGGCATAAGACGTAATGACCCATGTGCCCTGAGAGCTGGACACAGCTAAACTTCCTGTAATGTGCGGCACGGATACATTGGCAATGGTCATGTCCAGCACAACCATAAAGTTAGCCAGCGCCAGTACGAAGGCAGCCAGCATCAGGCGCCCGCCTTTCAGGTCGCCGTATGGAACATATGCATTTGCATTCATAGGCGGTTACTTCGACAGGTCGATGTTCGCTTCCATCGATAAACCGACACGCAGCGGGTGTTCGGCCAATTCTTTCGGATCCAGCTGAATGCGCACCGGCAAACGCTGTACCACTTTAATCCAGTTGCCTGTGGCATTTTGAGCAGGAATCAAGGCAAATGCAGAACCGGTACCGCCAGAAAAACCGACAACCGTACCGTGATATTCCACATCATCGCCGTATAAATCTGAAGTGAGCGTTACTTTTTGACCCGGACGCACTTTTGCCAGCTGGCTTTCTTTAAAGTTAGCATCGACATACAGCTGCGACTCTGGCACCAGCATCATCAATACTGTGCCCGGCGCAACGCGCTGGCCAATTTGAATTTTACGGCTGGTCACCACGCCATCAAAAGGCGCTTTAATCACCGCGCGCTGCAAGTCCAGCTCAGCCTGTTTCAGCTTCGCTTGAGCCACCAGCACATCTGGAGTCGAATTTTCATTACTGCCCTGAATCAAAGCATCATTGGCTGCCAAATTGCTTTGCGCGGCTTTTTGGCTAGATTTAGCTTGGGCTAAACCCGCCTGCGCCAAATTATAGCCCGCTTGCGCATTTTGCATCGCGCTTTGGGCAGAACTCAGCTCTTCTTTAGAAATCGCGCCGGACGCGCTCAGCTTCTGACGGCGGCTTAATTCATCTTTGGCTTTATCCAGTTCAGCTTTGGCCTTTTCCACCTGCGCTTCTGCACTGTGAATGCCATCATCACTGACAAAGACTTGCGAGTTCAGCGCGCTGCTGTTGGCCGCAGTTTGCTTATATTGGCGCTGCGCTTTCAGCAATTCAGCTTTGGCCTGAGCTACTGCAATTTCAGCATCACGCGGATCAACCTGCACCAGCACATCGCCCTTTTTGACCTGCTGCGTATCACTGACCATCACCTGTTCCACCTGACCCGTCACCATTGAGGTGATGGAGGCCGTTTCAGCACCGACATATGCATTATCTGTGCTGACCGAATGATTAAAAAACAGTTTCCAAATCAGATATAAAACCGCTGCAATAATCAGAATAACAGCAATGAAACCGAGGCTTTTTTTCCGTTTTGCCTTCATCGCCTGATCATCAGGCTGCTGAGATTCTGGCAGTGTGTTTTGAGCATCTGTCATTGATTTTTCCTAAATCTAACAGACTTGGTCACGCTGCACTCCAGCTGCAAATAAGCAGTTGCGGACATTTATGTCCATGATGCTTGCAATGAGAAAGTCATTTTTTAAAATTTGATGCATTTTAAAGGTAAATAATCATGTTCTGAGAATATAAAATGTAACTGGCCAGTCTTTTTTTGGAATCTGATATAAATTTCCTAAAATACAATCTTTTTTCAACATTTTATTGATTATTTTTTGCGTGCTTTCAGAATCATTTATGCCCATTTAGAAACACTAAATACCGGCTTTCGCGCACCATCTGAAACGATGATGCACGAGCCGGATGAATCAGACCTTAATAAGCATAAGACGCAATTGCGGCTGCGATGGCTTTTCCTTCATCATTTAGCATCGTCATGCGCATAGTGCAGCCCTTACGCCCTAAGCGCAACGCTTCTGCCCGCGCCGTAAAATACTGGCCGCGTCCGGGCGCCAAATAATCTACCCGCATATCCACAGTCGCTAGCCGTGATACTTTTTTGCTGGTTTCCGCCATATCTTCCGGCGCACTATTTCTATACAGCTCTGCCATGGCAGAAATGCCGCCAATGCTGTCGAGCAATGTCGCTGCCACGCCGCCGTGTAAAATTTCAAAAGCCACATTGCCAATCAAATTTGGCGCCATGTTGACATGCGCTTCAATGTGGCCGTCCACAACGCGCATCTGCATATTATTATGCAAATAAAATGGAGAGGAATTAAACGCTTGGCAAATTTTCTCTAAAATATCATTCAGCTGAATGTCCGAACCTGTTCCAATATTTCCTGTCCAACTTTTTGCTGCTTCCGTCATAGCCTGTCCGAATAACCTGAATTAAATAAAAAAATGAAGACTGTTGCCCTAAAGCAGGATTATAAGTCTACAATAACTGCAAGTTTAATACTGATCATTGAGATTGTTATGACCTATACGTTCAATCGTCCAGCATTTCCTGCCACCCGCATGCGCCGCATCCGCAAAAATGACAAGCTGCGCGCCATGGTTCGTGAAACCCAGCTGACGGCAGATCATCTCATTTACCCAGTATTTGTATTGCCAGGCCAAAATCAGGCCCAAGACATTCCCAGCATGCCAAACATTCAGCGCCTGTCTGGCGACCTGCTGGTCAAAAAAGCGGAACGTTTGCTTGAACTGGGCGTATCCAAATTAGCGCTGTTTCCCGTGACCCCGCAAGAAGATAAAAGCCTAACGGCTGAAGCTGCGTGGCATGAAGACGGCTTGGTGCAAAGCACCGTCCGCCTGTTAAAAAAAGAACTGCCGGAAATGGTCTTGATTACGGACGGCGCGCTTGACCCGTATACAACGCATGGCCAAGACGGCATTATTGATGAAAGCGGCTATGTGCTGAATGATGAAACTGTCGAATGTTTGGTAAAACAGGCGCTCAGCCATGCCGAAGCTGGCGCAGATGTGGTCGCGCCAAGCGATATGATGGATGGGCGCATTGGCGCAATCCGTCAGGCATTAGAAGCCAATGGCCATATTTATACCAATATCATGGCCTATTCGGCCAAATATGCCTCCAGCTTTTACGGCCCGTTCCGTGATGCGCTGGGCTCATCCAGCAACTTAAAAGGCGGCAATAAATACAATTATCAAATGGATGTCGGCAACCGCGCTGAAGCGCTGCACGAAATTGCGCTGGATTTGCAGGAAGGCGCTGATATGGTGATTGTTAAACCGGGCCTGCCTTATTTAGATATTGTGCGTGAAGTAAAAGACACTTTTGGCGTGCCGACCTTTGTTTATCAGGTCAGCGGCGAATATGCGATGCTGGCGGGCGCAATTCAAAACGGCTGGCTGTCAGACAGTGTGATTATGGAAACCCTGCTCAGCTGCCGCCGCGCCGGTGCAGACGGTATTTGGACATATTTTGCCGAAGAAGCGGCGCTTAAATTAAAAGATATGAAATAAGCCAAACCCCAGCCTTCCTCTTTTGAGGGAGGCTTTTTTTTGTCATTTTTCTGAGTTTTGGGTCCTTACAATAGGTTAAAAGCACATGCATATCGCCATTATCGGTGCAGGTATCAGCGGGCTGCTGTCTGCACTGGAATTGATTGAGCACGGCTGTACAGTCAGTATTTTTGACCAGCAGCAGGCGGGGAAAGCCGCCTCATGGGCTGGCGGCGGCATTCTCTCCCCCATGTATCCTTGGCGCTATCCTCAAGCAGTCAATGATTTGGCTCAACACGGTAAAGTGCTGTATCAGTCGTGGAATGAAAAATTAATGCCCATTTCCGGTATTGATTTTGAAATTCATGAAACCGGCATGCTGATTTTTGATCAAGCCGATTTTGAAATTGGCTTACATTACGCAGCCAAATACAATGAACCAATGCAACAGTGTGAATACCTGCAGCAGGAACAGCTGGAAATGATTAACCCTCGGGTGTCAGATCAGCTGAAAGAAGCCATTTATTTTCCGCAACTTGCCAATGTGCGCAATCCTCGCCTGCTGAAATCCATCATTGCCTATTTAAAGCAGCATCCGAATGCAGACATTATTGAGAACAGCTGGATTGAACGCTTTGAGTTAAAAAATGGCTATGTCAATGCCGTGCAGGCGCAAAATGGCCAGCGCTTTGCAGCGGATCAGTTCGTTATTGCAAGCGGCGCTTGGTCAGAGCATTGGTCTCAGCAGCTGCAGCTCAGCATTCCGGTTGCACCGGTGCAAGGACAAATGCTGCTGTTCAAAACGCCAGAGAACTGGCTGCCGACAATGTGCATGAATGAGGTCATGTATTTAATTCCGCGCACCGATGGCCATATCGTCTGCGGCTCCAGCATGCAGCATATTGGTTTTGACCAAAGGGCCTCTGCGCAAACCCAGCAGGATATTTATCAAGCCAGCATTGCCATGGTGCCTGAACTGCAAAATTTTCCATTGGTCAAGCAGTGGGCAGGTTTAAGACCCGGCTCTCCAACCGGCGTGCCCTATATCGGCAAAATGGCGCAGTTTGACAATCTATGGGCCAATTTTGGGCATTACCGCAATGGCCTATGCATGGGGCCTGCCTCTGCACAATTGCTGCGCCAGCTTATGCTGCAGCAGCGCACCATTGCAGATCCTAAAGCTTACAGTACAGACCGGCTGATACCCACGGGTAAATGATAAGGGTACAGCCCGTACATTTTGCATTCACTCGATAAGCGCCGCGTCTCAGCAGCATGGCCTCGATGATCCTAGCCGGCAAAATATTTACGCACCGCGCCGCGATCATGTTGCAGTGCGCATTCCTGCGCAGGCTTCCGCTTCGCCAACCACCCACACTTTCATTTAATCCAGCAAATCAGCCAGCGCTTCTTTTAAGGTGCTAAATTTAAACTGAAACCCCGCCTCTTGCAGCGCGCAGGGCTGGACATACTGACCGTTTAAAATCAGCTGCGACTGTTCGCCCAGCATACATTTCATCAGCCAGGCCGGCACCTGCAGGAGCGGTTTTTTATGCAGCTGGCGCGCCGCCAAAACAGCAAATTCCGCCTGACTGACCTGCTCCGGCGCCGTCAGATTGAATACTGCAGCGGCGGGCCGCTTGTTCATTAAAAACTCCACCGCCTGCAGCACATCACGGATATGCACCCAGACCACCGGCTGGCGGCCATGGCCAATTTTTCCTGCAATATTGGCGCGGATAGGGCGAAGCATCTGCGGCAAAATACCGCCTTTGCCCGACAGCACAATGCCTAGGCGGATGATTTTGGTATTTTGATTTGGAAACTGCCGAGCAGCCAGCTCCCATTGCTGACACAGCTCAGATTGAAAAATATTTTGCGGCGGTGAGTCTTCTGTGCAAACAGTTTTCCACTGTTCAGCAGCATCAATGCCGTAATAGCCCACTGCTGAACCGGAAATAATGCATTTGGGTGTAATGCGGCGCAGCGCCAAATAACGGTATAAATTTTCGGTGGCCTGCACCCGGCTCTGAATTAACTGCTGCTTGCGCGCAGCTGTCCAGCGTCCTTGACCGATATTCTCGCCAGCCAAATTGATTACATAATCAATCTGATCACTTTTCAGCTCATCCAGCTGACTGATCCACAGCATGTCAGGATGACGCGAAACACGTTCTTTGTTCCGGCTTAAGCCAATTACGGCAAAATCTTGTGACAGCAGATATTCGGTGAGCCGTGTACCAATGAAGCCGCTTGCGCCAGTAATAAGAACCCGCTCTTTATGCATAAAATCATCTCATTCTAATCGCTGCTTTCAATATCTATAGATGAAGATGGTTTTTTGTTCAAGCGCCAATGAGCCTTATTCATGTCCAAACATTTTAACCGCCATGCGTTTAGCCTGCGGGCCATAAAACCAGTATGTCAGCAAATACAGCGGGATAGCTAAAATCAGGCCCATAATGACCACAAGACTGACAAACTGCGGCTGCTGCAGATACAGCAGAAAGTTTTGCCAAATCTCCGGATCTGTTCGAGCAAACAGCGCTACACCGCCCATTAAAAAGGCAATATTGTAGCCCCAAAAAATGAAGGTATAGCCCAGTGTCAGGCATTTGCGTTCAGGCTGCGTAGGCGCGCGCTGATTACGCTTTAAAAAGATATACAATGACCAAATCATCGCAATCAGATACGGTGCAGCAGTTAAAATCCCGCCCAAACCAACCGGCAGCAGCGCAGCCAAAACACCGCACAGGCAGCTGGACAGTACGCAGATGATAAAAAATATTAAAAAATAACGTTTTAGTGACATTCAAACCATGGCCTGAATAAAAGAATGCACTCAGTATAAAAAAAAATGAATTTTTTTTCATTTTATTGTCAACCAAACTGAAGCCGGTTTCGTTATATAGGGTACAAGGTCTGTAGCAGCCGATGATTTGTACTGGCATCCACAATGTTCGGCGACCTTATTACTTAAAGCAATAAGCTTCTTTTCAGGTTTAATTTTTGAACAGCAGCCAAATTTAAACTTGAAACAGATTTTTTGACCGGCAATTTCATCATCACTCGAATTGCCGGTCTTTTATTTTTTGTGCGCCCTGTTCTTATCCAATCCTCGATCACCCTGTACTCAGTGACAAATTTCCTTCATCTTAGATGAGTTCACTTTTATCTAAATGAATGAGCGCGTTCATGGCGCATACACTTAATACGCTTGCAATAGCGCGTTTATCTCAGTTCAATATCTGCATCATTAGATACACATCGTTTTGAACAATCATTTGAGCTGCGCAATTGCGTCACCGCTTTCTAAACCATGCTTTTACTGCATCTTTCATATGGCAATGTTTTCTACATTATCGAACGCATAGTATTTGCAGAGTTGCTATGTTTACACTGCCGAAAGTGACAGCCCTATGCGTATTCAGCGCGCCAATTAGCGCACTTAAAACAGTCCGCTTAAAACTTTAAATTTTTGCTTAAAACTATTGAATTCTTTGCCATAAAGTAACTTGAGAAACGGTATGCTGAAATTTTCTGCGGGTTTCTTTAATGACAAACTGCACATCCAAGGGTGCCTGCGCCAGCTGAAAATGCGTCTGTAAAATGTCTGAAATGCCTTGCAGCGTATTGAAGTCTTCGCCATCTTTTTGCACACCGCCCAGCCAGTGCTGAATAGGAGTATACGCTTCATCCCAAGTATAGGGCGATGCAATCAAAACATAACCGCCCAATTTCACCAAATACTTTAATGACTGCAAAAAGGCCTGCGGATCGCGCAAACGGTCTATTAGATTAGAAGCCAGCACAAAATCGAAATCACGCAAATTCGGTTTTAAATTACAGGCATCCCCCTGCATAAACTCTACCTTGCCGCGGCTAGAATAAAAATCAAATGGCTCTAAGCTGCAGCTTTCAGCGCTGGCAATTTTACCCTCTGCAGGCAAATTATAATAAACCGTTTCGCCTTTTTGCAGCGCTGCGCTGTAGCGGATAAAGCGGGCAGAAAAATCCACACCAATCACGCGGTCAAAATATTGAGCCAATTCAAAACTGGCGCGTCCAGTTGCGCAGCCAACATCCAAGGCTTGAATATTGTGTTGATCGGTAAATCTATCTTTAATGATATCCACCAGCGCTGCGCCAAAATTCTTGACGCCAAAATGGCTCGGGCCATAATGAAAATCTAAATACTGCGCGGCAATTACGTCCGTTTCATAATACGGCTGATTGCGCTGACTTAGACGATCTGCGGCCACATAGCGGAAACCCGCATGCTGAAAAAAATGGCGCCGAAAAGCATAGCGGGAACAAGCCAAGGCTTCATTGCCGCATGAAATCCATGAACCGCCTTTAAGCAGATTATGCTTACCGTCAAAGGTTGGAGTGCTGAAATCATCATAGATCGGATGCACTTCAAACTGCGCATAAGGGAAAATAGGCGTTTCTGTCCATTGCCAAACATTGCCCTGAATATCAAAAAAATGGCCGTGCTGAAACACATTCACCGCACAGCTGGAGGCGCTGTACTGCAGCCGAATATTGGCCGGCGTTTGCGCATTCATGCCGGAAACATCATATAAACGGTACCATTCGTCCTCGGTCGGCAGCCGATAGTTTTGCCCAGTCTCCCGGCATTTCCAATTGCAGAAAGCTTTAGCTTCATGATAATTCACTTCCACAGGCCAACTCCATGGCATGCGGATTTCTTCAGTCATCAGCCTTAAACGCCATTCTCCAGCTTTCATCACCCAAAATTCTGGATGCTTCGCCTGAGTAAACATCAGCCAGCCGTAACCCTCCGTTTCCCAAAAGTCTGTATTGGCATAGCCATCCGCCTGCATAAAAGTCAGAAACTCCTGATTGCTGACTAAAAACTTAGAAGCTTCAAAAGCCTCAACGTGACTTTGGTATTGGCCGTACTCATTATCCCAGCCATAATAAGGATCATCCGTCATTTTATTCTGCTGCACTGTACCTGCGGCAACATGAATTAATTCATTTTTCGGCGCTTTAGGCGCTGCCAATGCCGGACGCCAGTGCGCATTATTTTTCACATACTGGAGCTGATGCTGGCGAATAAGCACAGATGACGTTTCCAAATGAATCAGCTCATGTTCTATTCCCATGATGAAAGCCCACCACGGATTTTGCCAGTTGATCGGCAGCGTTAATGGATAATGTTCCAGCAGGTCTAAAATCAGCGTTTTGACCTGATTCCGATAATCCTGCACCGCTTGCACGCTGGGCCATTCATAGTGCTGCTCATCCAAATCATCCCAGCTCATTTCATCTACGCCGACGGCAAACACAGACTCAAAATGACTGTTCAAACTTAGATTGATAATTTTTGCCAGATTCAGCTTGTTAATATAAAACGTGGCAGTATGGCCGAAATAAAAGATTAGCGGATGGCGCAGCGCAATCGGCTTAATATAATAAGCATCTTCTTGACTCAGGCATTCAAATAAAGCCTCATAGGTATTAAAGGTTTCTAGAAAATAGTTTTTCAAGCTTTCCCGCATTGCTGCAGGATCACCAGCGCTTAAATCAAGCGTAGTTCTGGGTTTGTCTTGATCGAATTCTTCCGCTGTTTGCATCATCCGCATATCCCTCGCGCTGCTTATTTTCATTTTTAAATTTCTTATTCCTGCTTATAAAATGAATTTATCGCAAATCTGCGGTCTACGAACTTATTTCGCACAAAAAAAGTACAACATAAAGTATTTAATCAATCATCAATTGGGCTGTTCTTCATGCGTATAGATATTTTAAAATTTTGAAAAACAGCGCATTTAAAACTTACACTGATTCAAATAAAAACGCGCCATGCTGCAATGCGGGATTTAGGCACGTTGAGTTTCTACACAGCTACAGCAGAAACACAGCACATTAAAATACAGATGCATGCTTTAATATGTTGAATGCTGCGCAGATCTTCCTCCAATGCCGTATTTGGTGCATGATTATGATCTGCGATGACGCGCAAATAGCCGTTGATCAGCCTGTCTCCTTAAACTGAAAATTCGCCAAACACTCAACGATAAAAATAACCTAAATGACTGAAATGAGGCCTGCAATGAACCAGCTCTGTTATTTTGAAATACAGTCTTCCAATCCAGAACGTGAAATCCAATTTTATACAGCAGTATTTGGCTGGCGCTTCAGCAGAGCCGAAGGTTTACCTATCGAATACTACCGGATTGAAAGCGCTGGGCTGCAAGGCGGACTGTTGGCTCGGCCTGCTCCGACTCCGCCTGCGCATTGCGGCACCAACGCATTTACCTGTTCCTTTGAAGTAGAAAATTTTGATCAAACAGCGGACAAAATTTTAGCGCTGGGCGGCCAAATCGCAATGGAAAAATTCGCGATTGCCGGCAAGTGCTGGCAAGGCTATTTTTTAGATGCAGACCGCAATACATTTGGACTGGTACAAGCCGATGAGAATGCTCAATAAATCACGATAATTATGCAAGAAAACTTGATGCTGAAAATGCCGCGACTGTATGGCTTACAGCAGAACAGCGCTTTTAGGCAAGTATTCTAGCCATCGCAGTCAGTTGCATAGCGCTTCAGAACGCTATTTGTGGCTAGAGATTTCCCGGTCTGCCGCTGGTCTAAATTGAGAGATTTAATCAACCCGTCAATGCTCTAACTTTATGGAGACTTCGTTCACTGCTGATACACGGTATGCGAAAATGCGCAGCCGCACGGGGCTTAAGCTCAGCAGTTAACACAAATATGCTTGAGTTCAATTTTGCATGCGGTATTCGGCTGGAGCACTGCTCTATACTAAAAATGAGTTCGGGAATATGCTCCAAAATATCACCAGAAATATGCTAAGTTATGCGGGGCATTTTATCGATTTGGGTTCACATGACTGTACGTTTCTTTCATACCTCTGACTGGCATTTGGGGCAGTTTTTTTATGGCCATTCGCGCCAGTATGAACATGAACAGTTTCTGGCGTGGCTGTTAACCCAAATTCAAGAAAAACAGCCCAATGCCCTGCTGATTGCAGGCGATATTTTCGATGTCATTAATCCTGCCTCCAGCGCGCAAAAACAGCTTTACCAATTTCTAGCCGACGCCCACAGCCTTGCGCCGAATATGCAGACCTTAATGATTGCCGGCAACCATGATTCCGGCTACCGGATCGAGCAAGTAGAACCTTTACTGGAAAAATATAATGCTAAAACGGTCGGCGTCATTCACAAGCGCGCGGATGGCCAGCTGGATTTAGACCGGCTGCTCACGCCAATTTATGATGATCAGCAGCACATCGCAGCGTGGTGTTTAACTCTGCCCTTTTTACGCCCGGCGGAAATCACCGGCATCAATGAACATACTGCCAGCAGCCAAAATGCCATTGCTTATTTGCATCAGGAATTAATTGCAGAAGCGAAAAAACGCAAAACACCGGATCAAGCGCTGATTTTAATGTCACATGCGCACATGCAGGGCGGTGAAACCTCCGATTCAGAACGTCCCATAATTATCGGCAATGAAGAAGCGCTTCCGGCTTCGCTGTTTGATGAAGCCATTGATTATGTTGCGCTGGGCCACTTGCATAAGCCGCAAAAAGTTACTCAGGCGCATATCCGCTACAGCGGTTCGCCCATTCCGCTGTCCTTCAGCGAGATTAATTATAAACATCAGATTGCTGTGGTTCAGCTGAACCCAGCGCTGCAGGATGAAGCGCGCTTTCAGCTGGAAACTGCATATATTCCGCGCAGTCTGCAGCTGCATAAAATTAAAGGCGAACTGAATGAGGTTTTTGCCCAGCTTAAAGCGCTGCCGCAAGGTGAAATTGCTGATATCGACCGCCGTGAATATGTTGATATCGAATACCACACCCTTACCCCGCCGCAGCCAAATTTAAGGCATTTACTGGAACAGGCGCTGCCGCCAAACCGCTACCGTCTGGTGCGGATTTCGCGCCAATATTTAAAGTCAGAACAGCAGGAAAACACGAACAGAACTGTAAATATGGAACCGCCAACACCGGAAAAACTGTTTCAGCAAATTTGGCAAAAACATGGCTACAGTGACGATCCGGCTGTGCTGCAGGACTTTATGCATTTGGTCCATGATGCGCAAAATCTCTTGAATCTGAGCAGCGCTGAGGACAGGCTATGAAAATTTTATCCATCCGCCTGAAAAATTTAGCCTCACTGGCCGGTGAACATTTTATTGATTTTGAAGCGGAACCTTTGGCTTCGGCAGGCCTGATTGCCATTGTCGGCAAAACCGGCGCCGGCAAATCCACCATTTTAGATGCAATGTGCTTGGCGCTGTTTAACCGTATTCCGCGCTTAAAAGACAGCGATGGCAAACTGGTCGATGCCGATGGTTCTGAACTGCTGACCAATTCACCGTTGACAGTTTTACGGCGCGGCGCAGCGCATGGTTTTGCCGAGCTGCGTTTTGCCGCCCAAGACCAAAAACATTATACCGCGCGCTGGGAAGTCAAACGTTCACGTGAAAAAGCAGACGGCAAACTGCAAAGTGTACAGCGCTATTTAAAATGTGACAGCGACGGCACTGTACTGGCCGACAAAGCCAAAGCGGTTGATGCCGGTATTCACCGCATTACGCAGCTGAGTTTTGAGCAATTTACCCGCGCAGTGCTGCTGGCCCAGTCAGAAGTCACTGCTTTTTTAAAAGCGCGGGACAATGAACGCGGAGAACTGCTGGAATATCTCACCAATTCAGCCATTTTTGGCAAAATCGGTCAGTTAGCGTTTGAAAAAACCAAATCAGCCGCGTCGCAGCGCAAGGAAATTGAAAGTCTGCTCGGACATATCGAACTATTATCTGATGAACAAGCTTCCGAATTGAGACAGCAGTTTCAGCTGGCCGATGCAGACTGCCAAAAACTGGAAAACGAAAAATTTCAGCTGCAAAAACAGCAGCGCTGGTTTGAACGCAAGCAAAAACTGGACAGCGAAATTACTGCCAAGCAGCAGCTGGTGCATGTGCAAACTCAAGCGCAAGAAGCGCTTATTCCAGAACGTGAACGCTTGAACCGGCTGGAAGTTTTTTCCGCGATCCGGCCTAGCGTTTTTCAGCGGAAACAGCTGCTGAAAACAGAACAACTGCTTGCTCCACAGCTGCAAAAACAGCAGCACGAGTTTGAACAGGCACAGCGCCAGTTTAATGCAGCACAGCAGCAATTCAGTCAGGCAGAAACAGCCCTGACTGAACTGCAGAATTTTGAACAGATTCACCGTGATGCTCTGAATCAGGTACGCAAGTGCGTTCAGGAACGTGACTTTATCGGCACCGAATTTAAAAAAATTCAAGCGCAGCTGCAGGGCTTAGAGCAGTCTAAACAGCCCTTAATCGAACAGCAGCTGCGTCTTGAACAGCAGATTCAGCGCACACTTGAACAGCAGTCAAATTTAAAACAGCAGCTGGCAGTCAGCCAGCAGTTTGCAGCATTAGATCATGGGCTGCCTGCACATATACAGCAGCTAACACAGTTTATTCAGCACTACACTGCCATTGAAGATCAATTAGGGCCTATAACGCAGGCAGAAGCCCGCTTGGCCGAATATCAAGTGCAGCTGCAGCAGTCAGCAAAACTGTATGGCGATATTCAACAGCTAGAAAAGTGTATTGAAACTGCTCAGCAGCAGCGTGAACAAACCCTTAGCCAAAGCAGCCAGCTTGAATTTATGCAGCAAAACTTAAACCAATATTTTGAGCTGCAAACAGAATATCGGCGGCTGCAGGAAAAATTGAGTTTGGCTGAAGCGCAAGCCGGGCCGCTGCTGCTGCAGACCCAGCACAGCGAACAGCTGTTCCAAAATGCCAAAAATGAACGGATTAAATTAGAACAAATGCTGCAGCAGCAAAGGCTGCTGCACGCAGAAAATATCGAGCATTTGCGCGCAGCATTGCAAGATGGAGAAGCTTGTCCGGTCTGCGGCAGTACAGCGCATCCTTATAAAACTGATCATGAGGCTCTGTCGAAGGCGCTGTTTGAATTGCAGCAGCAGCAGGCGCAGCAAGCGGTACACACTGAACAGGAACAGTTTAAACATTGGCAGGACGCGCAGCGCAGCCTCACCACACTGACTGCAGAAATTGACCAGTTTAAAATATCTATAGCTGCGGCCTCTGATAAAGTGTCCGCAGCCGAAACAGGGCTGCATACCCTGCTGCAGCGCGCCCAAATTCAACTGAATTTGACCCTACCTGCAGCGCAGGTGCTGGAACAGTTCAAACAGCTCACGCAAGCGCATCAAGACACCTTACAGCAGCTGGACACACAGGCAAAACAGCTGGTGGCACAGATGAAAACGCAGCAGCAATTGCATCAAAACATTGGCCACACAGAACATTTGCTGCAAAGCGCGCGCCAGCTGCAAAATCAAGTGCAGTATATTGCGCAATGTCTGCCAGAACCGCAGCAGCAAAACTGGAAACTGCACAGCCTGCAGCCTGCACAGCAAGCGCTTGCGAATTTAAGCCAGCGCCAGCTGCAATTGGAACAGCTGGAACACCTGACAAAACAGACCGATCAGCTGCAGCAGGAATTAAAAACTGCCGTGTTAAACGCAGAACACTGTGCTGCGCAAATTTTGCAGACATCAAAAAACCTGAACGATATACAGCGTAAAGGCCAGCAAAATACTGAAACAGCCACCAGCTTAATCCAGCAAATGAATGGAATAAATGAACTGAAGCCCAATGAATGGCTGCAGCAGCAGGATGAACGCCGCCTGCACATCCAGCAGCAGTACCAACAGCAAAAGCAGAATTTTAGCGCCGTCCGCAGCCTATTTGAACAGCAGCGCAGCGCGCTGGAACAGCTTCAAGCGCAGCAGCAGCAAAATCAGCAGCATGCAAAGCGCATAGAACAGGATATACAGCAATGGCTGGGACAGCATGCATTATTTCAACAGCAGGATTTGGCCGAATTGGCGCAAATCAGCCAAGCTCAGGAACAGCACATCCGGCAACAGCTGCAAAGCGCAGACCGGCTGCTGAATGAAGCCAATGCCGCGCTCAGTACTATGCGCGAGCAGCTGACAGAACATTATACGCAGCAGCCAGAAATCGACATCAATCAGCTGCAGCAGCTAACTGCCGACAATGCGGAGGCACTGCAGCTGGTGCAGGCGCTGCGTGATCAGCTGAAATTAAAACTGGAACTGCATCAGCAGAATCTGGCCAAGCAGCAGCAGTTCGCTCAGCAGATTGCTCAAGTACAGCAGGAAGAACACCGCTGGGGCAAAATTTCAGGTTTGATGGGTGATGCTGCCGGAAAAAAATTCCGTGATTATGCGCAGCAGTACAATTTGGATATTTTATTGGAATACGCCAATCAGCAGCTGGCCATGCTGTCGCAGCGCTATACGCTTAAGCGTCTGGAAAACTCGCTCAGCCTTGCCATCATTGACCACGATATGGATGGAGAAACCCGCTCAGTCGCATCACTGTCCGGCGGAGAAGCACTTTTAACCGCGCTGGCGCTGTCTTTGGCGATTGCCAATATGGCTTCCGGTTCAATGAAAATTGAATCGCTGTTTATTGATGAAGGCTTCGGCACACTCGACGCCTCCTCGCTGCATATGGTCATGAACGCGCTGGATCAGC
>JASLHF010000045.1 GCA_030152275.1 Acinetobacter sp. | reverse complement strand
CTGTTGGCTAAATCAATGGAGTTACACCATGTCTAAGGTTTGCCAAGTTACCGGCAAGCGTCCAGTCGTTGGTAACAACGTCTCACACGCCAACAACAAAACTAAGCGCCGGTTCGAGCCGAACCTGCACCACCACCGTTTTTGGTTAGAAAGCGAAAAACGTTTTGTACGTCTTCGTTTAACCACTAAAGGTATGCGTATCATCGACAAATTGGGCATTGAAAAGGTTGTTGCTGACCTTCGTGCTCAAGGTCAAAAGATCTAAGGAGTCTGAACCATGCGTGATAAAATTCGCCTAGTTTCTTCTGCTGGTACAGGTTATTTCTATACCACTACTAAGAACAAACGTACTATGCCGGAAAAAATGGAAATCAAAAAATTTGATCCAAAAATCCGTCAACACGTAATTTTCAAAGAAGCTAAAATCAAATAATTTTAGCTTTTTGAGAAAAAACGGCCCGTCAGGCCGTTTTTTTTTGCATTTTTTTTATCCAGCTTGGTAAAATTTCTCAATCTTTTGGCATTTTTTGTGCTTATTTTCTCACCCTTAACCCCAGCTTAAGGAGTTTTTAGTGCCGCATGATGTAGAACTTATAATCTTGCTTGCCGTAGGCTTTGGCTTTGCCTTAATTTTCGGCTATGTCGCTGCGCGCTTGCGCCTGCCTCCCTTAATCGGCTATCTGATTGCCGGTATCATCATCAGTCCAAACACACCGGGTGTCGTGGGCGATATTCATCTTGCCAACCAGCTGGCTGAACTGGGCGTCATGTTTTTGATGTTTGGCGTTGGCATGCATTTCTCCTTAAATGACCTCATGCAGGTGCGCAGGATTGCCTTGCCGGGCGCTGTGCTCCAAATTACCGTTGCGACACTGCTGGGCATGGGCGTGTCCATGATGTGGGGCTGGAGCTTTGGTTCTGCGCTCGTCTTTGGCCTAAGCCTATCCTGCGCCAGTACCGTGGTGCTGCTGAAGGCGCTGGGTGACCGCGGCTTACTGAACTCGGTGAACGGTAAAATTGCCGTAGGCTGGCTGCTGGTGGAAGATCTGGTTATGGTGCTGGCGCTGGTGCTGCTGCCGGCGACCGCAGTGCTGCTGGGCGGACAGCCGCTGGAAGGCGCCGCCGACGAAAATATTTGGGCGACACTGGGCATTACCCTGCTGAAAGTCGCCGGCTTTATTGCCTTTATGCTGATTATCGGCAAGCGTTTAGTGCCAATGATTATGCAGGTGGTCGCGCGCTTAGGCTCACGCGAGCTGTTTACGCTGACTGTTGTTGCGGCGGCAGTATCCATCGCTTTTGGCGCGTATAAATTTTTTGGCGTGTCAATGGCCTTGGGCGCATTCTTTGCCGGCATGGTGGTGAAAGAGTCTGACTTCAGCCACCGTGCGGAAGAAGAAACGCTGCCGCTGCGCGAAATTTTTGCGATTTTGTTCTTTGTTTCTGTCGGCATGCTGTTTGATCCGCGCATTATCATTGAACAGCCGCTGCATGTATTGGCAGTCATCGCCATCATTATGATTGGTAAAACCATCGCGGCCATGGCGCTGGTGCTATTTTTCCGCTATCCCATCAATACCGCGCTGACTGTGGGCGCCAGCCTTGCGCAAATTGGCGAATTTTCGTTTATTTTGGCTGCGCTCGGCGTGTCCTTAAAACTGCTGTCGCCTGAAGGGCAAAATTTGATTTTAGCTGGGGCGCTGATTTCCATTACGCTAAATTCCTTTGTTTTTGCTGCGGTAGAACCCATTCAAAAATGGATCCGTGAGCGTTCTAATCTGGCGCGTCTGCTGGAACGAAGCGGTGACCCTCTGGCCATGCTGCCGGATGAGGTTTCGCAGGATTATCTGCGCGATCAAGTGGTGATTATCGGGCACGGCGAAGTAGGCCGGCGCATTACCCGCAGTTTAATGCGTGAAGATATTAAGGTTGTAATTGCGGAAGAGAACCGCGAAATTGTCGAAGACCTGCGCGAAAAAGGCGTGGCCGCTGTATGCGGTGTAGCGACTGAACCCAGCGTACTGATTCAGGCGCACATTCAGCATGCGCGCCTGCTGGTACTGTCCCCCATGGATATCTTAGACATCCATAAAATTGTCGATATTGCGAAAATACTGAACCCGAAAATTCAGGTGCTGGTTTGTGCCGAAAGCAAAGAAGAAGCTGAAGTGATCCGCAAAGATGACATTGGCGAAGTCTATTTTGCCAAAGAGGAAATGGCGAAAAATATGAGCAACCATATTTTAAATCAAATCCAAATCGCGCATCACGAAACACCGACTCATTGACGTTCTATCTCGATATAAAAAACCGCCGCATGCTGGCGGTTTTTTGTACATTTTTTTAATAATAGGCTGAACTGGCAGGCGCCAGATTCGGCTTCGATGAGCCGTTATACAATGACAGCTCATCCGCTCACTGCAATTCCCCTGCCTTTCGTGTAATGATCAGACCGATTTGAACACACATCCTTTAAATACCGATCAGCAACAGATGTGTCTCGTTCATTCAATATTGTGCATAACACGGAGCCGTTTTTTGTGTGCATAAAATATAGCCATATTCGGCAGATTATGCTTTAATGCCTCTGCAAAAAATAGGCTAAGGCATTATTTTTAATAAATATATGATTTATTTCTCAGCCACAGGCCAGTTATTTGCATATTAATAATAAAAGCGCTGCTAGACAGCGTTGATCATACATAAATAAAACATTATAAGGGAGAACCTATGCTGCTGATTTATTTGGGCTGGGTGATTGTGATTCTTGGGGGAATTGGCTTTTTAATCAGCGCGTTTCAGACCAGCATTTTATGGGGTTTGGGCTGCTTAATTTTATCGCCGGTCAGTTTAATTTTTTTAATACTCTATTGGCATGACGCCAAAAATCCGTTTTTGCTGCAGCTTATGGGCATCAGCATTGTGCTGCTTGGCTCAGCGACAGTATCGTAGCGCAAACAAATGTGCCGTTAAAAAACGCGCCTTAGGGCGCGTTTTTTAATGCTGCTTTCATAACTTAAATAGTCAATACACTGCATGCTTTGTTTCAGCTATTTTCAGGCATCCTCCAGCACTGCATGCAAAACATCTGAGCGTCATCAGCTCATAAACTGCGGCTTTTCATCCACGACTTCTGCCTGCCATTCATTCACCTGTTTTTCCAGCAGGCTAAACAGCGCGGCCTGAATCATATGCTGCGCCACGACTGGCGTTTGATCACCCAGCAATGCTTTAACTTCTTCATTAAATTGAATAGTCAGCAGCGGCGCTTTTTCGGAGCCGGCATTGCGCAGCGCCAGTTCACCGCTTTCCAGCTGCACCAGCTCCAAAACCGCTTCCTGATTTCCAAATAATTCTTTCAATTGCTCTATAGACATAGTTCCTCCATGCGCAACATGGTGGCAAAGCAAGAAGCGCTTTGCATTGCTTAGACTATTATATATCGGGATGGATTTAAGAATTTCAACCGCCGGCGATCGGTTTAGAATTCAACCATTTCGTTGCGAAATCCGTCTATCAGCTGGGTCAGCTCGCGGTGCCATTCACGCAGAATTTTGGTGTCCGGCAGCCAAGCCTGCGGCGTTTGTGTCACTTTAATAATCAAATTGGATGAAGTTTCATCTTCCGGTTCAGGCGCTGTTGGCTCAGGCGCATACTGGCACATACGGTAGGCACGCTTTAATTCAGCAATAAAACCTTTTTGCGCCAGCTGCTGCATCACCGCAACTTCGGGCGAAATTTGGCCCTTGGCCGCCATATTATCTTCAATAGATTTTAAAGTCGGTGCAGCATCATTTAAGCGGTAATAACGCACAAGCTCCTGCAAAAAAGCCAAGACTGCGCCTTGCAGATGAAAGACTGCCGATTCACGCAGCGCCTGCGCCTGTTGCACATGATCGACCTGTTCAGCCTGCTGGCAGGCAAGGCGGGCAAAATACAGTTTCTGATTGGTGCGGTCGGCATGGAAACGGGCAACACGGGACATAAGGATGACTTCCTGAGCTTTTACAAATTTTGGCCCTTATAAAGTAATTCCGCCAGATGCTTTTTACAATCAGATTTGCCTGCGTTTCACAGTTTTTTCTGATATGGCTCATTAACAAAGCAGCTTGGAACTAAAGTCCATCCTCTGCCTATAGGACTATACTTATTTATCATGGTAGCCGTTTTAATGCCACATGCCCTATGCGGCTCCCCCTATATTCAGACGGTTGCGCCTTCGAGCGGCAAGTCAGCTTCAATGGTGTAAATTTTACGTTTGGCCATCACTGCAACAGGCGGATCAAGCGGCCGAACATTGCTTAATACCCAAGCAAAATAACCTTCAGCCCAATAGCTTGCACAAGCGGCTTCAAATTCATCCTCACGCCAAGGATGCGCCAAAACAACATCCACAATAGCAACTGCATGCCCCAGTTCTTCATCGCCATCATTCTTCAAATAATGCTGATTTTCGACAATCACTAAATTTTTCAGCGGCAGCTGTTCTGGCAGCCACGAACGCACTTCCAAGATTTTCAGGCCTTGTGCAATGTGTGAGCCACTGGGAGCAACAATCGACAGCGCCTGAAATTCAGTTTTCATGATACATATTCTTTTTGTTCATCTTTAAAAGCAATATGGATAAATGATCTATCTAAAAGTTCAATTTTAGGCATAAAAAAAGGAGCAATCATTGCTCCTTTTTCAGTCTTTAAGCTTGTGGCTTGTCTTCCGCAGATTTAACGCGAATGCCCATGCCTTTCACTTTCAATGTATTCAAGCCTTTGATTGCTTTAACCGCTTCACGGCCATTTGGCATTTCCACAAAGCCAAAACCTTTGGACTTGTTGGTGTCTGCATCCATAACAACTACAGCAGACTCTACTGCACCAAATGGTTTAAACAGTTCAACCAATTCAGCTTCAGTAATTGAACGCTCTAAGTTACGTACTAAAATTTTCATTTATGTTTCCAAATAGGCAGCATCATCAAAAAGCATTTGCCTATTTTTGCTTTTTGAACTTGCGCGAGGTATCACGTCAAAGGACTATTTTAATCGAGATCGATGCCAAAATCTAAATTAATCGACTTGCGTTCAATCAGCGCGCTTTTCACGGTCTGTTCACGCGGGCGGTAATGCGTTTCGCTGGTGCATAAATTGCGGTTTAAATCATTCAGAAAATAGCTCTGTACAGTGCGGCCCTGCTCATCTACCGTATCACGCGCCCACATATTCAGATTCTGCTTGGTCAATATTAATTCATTTTGCGCACGAGTCAGCGCCACATACAGTACGCGGCGCTCTTCTTCCACTTCATCAAAATTGCCCTGCGCCCGCGCATGCGGATACTGCCCAGCAGACACATTGGCCACATAACACACTTTTTGTTCTGTCCCTTTGGCAGAATGGATGGTGATTAGCGTCACTACATCATCTTCAGACTGGCGTTCAATTTCAGAAATGGACACAGGATCGAGCACATATTCTTCTAAAAATTCACTGAGTTGACCGTGTTTAGACGCCAGCTGCTTCACCAGCTCAAAATCGCCCTGACGGCGGTGCCAGTCTTTTTTATAATTTTCCGACAGCTGTTCTTCAATGGCTTGAACCGCAAGGCTCACACATTCTTTAACTTCCTGACGGATCACCATCATCTGCTTCATCATCAGAATGGCTTGATCTGGCACTTTGCCAAATTTTTCCAATTTCTGCGCAATCGCATCCATTTCTGGTTCCAACAATAGTTGATGCGACAGTTTGCTCGCGCCGACATCACCCACGCCATTCCACAAGGTCAAAAAGCGCATCCACGCAATATCGTCCATGGGATTAGCCACCACGCGCAGCAGGCTCAGCAGATCTTTGACATGCGCTGTTTCTAAGAGTTTCATGCCGCCAATAAAACGGTACGGCACATTGCCCGCAATACAAGCCGCTTCAATATGGCGCGCGGCAAAGCTGGAACGCACCAGCACCATATGTTCATTCCATTTAGCGCCTTGCAGATAGTGGCGCTCTTTAATATCGACCGCAATCCATTTGGCTTCATCAAACTCATTGGGGAAAATATGCATTTTCGGTTTAATGCCGTCGCCGCGGTATGCATCCAAACGTTTGTCATATTTGATTGGGCTTTGATCCAGCAGCCAGTTCGACAGGTCTAAAATTTCCTGTGTTGAACGGTAGTTTTTTTCTAATTTAAAGATCTGCGCATTAGGCACACGCTCTTTAAAGTGATGGATATTTTCAAAGTCGGCCCCGCGGAATCCGTAAATCGATTGCGCATCATCGCCCACACAGAACAAATGCACTTTATCTTTCAGCGGTTCCAGCAGCGCCCATTGCAGCGGGTTGGTATCCTGCATTTCATCAACCAGCATATGCTGACAAATGGAGGACACATAATCTACCAAGCCTTCGGACTGGGCCAAGGCCGAAGCCACCACGGCTAAAATATCGTCATAGTCCAAGAAACTGCGGTCATGTTTACGTTTTTCATATTCTTTCATGATCTCCGCAATGTCATCTTTCATGTCCAGAAATTCAGGCAGCTGTTTTTCCAGCGCCAAACTGAGTTTTTGACGGGTATTACGCGCAAAAGAATACAGGTCACAAAGTTCTTTGGGTTTTGGCAGCTGATTTGGATTATTTTTATCGTCTTTCCCGCGAATCAAGCGGAACAGCATCATCTGATCATCACGATCGATAATTGAGAACTGATCAAGACCAAAGGCATTCGGAATGCGGCGCAGCAGGTACATGCAGAAGGTATGAAAAGTCGATGCACGCAGACCTTTGGCTTGGTCACCCAGCGCCAACTCCACCCGCGCTACAATTTCACTGGCAGCACGGCGGGTAAAGGTGAGAATTTGAATTTGGTTGGCGGGCACACCTTGATCAATAAGATACGCAGCACGCGCCACAATGGTTTTGGTTTTGCCACAGCCTGCACCAGCCAAAACCAGACTGTGCTGGGTTTCTGTAATGGCGGCTTGTCGTTGTTGAGGATTTAATTCATCAATCAGGCTGGCTAAACTCATGGTGTCTCATCGCGCTAGGGAGATGGCTAGTTTAACAGAGCTGGCTGCAGAAAACTTGATGAACCAAGCTCAACAGATATCTCAACAAAATGCGCAATATCTGTATAAAGCGGCTGAAGTTCAACTCAGACTTCTAACAATGAAAAATCACTTAAAAGATGCAAGCACATAGCAATTTACATCCACTTACTCTGCCTTCAAATTTCATTGATCATTAGCCACCTCACATTTTAAATGTATACAAAAGCCTATCGATATACCCTGATAGTTTTCACGTCCACAACCTCATACTTCAATTCCAATCTTTGCGTAGTGACATCGAGGTAGCTTAGAAAATTTTGATCTCGTAAATTAATAGGAAAACTCCTGTCTTTATCCACGTTTTGATCAATCATGACGTTAATGCCTTTTTCATGCTGAATAAGGTTTGCGGCCGTTTGAATTGAATTTTCCTTAAAGCGTAAAGAAGTTTTATTTCCTTGTTTTAACTGCGCTTTGACATCTTGCATGACGTCTGCCTGAGCAAAGCCAAAACTTTGCACACCGAACATCACGGCTAAAAAGATTATTTTTTTTCATATTTAATTTACATCCCTTATTATTTCAATTGTTCAGCTATATGTTCACAAGCCTTCTGCAAATTACTTTCAGCATTGTCTAAAGCATCCTGCAACGAACAGTCTGGCGGGTTAATCCCAATGATTTGGTCAAAGCCTAAATTGTATAGCTCCTCAAACCCCTCACCCAGCAACCCTGCAAAAGCAATCACAGGCTTATTCAACTGTTTTGCCAGCTGAGCGACCCCAAAAGGCGTTTTGCCAAACTGCGTTTGAAAATCAATTTTTCCTTCGCCCGTCAGCACATAATCCGCCTGCACAATTTTTTCCGCCAAATGACATTGCTCAATGACCAACTCCACACCAGAACGAATACTTGCACTTGTAAAAGCCAGCAGGCCAAATCCCAAACCGCCTGCCGCGCCTGCACCTGCCATATGCTGATATGAAGCACCAATGGCTGTTTCAACGACATCGGCAAAATGACTAAGGTTCCAATCTAAGATTTTGACCATTTCAGATGTTGCGCCTTTTTGCGGCCCAAACACATAAGACGCGCCATTTGGCCCACAGAGCGGGTTATTTACATCACTGGCAATCATGATCTCTGTTTGCTTTAAACGCGCATCTAAGCCGCTTAAATCAACGCTTTGGACGCGATTCAAGCTGCCGCCGCAAGCAGGTACAATATTTCCATGCACATCTAAAAATTTTGCACCCAGCGCCTCTGCCATGCCTGCGCCACCATCATTAGTTACACTGCCGCCCAGACCCAGTATGATTTTAGCCACGCCTAAGTCTAGCGCCTGCTTCATCATTTCGCCCGTGCCAAAGGTTGAGGTCATTAAAGGATTACACCGCTCAGGTGTGAGTAAATCAATGCCGTTGGCTTTAGCCATTTCTATCACTGCAGTTTTGCCGCCGTCGACCAATCCCCAGTAGGTTTTAATCCGCTGCGCCGCCAAAGGCCCCGTCACCTCACATTCCACCCGCTGTCC
>JASLHF010000039.1 GCA_030152275.1 Acinetobacter sp. | reverse complement strand
TTGGCCTGCCTGATCAGGCAGGCGCACTCCTGCATTTCCCTTTAGTTTTATTATCTGTACATCAATCCTTATTCAAATTGGCTGTAAATATTGAAACACCATGGCCAATGCCATTTATGAATAGCTTTTAGACATACTGTTGCCCCTTTTCCAGACCGCACTTATCCACCTCACTTATCCATAGTATCCAGCAGGCAATCAGGAACTGCCGTTTAGACATATCCATCACAAAAATACGCTGCTTTTCCAGCATTTTTTCTGCACTGCACTGCATGATGCAGCTGCAAAGATTTACATGAATTTGGAAGTTTATGCCACCCCAGAATGCGTTTTGGCATAGATAATGTATACAACTGTATATAAATGATTAGATCACGCGAGATATTTTGCATGTCCAGCTCTATTGACGGTCTTCAATTCCCTATTTCTTCAAATCAGCATAAGCCGAGCACCTCTAAAACAGGGCGGGAAATCATTGCTGAAGCTTTAGCGCAAACTGCACATAAAACTGCGGTACGGGCAGGCGCCGAAAAAAACTGGCGCAAACAGTATCCTAAATATTTTAAAGCGCTGGTCGAGCAAGGCATCCGCACCCAGCAAAATCCGATCAGCATTGCCCAAGCCGGTTTACACAAGGCACATCAGGTTTTTGAATTTTACCGTGATGGTCAAAAATTCCCGCTTAAAGACGTGATGCAGCTGCCAGCACAGCCGCTGTATACCGTGCAAATGAAAGGGGTAAGCGAAGCTGAACCGGAATGGTACGTTCCCTACCGCGGTGAAAAACTGCAAGGCGAAGCGCTGCTGGCGCAGATTCAGCAATGGCAGAATAGAGGTATTATTGAACCAAGTCATGCCGACGCGCTGCGCGCAGCTGCCGCTCATCCAGAATGGTTTGATCTGTCGGACCGCACTATGGTGCTGTTTGGCGCAGCCTCTGAAGCTGGCCCGCTGACATGGCTGTCTAAATGGAAGGCTAATATTGCAGCGGTTGATTTGCCCAATCCGCAAGTGTGGGGCAAAATTTTAGACATCATTAAACGCGGCAATGCGACCCTGTACGCGCCATGCACTGAACAGCTGACAGAAGACACGTCCGAAGCGAAACTGAAAGAAAAACTGGGCGCAAACTTGCTGACCCAAATTCCGGAAATCGCGCAGTGGCTAGCTCAAAGCAGCCATCAGCTGGACTTGGCCGCAATTGCCTATTTAGATGGCGAAAAGCATGTGCGTGTTTCAATGGCGATGGATGCCATTATGCAGTATGTCAGTGCGCAAAAGCCGGATACCAGCCTGATGTATATGTGTACACCGACTGATGTCTATGCTGTACCCGCCGATGTTATTGATGCGTCCGCCGCCAAGTTTGCCCAGCGTTCAAAAACGCAGCAGCTGCTCAGTGCAAGCATATCCAGTCTTTCACGCCAGCATTTATTTCAGCAAAACCTGCATGATCTGATCGAATCAGACAACGGCATACGCTACGGCATTGCAGACTGTCTTGTCGTTGAACAAGGCCCTAACTATGCTTTAGCTAAACGCATTCAGCAATGGCGCGCAACTTTAGCCCGCAGCCAAGGCCAGCGCGTCAGCATCAACATCGCGCCATCCACCACGACCCGCTCTGTGACTAAAAATCCGCTGCTGAAAGCAGCCTTTAACGGCGCTAAACTGTTTGATGTCGAAGCCTTCAGTCCTGAAACCACCAATGCGATTATGGCCGCGCTGTGGGTGCATGATTTGCGTAATCCTGCCTCTGTAGCCAACCCTGACGTACAGCTTGAACATCCGCTGCAGTTAATGATGTCTGGCGCTAATCATGGCGGTTTATGGCGTGTGGCCTATCTTGCGCGTACAGCATTGCCGTTTGCAGCATTATATGGCTTTGCCGACAGCAAATTGCCGCTGGATAAAGTGCTGCATAAACTGAAGAAATAAATGCAGTTTGCCGGATCTTGCCGGTAATCCACACATTTAGATCGGGCAAGATCAATTGATCTTGCCCGATTTTTTGCGGGTATCATTTACTGCGGTTCATTCAGGGCGAGGAGAAAACTTTCCCAACCCTAGCCTACTCCTAGCAAACTAAAATATTTTTATAGCCTGATACTCATTATTCTAATGGCGCAATACAGTCAAAGCCCATACAACAAAACGCAAAAAAGTAATGTCAAAGATGGGGAGCTCCTATCCAAGCAGCCCTCGAAAACTGGCTATGCTATTTAGCTAAAGCGCGCTTGCAGTATCAACACACCAAGTAAAAAATATCTGCTCACATGCTTAGCTCAATCCATAAAAAAACGCTGCCGGAGCAGCGTTTTAGAATAGAATTGAATTAGAAAAATTTAAGGAACAGCCAATACAGCGCGCCAGACAGGCAGATCGTTGCAGGCAAAGTAAAGATCCAAGCAGAAAGAATCGTTTTGACCGTATTCAAATTCAGGCCGGACTTATTGGCCACCATCGTACCCGCTACCGCAGAGTTCAATACGTGTGTAGTTGATACTGGCATACCTAAACCATCAGCAGCAGCAATGGTCGACATGGCCACAAGTTCTGCAGACATGCCTTGACCATAGGTCATGTGATTTTTACCAATACGCTCGCCGACAGTCACTACAATGCGTTTCCAGCCCACCATGGTGCCTAAGCCTAACGCCAGTGCAACAGCGACTTTCACCCAAGTTGGAATGTACTGCAGGAACGCATCTAAATTGCTGCGGTAAGCTTTCAATTGCTTGCCTTGCTCAGCGTCCATTTTTGGCAACTGATCTGCTTTATCCAAACGCTTAAACGCTGTGGTGCTTAAATACATATCATTGCGGATTTCAGATACGGCATGTTCTGGAATATCTTTCAAGTCGCCATATTGGCCAACACGCTCACCCAAATGATCAGTCAGACTCGCCAAAGCAGGCACAACATCATGATTGATTTCTTTGGTCTGAATATATTTAGTGATTACAGCGCGCGCTTGATCATCAGGAATGTCGTCATGCTGAGGATAAATGGCAGTTGCAGTCTGCGCAGACAGCTGTTCAAAAGACTGCAGATGAGCGTGATCTAAATTTTTGTTCAATGAATACGCCAGCGGCACACAGCCAATCAAAATCAGCATGATTAAGCCCATGCCCTTTTGACCGTCATTTGAACCATGCGCAAAGCTCACGCCTGTACAAGTGAAAATCAAAATTGCGCGGATCAGCGGCGGTGGCGGCTTATTGCCTTCTGGCGGCTGGAATAGCTCAAGCTGTTTCTTAAAAACTTTTTTTACAATCAAGAAAACAACTGCGGCAAATGCAAAACCGATCAAAGGTGAAAACAGCAGTGCTTTACCTACTTTGAGAACCTGATCCATATCCACGCCACTCGCTCCACTAGAGGAGTGCAGAATATAGTTCATGATGCCAACACCCAAAATCGAACCGATTAAGGTGTGTGAGCTTGATGCTGGAATGCCTAAGAACCAAGTCCCCAAATTCCATAAAATTGCTGCGATCAGCATGGCAAAGACCATTGCAAAACCGGCACCGGAACCGACATTCATGATCAGTTCTACCGGCAGCAGCGCAATGATGCCGTAAGCAACTGCGCCGCTTGCGACCATAACTCCTAAGAAGTTACAAAAACCAGCCCACATCACAGCCACAGGTGCAGACAGAGCATTGGTATAAATAACGGTCGCCACGGCATTGGCCGTGTCATGAAAACCGTTAACAAATTCAAAACCCAGCGCGATGAACAGCGCTGTGCCCAGCAAAATCATAGAATATAAGCTAAGGGGCGGAACATGAGATAAATCTGTGGAAACCTGAAAACCGATATAAATCAGTGTAGAAATAATAATAGTTAAAAACACCGGGATAAAAAATTTCGGTGTAGGCACATGAACATTCGTCGACTTAGAGGCTGTCGAGCGCTGTTCTGAATCCACGGGAGTTTGATTAGAATTCATGCAAGCAGAAATGGAGGATTTAAGAATCCCCATATTGTTCAGTTAAATTGTGACAATTATATGACAAAGAGGCGTCATATAAAGCAATATTTCATACTTTATTTACTGAATATCCCGCTTAAAACCCGAGAAGGAAATAAATTTATTATATATTTTTCATTAACTTAATGATAACACTTCGTCCTTTTTTGCTTAAATTACGCGCTTTTTGACTACACATAAAACTGCCTGAAATATATGACAGATTGTGTCATCAAGCTGCAATTGTCTGCAGCATTTGCACAGCATGAAAGAAACAGATGACAGCTTGATGAAGCATTTATGACAAGCAGCTGATATTTTCAGCAATGGCCTGTTTGGCGGTTTATTCAGCAGCTTAAAATGCGCTTTGATGAATTAAGTTGAATTGCACTCATTTTGAACTGAATTCTGCTAAAATAGATGCCGATTTTATATGCCATCGGATTGGGTTATTTATGTCCACGCTTGCCACCTTAAAAGAGCTTCTCGCCAAACGCATCCTGATTATTGACGGTGCGATGGGTACCATGATTCAACGCCATAAATTAGAAGAAGCCGACTACCGAGGTGAACGTTTTGCTGACTGGGCATCAGACCTTAAAGGCAACAATGACCTTTTAGTCTTAACCCAACCCCACATCATTCAGGGCATTCATGAAGCCTATTTGGATGCAGGCGCAGACATCATTGAAACCAACAGCTTTAACGGCACACGTGTTTCGATGTCTGACTACCACATGGAAGATTTGGTTACTGAAATTAACCGTGAAGCTGCGCGAATTGCCAAAGAAGCCTGCAAAAAATATTCAACACCGGACAAACCGCGTTTTGTTGCAGGTGTGCTTGGGCCAACATCACGGACTTGCTCGATTTCACCCAATGTCAATGACCCTGCATTCCGCAACATTACTTTTGATGCGTTAAAAGAAAACTATATTGAAGCTGCACACGCCCTGATTGAAGGCGGTGCGGATATTCTCCTGATTGAAACGGTATTCGACACTCTGAACTGTAAGGCAGCGATCTTTGCGGTAAAAGAAGTATTTAATCAAATTGGCTACGAATTGCCATTGATGATTTCAGGCACGATTACTGATGCTTCAGGCCGTACCCTGACAGGTCAAACTGCAGAAGCGTTCTGGAACTCTGTACGCCACGGTGATTTATTATCCATTGGTTTTAACTGTGCGCTTGGTGCAGATGCGATGCGTCCGCATGTCAAAACCATTTCTGATGTTGCAGATACCTTTGTTTCAGCCCACCCTAATGCAGGCTTACCAAACGCCTTCGGCGGTTATGATGAAACCCCTGAACAAACTGCGGCATTCATCAAAGAATTTGCTGAAAGCGGTTTGATTAACATTACCGGTGGCTGTTGTGGTACAACGCCTGATCATATCCGTGCGATTTACAATGCAGTGAAAGACATTGCACCGCGTCAAGTGCCTGAAACCAAGCCTGCGTGTCGTTTAAGTGGTTTAGAACCCTTTAACATCACTGAAGATTCATTATTTGTGAACGTCGGTGAACGTACCAACGTGACCGGTTCTAAAAAATTCCTGCGTTTAATCCGTGAAGAAAACTTTGCCGAAGCGCTAGATGTTGCTTTGCAGCAAGTGGTTGCAGGTGCACAGGTGATCGACATTAACATGGATGAAGGGATGCTGGATTCGCAAGGTGCGATGGTGCATTTCCTTAATCTGGTCGCGTCAGAACCTGAAATTTCTAAAGTGCCAATCATGATTGACTCATCAAAATGGGAAATCATTGAAGCAGGCTTGAAATGTGTGCAAGGCAAACCTGTGGTGAACTCGATTTCACTCAAAGAAGGTTATGACGAGTTTGTACACAAAGCGCGTCTATGCCGTCAGTACGGTGCTGCTGTTATTGTCATGGCATTTGATGAAAAAGGTCAGGCTGATACCGCTGAACGTAAACGTGAAATCTGTAAACGTTCTTACGATGTGTTGGTGAATGAAGTCGGCTTCCCTGCTGAAGATATTATTTTTGACCCGAACGTGTTTGCCGTGGCAACCGGTATTGAAGAACACAATAACTATGCTGTGGACTTCATTGAAGCCACAGGCTGGATTAAACAGAACCTGCCGCATGCGATGATTTCAGGCGGTGTGTCGAACGTATCGTTCTCATTCCGTGGTAACGAACCGGTACGTGAAGCGATTCACTCAGTATTCCTTTATCATGCCATCAAACAAGGCATGACCATGGGGATTGTTAACGCAGGTCAAATGGCAATTTACGATGACATTGACCCTGAGTTAAAAGCTGCGGTTGAAGATGTGATTCTGAATCAGAATCAAGGTGAAAGCCAACACGATGCGACTGAAAAACTATTAGAAGTGGCTGAAAAATACCGTGGTCAAGGTGCAGCGCAAAAACAAGTTGAAAACTTGGAGTGGCGTAATGATAGCGTTGAAAAACGTCTTGAATATGCGCTCGTCAAAGGTATTACCACGTTTATTGATGAAGATACTGAAGAAGCTCGTTTAAAATCAGCTCGTCCGCTTGATGTGATCGAAGGTCCATTGATGGACGGTATGAACGTGGTCGGTGATCTGTTCGGTTCAGGTAAAATGTTCCTCCCACAAGTGGTGAAATCTGCGCGTGTGATGAAGCAAGCTGT
>JASLHF010000030.1 GCA_030152275.1 Acinetobacter sp. | reverse complement strand
TCATGCGCTTCTGCGCCGCGCCAGCCATGACGGCGGTCGTATTCTTCCAAACCATTTTGCACCGCGGCTTCAGCATAGGCTTGGCGTTTGCTGTTGATGGTGGTGTAAACCTTGTAGCCGGAATCTACCGCCTGCTCGCCTAAAGTCTGGACGAGTTCTGAGCGGACCATTTCACCGACGTAGGGGAAGCGGTTGTTTACTCCGCGCTCCGGCATGTCTAAATTGATAGATTCAGCAATGGCGGTTTGATATTCGGTCTGATTGATATAGCCCAGCTGCAGCATACGCCCTAAAATCCAGTTGCGGCGCTCCAGCGCACGTTTAGGGTTGGCAACAGGATTATATTTAGATGGCGCTTTGGGCAAGCCAGAAATCATGGCCATTTGTGCAGTAGTGAGTTCATTTAAATTTTTGTTGTAATAAATTTTAGCCGCCGCTGCGATACCGTAAGCATTTTTACCTAAAAAGATTTTGTTGACATACAGCGTTAAAATTTCTTCTTTGCTTAAATTTTCTTCAATTTTGCGCGCCAGAAAAATTTCCGTCAATTTTCTCTTGAGTGTGCGTTCCGGGCTTAAATAATAGTTTTTTGCCACCTGCATCGTAATGGTGGAGCCGCCGGTTTGCACATCAGAGCCAGTTACAGTTTCACTCACTGCGCGGCCGATACCTTTAAAGCTGATGCCGCTATGCTCAAAAAATGAAGAATCTTCAGCGGCTAAAAAGGCGTGAATAAATACCGGAGGGATTTGATCATATTCAACCGGCACGGAAAGCTTGCCGCCATATTCTGCAATTAGCTCATTATCAGCGCTGTAAACTTGTAATGGTTTAAGCAAAGGCGCTTTTTTCAGCGTGGACATTTCAGGCAAAGACGGGGCAATATAGAGATACATGCCATAGAAACCCATCGGTATTGAGATCAAAATTATAATTAGGATCAAAAAAAATGGATGAACAAGGCCTGAACAAGATAGCTTTTTCATAACAAGTAAGTTTTAATAAGAGCTAATGGCAAACTAATTAGCGGTCAGTATATCCTTAAGCTGTACAGAATGTTATATGACTTATTGTATCTGTATAAAATTATAGACCAATTCTAATTAGTGAGTTACTTTTATTGGGGATAAAAAAATAATAGGAATTATATTGTGCTCAGGTTATATCGTAAGCCAAATAAGGGGTTAATGGGAGTAGATATTAGTTCGACTTCTGTTAAAGTTTTAGAACTTTCTGTAAAAAGCGGCCGGTATTGGGTGGAGAGCTATGCGTTAGTGCCATTGCCGGAGGGGAGTGTTGTTGAAAAAAACATTTTAAATCCTGAAGCGGTTGGCGATTCATTAGAGCGCGCGATCAATTTGGCGAATACGAAAACGTCTCAGGCAGCGCTGGCTATCCCGACGTCCATGGTGATTACCAAAGTCATCGAAATGGATGCAGATATGAATAGCGATGAGCGGGAAGTTCAAATCCGTATGGATGCGGAACAATATATTCCTTTTCCTCTTGATGAAGCCAGTCTTGATTTTGAAGTGCTGCCGGACCGTTTAGCCAATCCGAACCGAGTGAATGTGCTGCTGGTGGCTACACGTTTGGAAAATGTCGAAGCGCGTTCAGAAGTGCTTGAACTGGCAGGACTGACGCCAAAAATTGCTGACGTAGAAAGCTTTGCGCTGGAAAATGCGTTTAAAGTTTTTTCAGATACTTTGCCTATGGGGGTTAAAACGGTCGGTATTTTAGATATTGGCCACAGCATGACCACACTTTCGGTGATGCAGAACAATAAAGTTATTTATACCCGTGAGCAGGTGTTTGGCGGCAAACAGCTGACCCAGGAAATTCAAAACCGTTACGGCCTGTCGTTTGAAGAAGCGGGACGTGCAAAAAAATCCCGCGCGTTGCCGGATGATTATGATATTGAAGTGCTCGAGCCGTTTTTAGAGGCGGTAGTGCAGCAGGCTGCACGTTCTTTGCAGTTCTTTTTCTCCTCCTCACAGTTTAATGAAATTGATCATATTTTATTGGCAGGCGGCAATGCCAACATTCCGGGTCTGGCGAAGCTATTACAGCAAAAGCTGGGTTATCGGGTCACAATTGCCAATCCATTTTTGCAAATGGGCTTTTCACCGCAGATAGATATTAAAAAAATTGAAAATGATGCTTCATCGCTGTTGGCGGCATGCGGCCTGGCATTGAGGAGTTTTGATTAATGGCAAAAATTAACCTGCTCCCTTGGCGCGATGAGCTAAGAGAGAAACGAAAAAAAGAATTTATTGCGGTTTGCATTGGGGCATTTTTGATTGGGGTTTTAGGGGTTGGCTTAACTTGGCTGTATTTCGATAACCGCCTGCAGGATCAAGAACAGGCTAATCAGCTGATTGTCAGCAACAACCAAAATTTAGATGTGCAGCTGAAATCACTGGAAGGGCTGCAAGAACAGCGCAATGCGATTGTTGAGCGCATGAAGCTGATTCAAGGCTTGCAAGGCCAGCGTCCAATTGCTGTGCATTTAATTGATGAATTGGTGCGCGTGACTCC
>JASLHF010000224.1 GCA_030152275.1 Acinetobacter sp. | reverse complement strand
CAGATTCTCCAATAGCTCAGTCGGTAGAGCGACGGACTGTTAATCCGCAGGTCCCTGGTTCGAGCCCAGGTTGGAGAGCCATCTATTCTTCCATAGCTCAGTCGGTAGAGCGACGGACTGTTAATCCGCAGGTCCCTGGTTCGAGCCCAGGTGGAAGAGCCAAGATTCTAAAAAGCCCAAGCATTGTGACTTGGGCTTTTTTATGCCCAATATTTTCAGTATTGGCCATTATTGCCCTGTCCCATTCCCCAAAAAAGTTTCTATATCAATCCCTTTCTGTTCATTTGCCTTATAACTATTTGCTTAGTCATAAACTCAAGTACACCAGAAGAAAATCAAATTACCCTACACTCCATTTATATTCATCTGCACATGCCATTTCTGTCGCACTTTCACCCATCATAACAGCTCTTAAATAGTAAAAAATAAGATACGTTCTCTATAACCCTCATGTAAATTGCGCAAATATGCAATACCGCAACACTCGAGCCAACATAGCTTAAACCAAACACCTGCTCGTTGGCCTGCAACCTGCTTCAAATGAACAAATAGCAATAACTCACTGCAGCACAGTCTAAATAGCCTTTAACTGGCATAACATGAAAATTTGAATAACAAAGTGCCTAAAAGATAGAAAAGCGTTTATTTTTAGGCCGTTTAAACAGTTTTTGGGTGTTTTATCTTGACCGCTGCCAGCTTACTCCCTACAATCGCATCCAGATTCTCCCATAGCTCAGTCGGTAGAGCGACGGACTGTTAATCCGCAGGTCCCTGGTTCGAGCCCAGGTGGGAGAGCCAAGATTCAAAAAACCCGCTATAAGCGGGTTTTTTATTACCTATTTTTTATAAACAGAACATTTTCAATAGAATTTTTTAACAGCCTTACGGTGTCATATATTTTCCGCCACTATTGTTTATACTTCAAACATCCTGCAACATTCAGTCCTTTTAAAATCCTCGCGATTTTTAAACTTTACATATATGAGTGAAGTCTATTCATACCTTTAAGCACAAAAAATACTGCATTCAATGCATAAAAAATCCTCCACTAAGGAGGATTTTTTATGTTGAAATACAGCTATTTACAAGATGCTAAAATCGCTATCAAGCTGCTGGTTTCACCGGTACACCGCTATGAAAACGAAACAACTCATCCGGAGTTAAAATCAGATTTTTTTCAACCTCACGAATATGTCGAATGCGCCCCTGAATATCTTCTTCTGGATTTTTCAATTTTGCCGTTTTAGCCACATCCATTGCCAACGTCAAATAGTCTTCATAATGCCGTGATTCAGACTTCAGCAGATAACGGTAATAACGGCCCAATTCTTCATCCACCCGCGGTGCAAGCGCGTAGAAACGCTCACAGGAACGCGCTTCAACAAATGCGCCAATAATCAGCACATCAATTAAAGCTTCCGGCTCATAGGTGCGGATTTCTTTGCGCAGCCCGCCCGCATAACGTCCAGCACTCAAACCGATCCATTGCTGGCCGCGTTTAGCCATAAATTCAAGTACCTGTTCATAGTGCAGCATTTCTTCACGCACCAGCTGAGCAAGACGCACCTGCAAGTCTGAAAAAAAACTGTAGCGGAACATTAGGTTCATCGCTGTACTGGCTGCTTTCTTTTCACAGTTCGCATGATCCTGCATCAGGATATCTAAATTCTGCACAGCTTCATCCAGCCACGCTTTAGGTGTTTCACAGCCTAAGAACGCAATGACCGGCGTCATGAGTTCATCGTAATCTATATTTGACATCTTTATTTCTAACTTTTAACGGGCCGCTTTAATTACAGCCTTCATTTGCTGTACAGCTTGCGCCAGTCCTACAAACACAGCATCGGCAATAATTGAATGGCCGATATTTAATTCGTGGATTTGCGGAATTTTTGCAATTGGGGTGACATTATCCAAATTTAGGCCATGTCCGGCATTCACCACCAAGCCTTTAGATGCGGCGTATTCTGCACCCTGAATAATGCGTTCCAATTCATGCTGCTGCGCTTCTGGTGTTTCTGCATCAGCATAAGCGCCAGTATGCAGTTCAATCGTCGGCGCGCCGCATGCTGCAGCTGCATCAATTTGAGCAATATCTGCATCAATAAATAATGAAACATCGCAACCAATCGCACTTAGCTCTTGTGTGGCTTTTTTCACATCTTCAAAATGCCCAACAACGTCCAAACCGCCTTCAGTCGTAACTTCTTGGCGTTTTTCTGGCACAAAACACACATGATGCGGTTTGATTTCTTTTGCGAACTCAACCATCTCTGCCGTGACAGCCATTTCAAGATTCATATGGGTGGTTAATACAGGACGCATACGGCGCACATCATCATCCTGTATATGACGGCGGTCTTCTCGCAAATGCAGCGTAATTCCTTCAGCCCCGGCCTGTTCGCAAATCAGCGCAGCATTTACAGGATCTGGATATGCTGTACCGCGGGCTTGGCGTAAAGTTGCCACATGGTCAATATTTACACCTAATAATGCAGCCATAATATTTTCCTAAAATTACGATTGTGTTTGAGAGTTCTGTATCCACAGCTGACGGCTTTTTAAGGGACGCTCGCCCAGCAGCGATGTTATCATTTGCCTGTACAGCTTAGTCAGCAATTGTAACTGTTCCGGACTAAAATCCCTACCCTTTTCATAGCTGCACATAGACAAGATCTGCTGCCCGTTCAAAGTTGAACGGCTTGCTGTTGCTGACGGCAAAAAACCGTCATTCAGCTGAAATACGTATTGCTGCAGCGGGCTGATCTCATGCTGATTGGCATCGGTTGAAAAATCTAATGGATAACCCAGCTCTTCCAGCAATTCATGCTCAAATTTGCGCAAAATCTGGCGCAAAAACTGATTAGGGTCAGCCTGTGCAGTCAAATGCTGCAGCTGCTCCAACGTCTGTGCATACTGGGCATAACTTTGCGGCATTTCCACTTCCAGCGGACATAAGCGCAGCAGGATTTCATTTAAATAAAAACCGGAAAAAAATGCATCGCCAAAGAAGAAAACCGGCTGATTGACAATTTCCAATTTAGTAAAATTTTTTAGATCAGATTTTCCGGAAGCCTGCAGGCAAATCGGCTGATACTGCGGAGGCGGCGTTTGACGCAAAATACCGTCAACACGGCCATATTCCTGCGTAAATAGGTGCACAATATGGCTGCGTTCACGGTATTTTCGGTGATGGATCAGATAACCATGCAAAATTTCATTGCGCATGATTGTAAAGTTTAATCCTTACTTTTTTTACTGTTTGAATCTTCTTCGTCATCGCCGTCAGGAATGACAGCGCCGACAACAGCGGCTGTGCCTTTAACCACACCTTTAGTGGTCTTATAAGCAACCTTGGCAGGAACCGTCACGATCTTCGTAATGCATCCCTGCAAAAACAGCACACAGGCAACTACAGCAACTACTTTCAGCATGACTTTTCCCTCAAAATTGACTGCACAGCGTTTGCATTAAATATCGCTATAACCCAAGCTTTTTAATGCTCGCTCATCATCAGACCAGCCGCCTTTGACTTTCACCCAAAGCGTCAACATGATTTTCTGCTCAAACATTTTTTCCATATCGACACGTGCATCCATACCGATTTTTTTCAGTTTGGCGCCCTTTTCACCAATCACAATAGCTTTTTGTCCCGGACGGTCTACAAAAATTGTGGCATCAATGTAAGTACAAGCAGCTTTTGGACGGCCAGTTTTTTCATTGATGGTCGCTTCTTCTGTCTTGAAAGATTCGATTTGCACTGTTAAATCATACGGCAGCTCTTCGCCCAATTGACGCATAATTTTTTCGCGAATCACTTCTGAGGCCAAGAAACGCTCAGAACGGTCCGTCAGCTGCTCCAATGAATACAATGGGGGCTGGAATGGCAAATAATTTTCAATGGTATTGCGCAAGTGATCCAAGTTTGCACCGCGAAGTGCAGAAACAGGAACAATCTCAGCAAAATTCATCAATTTTGCGCGTTCTTGAATCAATGGCAAAGCGTGATTTTTATTTTCTAGCGTATCAATTTTATTGATAACCAAAATCACCGGCATATCCGCATTTTTCAGCTTCTCAAGCACGAGCTCATCATTTTGCGTCCATTTGTCCGCATCAAGTACAAACAATACAAGATTGACATCACGCAAAGCGGAATGCGCCGCGCGGTTCATCATTTTGTTGATGGCACGCACTTCTTTCTTATGCATCCCTGGAGTATCAACAAACACTGCTTGAGATTTTTCACGCGAATCAATCCCGACAATCTTATGACGAGTCGTTTGCGGCTTACGTGAAGTAATCGAAAGTTTTTGACCCAAAATATGGTTCATCAACGTTGATTTTCCGACATTGGGACGGCCAACAATAGCCACAAAACCGCTGCGGTAATCGGAAGGGATTTCAGTCCCTTGAGAACTGAAAAATTGACTGATTAGGTCATCTGTGCCGTTTTGCGGCTCGTGATCAGCATCGTTGTGATCGGAATGAGTAGTCATTAAGACTTTTGCTCCAAAATTTTCAAAATATCTGCAGCTACAGCTTGTTCAGCGAAGCGGCGGCTTGATCCTTCACCATATTTTACCGGCAGGCCTTCCACAATGCATTCCACTTTAAAATGCTGGTTCGGCGCATCACCTTGAATATCTACAACGTCATAAACCGGGAGAGGCTTTTTACGCGCCTGCAGATATTCCTGTAAACGTGATTTAGGATCTTTGAGCTGATCGCTCGGTTCAATATGATCTAAATACGGCACATACCATTTTAGAACAATCGGTTCCAGAATTTTTAAATCCTGACAATCGACATATATCGCGCCAATAATCGACTCCACGGTATCAGCCAGTATAGACTCGCGATGATGACCGCCGGATTTCAGCTCACCTGTACTTAAAATTAAATTTTGGCTTAACTTTAAGTCATTGGCAATTTTACCCAGAGCCTCCTGCCGCACAAGCGTTGCGCGCATGCGGGTCAGACGCCCTTCATTTTCATGCGGATAAGCATGATAGAGATAATTAGCAATAATCATCCCTAACAATGAATCGCCTAGAAATTCTAGACGCTCATAATTGGTTTTATGGCTCACCGATCGGTGGGTCAAGGCCAGCTGCAGCAACTCAGGCTGTTTAAACTGATAACCGATACGACTTGCTAAACGTGCATCATTTAGCTTGGACTGAGCTTTGATCAAAACTTTTCTCGAACTTCAACACAATATCTATATTCAATAAGAAAGGCTTTCTTATTTCATAGTCTTTCTTGACCTGCAGGCCATCTACATCAGTAACCTGCGCAATGTCCGAAAATTTTAAATCACGGACATTGTTCATATTTAAACGCTGATCCATCGCTTTAACAAAAGCTGCTGGACTTAAATTTTTTGGGCCTGTTGCCAGTTGATCCGCTATTTGCTTATCGACTAAGCGGTCATCTAAATACGGCGCCCAAACCGCAACTAAAACTTTGGCCATAAAAGCCAAGCCGATGACTGCAAATAAAATTGCAACATACGACGCCCCTTTCTGATTGCGCATTGTTATTTTCCTAATGATGCATTAATCAATTTTGCCGTTACGGCTAAATGACGGCAAATTAAAACCAGGCTCTTTATGCATCCATTTATAAAATGCACGGCCTGTCAAATTTTCTTCAGGTACAAATCCCCAGAAACGGCTGTCAGCGCTTTGATCGCGGTTATCCCCCATCGCGAAATACTGACCTTCCGGAACTTTCACTTCCCAATATAAACCATTTTCATTTGAATATTTACCATTGTCCACAAAATTAATAAATGGCGCTTGGCGGGCAATATTCACCCCTTCCAGTTCACGCATGGTAAAGGTATGCGTGCCCAGCGTTTCTTTATGGTAAATCGATGTAGGCGTATCTTGAATATCTTTAGCACGGCTGAATTCTACCAGTACCTTCGGAACTTTCTGACCATTGATAATCAAGGTGCCGTGATCATAAACAATATGGTCACCCGGTAAACCGACTACCCGTTTAATATAGCTGATGCTTGGCTGCGGCGGGTAACGGAAGACAATCACATCACCGCGTTCTGGCTCACCAACATTAATAATTTTCTTATTGATAATCGGCAGGCGCACACCGTAATCAAATTTATTCACCAAGATAAAATCGCCAGTTTCTAAAGTCGGCACCATTGAATCTGACGGAATATTAAACGGTTCAAATAAGAATGAACGCAGAATTAAAACAACAGCCAATACAGGCCAAAAGTCATACGCCCATGTAATAATGACATTTTCATTGCCCTTGCCCTTGGTTTGTCTTTGCTTCCAAACAAACTTATCCAACAGCCACACAAAAAAGAAAATCAGTGTGACGGGTACAAGGATTAAATTAAAATCAAAATCCATGAGCGCAATATCCTCTCGTTATTATCTTTCTACTTTCAATACAGCAAGGAACGCTTCTTGCGGGATTTCTACACTTCCCACTTGTTTCATACGTTTCTTACCTTCTTTTTGCTTAGACAAAAGTTTCTTTTTACGTGAAACGTCGCCGCCATAACATTTTGCCAATACGTTTTTACGCATCGCTTTTACCGTTGAACGGGCAATAATCTGCGCACCAATGGCTGCCTGAATGGCGACATCAAACATTTGGCGTGGAATCAAATCTTTCATTTTTTCCACTAAGGCAATACCGCGGTGACGGGCATCATTTCGGTGACAAATCATAGCCAAAGCATCTACTTTGTCGCCATTAATTAACACGTCTACCTTAACCAAAGATGAAGATTCAAAACGGACAAAGTTATAATCCAGTGACGCAAAACCGCGTGAGCAAGATTTCAGCTTATCGAAGAAATCCATGACGACTTCCGCCATTGGGATTTCAAAGGTGATTGACACTTGGTTACCCAAGAATTTCATATCTTTTTGCACACCGCGGCGCTCAATACAGAGAGTCATCACATTGCCCAAGTATTCTTGAGGCACGAGGATATGGCACTCTGCAATCGGTTCACGCAAATCTTCAACTGTAGAACCGTCAGGCATTTTTGATGGGCTGTCGATGTATTTGGTTTCACCATTTTTCATCAATGCTTCATAAATTACGGTCGGCGCAGAACTGATTAAGTCTAAATCGTATTCACGCTCTAAACGCTCTTGCACAATTTCCATGTGCAGCATGCCCAAGAAGCCGCAGCGGAAACCAAAGCCTAATGCATCTGAACTTTCAGGTTCAAAGAATAAAGCCGAGTCGTTAATTTGCAGCTTATGCAAAGCTTCACGGAAGGGTTCGAAATCGCTGGCATCAATTGGAAACAACCCTGCATACACCTGAGGTTTGACCTTTTTGAAACCCGGCAAAGTCGGCACTTCTGGTGTGGTCGACAAAGTAATGGTATCGCCGACTGGCGCGCCAAAAATATCTTTAATGCCGGCAATCACAAAGCCAACTTCACCGGCTTCCAGCATGCCTGTTTCAGTATGTTTTGGATTAAAAATACCAACAGAAGTAATAATGTGGGTTTGACCAGTCGATTTCACCAGCATCTTGTCGCCTTTGCGCACGCGGCCCTGTTTAATGCGGACCAGCGATACAACGCCAAGATAGTTATCAAACCAAGAGTCAATAATCAGTGCCTGCAGCGGCGCATCACGGTCGCCTTTAGGCGCAGGAATCACATCAACCAGCGTTTCCAGCACACCTTCAACACCCAAGCCGGTTTTGGCTGAACAGGTTGGCGCATTTGTCGCTTCAATGCCGATGATTTCTTCAATTTCATGAATCACGCGTTCAGGTTCGGCCTGCGGCAAATCAATTTTGTTCAGTACCGGCAAAACTTCCAAATCCTGCTCAATCGCGGTATAGCAGTTGGCAACCGATTGCGCTTCTACACCCTGTGCAGCATCAACCACCAGCAAAGCGCCTTCACAGGCTGCCAGCGAACGTGAGACCTCATAAGAAAAGTCCACGTGCCCCGGAGTATCAATGAAATTCAGCTGGTATTCCTGACCATTAGGATGCGTGTAATACAAGGTAACCGAAGTGGCTTTAATGGTAATGCCGCGCTCACGTTCCAGCTCCATAGAGTCAAGAACCTGTGCCTGCATTTCACGATCCTGCAAGCCGCCGCACATTTGAATAAAGCGGTCAGCAAGTGTCGATTTACCATGATCGATATGCGCAATGATCGAAAAGTTACGGATGTTGTTAATATCAACTGATTTTTTAGCTTGCGCCATGGGCTACCTTGAAAAATAACGCGCTGTGCATGCAATTGAATATGCACAGCAAAAACTGATTAGAAATTGCGGAGGATTATAGCAGATGGTTTTTTTAATGTATCCATATTAATGATGTCCTTTTTAGCGGCGCTGCATTCCGCAGGCTTGCGTTGATTGCCAGCCAGCAGCAAATACAGCTTAAGGACGTTCTATTCATGGATTTACATCAGCATGATATGCGCTGAAATTCATCGGATTCTCTTGATTGTTGAGCGGCTGGTAGGCTTGGGTAAAAGTTGGCGACATACGTTTAGGCCGGCCGCTGGCAATTTCAACACAAGCCCATTGCGTGCTGCCAGTAAACAGTACCGCCTGATCTTTGGGCCTGTAAAACACATACTGACGGAATGAATACAGCGCGTTAATATCGCTGAGCCATGTTCTTAGAATAATCTCATCACCCTTAAATGCAGCTTTACGGTACTGAACATGATGCTCGACCGCAACCATAGCATGCTTCAGTTCCAAATACTGGCTTAAACCCAGCCCAAGCGCCTCAATATGTGCAGTTGCAACATCCTGCATCCAGCTCATATACACCACATTATTAACATGGCCTAACACATCAATATGTTCTGGCTGCACCGTAATTTTCATATCAAATATTGCGCTCACGATCTTCCTTCTTGCTGGCGGATTATTAGCCCAACAGTCTACGTTAATTCGGCACAGTGTAAATTGCAAAAAATCTGATTATCAAATAACAAACCGCCTTAAACAGGCGGTTTGCAGGATTATATCGGCTTTATTAGCCTTCATCATAAGAAGGATTATTCGATACGCATCCCCACAATAGCGCGCACGCCTTCACGGATTATGGTTACACGCGCAACCGTATTCTTTTTCAAATCTGCAACTGCATCGACAAAATCTTTACTGTTGCTAATTTGTTTATTATTAATTTGTGTCACCACATCACCCGGCTGAATCCGCGCCTGAGAGGCAATGCCGCCGCGGCGCACATCTTGGATAAGCACACCACCTTTAATATCCAGCTGCTTTTGCTCAGCCGCATTTAAATCGCGAATACTGACACCTAACACCGGGCCCTTGCCCTGCTGCGGCACTGCCTCAGATTTTGCCGGCGTATCATCCGGCGCAGTGCCCAAAGTCGCCGTAATATTGCGGCGGCTGTCGTCACGAAGCACTTCCAACTGAATATTTTGATTTGGCGCAGCACGGTTCAAATAGTTCAACAGCTCAGAAGTGCGTGAAATCGGCGAACCGTTATATTTCAAAATCACGTCGCCGGCCTTAAAGCCAGCTTTAGATGCTGGAGAATTTGGAACCACCTGCGTGATTAATGAGCCTTCCGGCTTAGACAGCTTATAAGATTCTGCCAAATTGCGGTCAATATCCTGCAAGCTGATGCCTAAATAAGCGCGGGTCACTTTGCCGTATTTTTTCAGCTGATCCGCCACATCCATTGCAACATCAATTGGAATTGAAAATGACAGCCCCATATAACCGCCGGTGCCGCTGAAAATACGCGAGTTCACACCCACAACTTCCCCACGCTGGTTAAATAGCGGGCCGCCGGAGTTGCCGGGATTTAAGGCGACATCTGTTTGAATAAACGGTACGGATGTTTCACCCATCATATTGCGCATCTTCGCGCTGACAATACCGGCAGATGCTGAATAATCAAATCCAAATGGAGAACCAATTGCCAGCACAGGCTCACCCACTTTGAGCTGACCAACATTGCCGGTGCGCAGTTCTGGATAGCCTGAACCGATCACTTTTAGCAATGCTACATCTGTACGTTCATCACTGCCAACAACCTTCGCATCAATTTCCCGGCGGTCATTTAATACAATGGTCACTTTTGATGCATCTTCCACTACGTGATGGTTGGTCAGCAGATAACCGTCTTTACTGATAAAAAATGCACTGCCATAAGCCGTTTTTTCCTGCGGGATCTGCTGCTGCGGAATAATCACTTGATTGCCGAAGAAGCGCTTTAAGATTTCCGGCACCTGCTGCTGCAGCAATTCTTCCTGGCTCAGCTTTTTAACCACATTAACACTAACTACCGCAGGGCTGACTTGTTCGACTAAGTTGGAAAAATCTACAGGCGCTGAAGCATTCGCTTGAACTGCTGCGACCGTAAATACAGCTGCGTAAACACCTTTTTGTAAATATTGATTTTTCATATAAAGCATTCACTCAAATGATTGATGTTTCGGAATATGATTGTTTTTACCATAAAGCATAATGCTAAACAGTAACAAAATGTTTGAATACATTTTTATAAACAGCAGCTTAATCATTCCTTAAAATTTGATGCATTATCAATATTATTCATCAAGCCTGATCATAATTGCTCTTGCCTTTTGCTTAAAAAAGCGTTGTCATTACCGGACTTTTTCAAATTAGCTGATGGATATGTCTAATTTAGAAACAACACATCACTTTGATGTGATTATTGTGGGAAGCGGCGGCGCCGGTTTAAGTTTAGCTTTATCGTTGCCGGATCATTTTAATATTGCTGTTTTAGCCAAATCAACTTTGACTGACGCCAGCACCTATTTCGCTCAAGGCGGTGTAGCGGCGGTTTTAGATAAAACTGACTCTATTGAACAGCACATTGATGACACAATGATTGCCGGCGCGCATCTTTGTGAATTAGAAGCCGTGAAACAAACGGTCGAAGGCGGCAAGCCTTCAGTCGATTTCTTGCTAGAACATGGCGTGCAATTTACGCTGGATGAGCAAGAACAGCTGCATTTAACCCGTGAGGGCGGCCACTCACAGCGCCGCATTATTCATGCAGCCGATGCAACTGGACGCGCAATTTCCACAACACTGGTACAGCGCGCGCAAGAAAAAGCCAATATTCATATTTTTGAAAATTATATTGCGATTGATTTAATTACCTCGCAAAAGCTGAATTTGAGCGGCGAAAACCGCGCACTCGGCTTATATGCACTGGATGAAACATCTGAAAAAGTGCATACCTTTTTGGCGCCATTTACTGCTTTGGCTTGCGGCGGGGCAATGAAAGCCTATCTGTATACTTCAAATCCAGATATTGCGACCGGGGATGGCATTGCGATGGCCTACCGTGCCGGCTGCCGTGTTGCGAATATGGAATTCAATCAGTTCCATCCTACTTGCCTATACCATCCGCAAGCGCGTTCATTTTTAATTACAGAAGCCATGCGCGGTGAAGGCGCATACCTGCGCTTGCCGGATGGCGAACGCTTTATGCTGCGTTTTGACGAGCGCGCAGAACTGGCGCCGCGTGATATTGTCGCCCGTGCCATTGATTATGAAATTAAGCGTTTAGGCATACGCCATGTCTGGCTAGACATTACGCATAAGCCGGAAAGTTTTGTCAAAGAACATTTCCCGACTCTGTACGAACGCCTTCTGGAACTGGGCATCGACATTACCAAGGAAATGATTCCTGTCGTGCCGGCTGCGCACTATACTTGCGGCGGTGTCGTCGTGGATGAAAACAGCGAAACGGATATCGCAGGTTTATATGCAATCGGCGAAACCTCTTATACTGGCCTGCATGGCGCAAACCGAATGGCCAGCAACTCACTGCTGGAATGTTTTGTCTATGGCATGGCGGCAGCCAAGCATATCGAAGCGGGCTGGCACAGCCAAAACCAAGCGCCGCAGGTTCCTGCTTGGGATGATTCTCAAGTCATGAACCCAGACGAAGATGTGGTGATTTTGCAAAATTGGGATGAACTGCGTCAGACCATGTGGAACTATGTCGGCATTGTGCGCAGCACCAAACGCCTGCAGCGCGCCCTGCACCGCATTGAAATGCTGAAACGTGAAATCACTGAATATTATCAGGATTATCAAGTCAGCAAGAATCTCATTGAGCTGCGCAATTTGGTGCTGGTGTCTGAAATGATCGTGCGCTGCGCCATGGAGCGCAAAGAGTCGCGCGGCCTGCATTACACGCTGGATTATCCTGAACTGGGGCCAGAACTGCGCAAAACTGTACTGACACCGCCAAATTTCCAAGTGCAAACACCTTTGGTGAATGCATAACGCGAGTGTATTTTAAAAACCTGTAAAAAAACCGCTTCTTCGCAAGCGGTTTTTTATTACCGAATATCACTGTCATTCACGCTTTACTCAGCAGTGCTGACCCAATACAGTAAAGTGCATGCAAATTATATCTTTGATAAAAAAGTTCCCAGCTAATATCCAAACAATTATCACTGGATGCTAAGCAGAATGGTTTAAACAAATGCCAAATTAATGAATAGCCATTAAAGCGCATAAAACCGGCATTTTACTTTAGTAGATTTGAGTTAGCGCGAATAGCACACACCCGACTTCATTGGGTGGTTCATCAATAAAGAGAACGCAAAATCTTGAAATAATTCCAGCTTCCATCTTCAGCACTGCCCTGTTTGCACTAAAATTAAATTCAATTTTAGCGCCGCTGCCATCTCAATGGCCGGTTGGAGTTAAACAAATGTATACACATAGCATTTGCATTGCGGAACTTAAATCTTCCATCTGCGACTGACAGCGGCTGTTCGGTATTTTGCTGGCAGCGAAGTACGTCTATTTTTGTGGCGGCACCGAATATGTTCCCGTCACATGTGCAACAGGCTCATCCATTTGATTGACTGAATAGATCCACACTTCAGCGACAATCAGCGCTTTACCGACTTTCATCAGTTTGCATACGCCGCGCAGATTCTGACCAGCAGCAGGCTTACGTAAAAAATTGACATTCATATTGGTCGTCACAGCCAAACCAACAATGCCAATTTCTCCCAAAATTGCAACATACATTGCAAAGTCTGCCAGCGTCATCATTGTCGGCCCAGAAATAGTATTGCCGGGACGCAAATCTTTTTCACTGACCCGCCAAACCAAAACCGCACCTTTGTCACTCACCTCTTCAATGTCGCAATGCATCAAACTTGGCGCAAATTCACGCTGTAAAAATTCTACAATGTCCTGCCGGCTGCTGCGCATAAAAAAATCATCCATAAAGTTGCTATGAATGATTTTTAATTCACTGTACCCGATAAAGCTATGGCTTATTCAACCAAAGTACGCATCACGTTACAGTCAAAATGTCATGTGAAATGAATTTAATTTTAGACGATATCCCCAAAAATGGGCAATCAAATCAATTATAGATAGACCTTCGCCTGTTCAAAAACCTGCTCCGGCAATTGAGCTGCATCCAAACGCTTAATTCGTTTAGGCTGACGCTCAGCCAGTGCTGCGTAACCGCCCCGAACTTTCTCAAAAAATGCGATTTTCTCTTGTTCAAAACGGTCTAATGCACCGCGTTCCCGCGCGCGGTTCATGCCTATTTCAATTGGCGCATCCAGCCAAAAGGTTAAATCCGGCATACGGCTGACAAAATTATCATTCAGCAGCTGCAATTTTTCTTCGCTCAGGCCTCGCCCTGCACATTGATATGCAAAACTTGCATCACTAAAACGGTCACAAAGCACAATCCGTCCAGCCTGTAAAGCCGGCAAAATCACCTGATCCAAATGCTGCGCGCGGGCTGCGTACATCAGCAGCAGCTCAGTATCATTGCACATTTTTTCTTCATGATTGACTGTCAGCAGCATGGTCCGGATTTGCTCCGCCATAGGTGTGCCGCCCGGCTCACGCGTGAGCACTACGTCTTTGCCCTGACTTAAAAAATGCTCATAAATCTTGCGAATGAGCGTGGTTTTTCCAACCCCTTCGGTGCCTTCAAAACTGATAAACATGCCCACTCCTTAATTTTTATCACGTAAAACAGCAAGATACTCTTGCACTGCACGGTTATGATCCTGCAGATTGGCTGTAAATTTGTGTCCGCCATTTCCGGTCGCCACAAAGTATATGTTGCTGGAATTATCTGGATGCATCGCGGCCTCTATCGCTTTTTTGCTTGGCAGCGCAATCGGTGTTGGAGGCAAGCCGCTCATGGTATAGGTGTTATATGGTGTCGGCGTGCGTAAATCCTGACGGGTAATATTGCCGGTGTATTTATCGCCCATACCATAAATTACCGTTGGGTCTGTCTGCAGGCGCATGCCTTGCTGCAGGCGGCGTACAAATACCCCTGACACCTGCTCCAGTTCGCTGTCCAAACTGGTTTCTTTTTCTACAATCGACGCCATAATCAGCGCTTCATATTTGTCTTTATACGGCAGATTCGGCGCGCGCTTCTCCCAAGCCTGATCCAGCGCTTTCATCTGACGGGTATATAAATCTTTTAATATTTTCTTGTCTGATTCACCCTTGGCGAAGAAATATGTATCGGGCGCAAATAAACCTTCGGGATGGCTATATGGAATATCTAAAGCCTGCAAAATTTGCGAATACGGCAAATTGCTGACCTCATGCTTCACCAGCGGATCTCGTTTCAAAGCATCAATTAATTGCTTAAAAGTTGTGCCCTCAATCACCAAAATACGGTTCATTTGCGCATTATCGATGTTAGAAATCAGCTCCATGACCTGACGGATGCTCATGCCTTCACGCACTTCATATACACCAGCTTTAAGGCTGTCATGAATCATCAGCTTTTGATACAGCTTCAGCACAATCGGAAAGCTGACTTTGTTTTCTTTGGCCAAGCGGTCAATAAAGCCAGAGTAAGTATCGCCCTGACTGATCGCCAGCATTTGCTTCTTGCCTTCTACCGGATAGGCTTTAAACAGGCTGGACCACAGCACGAGGCCGGCCAGCAGCACTAAAGCCAGCACGGTCCACAACAAGGTTTTGGACTTTTTGGCCGGCGGCGTTTTTTTCTTTTTTGATTTAGGCTGAGCTGAAGACATAATTTTAGCGAATTTGATCAAGTTGTAGAGTATTAAACAGCGTGATGCAGGCCTCTATATTAAGCGGAGCGCCCTGCAGGCTGGATGCAATTTTCATTGGATGCAGCGCATTGCAGAAAAACATACTTTGAAAATCTGTAATTTCTTCCAGCCCCACGCTGCGCAGCTGACAGTCAATGCCCTGCGCCTGCATCCGTGACAAAATTTCTGCACGCATCACACCATGCACGCCATTATAGCGAAGTTCAGGCGTAATCCATGCATCATTTATACGAATAAAACAATTACTGCTCACACCTTCTACAATCTGTCCCTGCACATCGGCTGCTAATGCTTCCAGCCAGCCTTTGCTATCCGCTTCAGCTTTAAGCATCACCTGTTCAAGCCGGTTTAAAGACTTTAATCCAGTTAAATTTGGCATGCTGATGCCTATACGCTGTTCAAGCACACCGCAACTGTCCAGCACATCATAATGCATGTCCTGTACAGGATTAGGTGTATAGAATACCCATACATCGGCTGGATGATCCGGCAGACTGTAACCGCGCTGTCCCTCTCCACGGCTGAGCACAATTTTAAGCGTGCCGGATGCCAACTCATCCATCTCGGCAATATGCTGCAGCGTGCGCTGAATCTGCGCCAAATCTGCGTTTAGGCGCAGACGCTCGTTGGCATGCTGCAGTCTTGCCATATGCAAATCCTGCAGTTCCATACAACCCATACGCAGACGTGCAGTACTAAAGCATCCGTCGCCATAATGAAATGCGCGGTCTGTCAGCGCAATCTGCGCAATTTCCTGCCCATTTTTAAAACAAGGCATAGCAATTTCTCTATAAATAATGGCTTAGTTTAAAAATACCGCGCGCGCTTGCCCAGCTTTTTCTTTCATTGCGTTTTTCTTCATATCAAATTCGTTTCTTATTATTTTTTACACAAAAAACTTCCGGCTATTCTGCGCTCAGCACATACAGCTTAATAATTCAAAATTGAAGGAAACTCAAATGCGTACAATCAAAATTGGGGTACTGGCAGCGCTGATTTCAGCGACATCATTCAGCGCGCTGGCCAAAGACTTTTTAAATGTTTCATACGATCCGACCCGTGAACTGTATGACAACTTTAACAAAGAATTCAGCGGCTATTGGAAAAAAACCACCGGCCAAGACATCAACTTTAAACAGTCACACGGCGGTTCAGGCAAACAGGCGCGTGCAGTCATTGACGGTCTGGATGCAGATGTTGTGACTTTGGCTTTAGCTGCAGATATTGACGAAATCGCAGCGCGCGGCTTGCTGCCGGCAGACTGGCAGAAAAAATTTCCGCAAAACTCGACACCGTATACCTCCACGATTGTGTTCTTAGTGCGCAAAGGCAACCCGAAAGGCATTAAGGACTGGGGAGATTTGACTAAACCCGGCATCGAAATTATTACCCCAAATCCAAAAACGTCTGGCGGCGCGCGCTGGAATTACTTGGCTGCTTGGGCGTGGGCTAAACATCAGCCAGGCGGCAACGATGCCAAAGCGCAGGATTTTGTCCGCCAGATCTATAAACAAACAAAAGTGCTGGATTCCGGCGCACGCGGCGCGACCACGACCTTTGCTGAACGCGGCATTGGCGACGTGCTGCTGGCTTGGGAAAATGAAGCGCATTTAGCGGTACGCGAACAGCCGGGAAAATTTGAAATCATTACGCCGTCCCTGTCTATTTTGGCTGAGCCGCCTGTTGCAATTGTGGAAAAAAATGCCCAAAAAGACGGCAATGAAAATTTAGCCAAAGCCTATTTGAACTATTTATATTCGCCAGCCGGCCAAAGCATTGCTGCCCAAAACTACTATCGTCCGCGCAACGCTGCGGTATTGGCAAAATATAAAAATGTATTTCAGCCTTTAAAACTGGTCACGATTGATCAAGAATTTGGCGGCTGGAGCAAAGTACAGAAAAAACACTTTGCAAATGGCGGTGTATTCGATCAAATCGTCAAAATCAACAATGTCAAATAGCACTCAATCTATAGATTTTACGGCACTGAATGCTGAATAGCCGCAGTCAGCTGAATACAGCGCGCCCGTTTGAACCTCAAGCGGGCGCTTTTTTATTTAAATCTTATTGGCAAGAGTTTGCCCATCGAATCCGTTGCGTTTTCTTATTCTTTACAGTTTTTCCAATCCACCTAAAGCGCCAAACAGTATTTAGCAGACAGCTTTATTATCTTTTTTATTCATATGAAATTCATTTATTATTATTTTTTATGCAATAAGAATAGCGCTATTCTGCTCCCATGTTACAAAACATGTAAGAATATTGAGGTTCACATGAGTATTTCAGCCAAACTAAAACTTGGTGTTCTGGCCGCCGTGGTATCCGCTGTTTCTGTGAGCGCCGCTGCTAAGGATTTTCTCAATGTGTCATATGATCCGACACGTGAACTGTATGAAAGTGTGAATAAAGATTTCAGCAAATACTGGGAAAGCCGTACTGGACAAAAAATTAATTTCAAACAATCTCATGGCGGTTCAGGCAAACAGGCGCGCTCTGTCATTGACGGTTTGGATGCCGATGTAGTGACACTGGCGCTGGCTGCCGACATTGACGTCATTGCGGAAAAAGCCAAACTGCTGCCGGCAGACTGGCAAAAGAAACTGCCGAATAATTCTACGCCATACACTTCGACCATTGTGTTCTTAGTCCGCAAAGGCAATCCGAAAGGCATTAAAGACTGGGGGGACTTGGTCAAACCGGGTGTCGGCACTATTACCCCAAATCCAAAAACGTCTGGCGGCGCGCGCTGGAACTACTTGGCTGCTTGGGCGTGGGCTAAACATCAGCCGGGCGGCAACGATGCCAAAGCGCAGGAATTTGTACGCAAAATTTATAAAAATACTAAAGTGCTGGATTCCGGCGCACGCGGTGCGACCACCACGTTTGCTGAACGCGGCATTGGCGACGTGCTGCTGGCTTGGGAAAACGAAGCGCATTTAGCAGTGCGCGAACAGCCGGGTAAGTTTGAAATTATTACGCCGTCCCTGTCTATTTTGGCAGAACCGCCAGTTGCTGTTATTGAAAAAAATGCCGAGAAAAAAGGCAATAAATATTTGGCTCAAGGCTATTTAAACTTCTTGTATTCACCGCGCGGCCAGCACATTGCAGCGCAAAACTTCTACCGCCCGCGTGATGCAAAAACATTAGCGCAGTACAGCAAAGTGTTTAAGCCCTTAAAACTGGTCACGATTGATCAAGAATTTGGCAGTTGGGACAAAGTGCAAAAAGCTCATTTTGAGAATGGCGGCATTTTTGATCAAATCGTTAAAACCAATACCAGCAAATAAGCAGCATCAGCACAGCATAAGGAGCATCGACATGACACATACCCTAATCGTTCCGGGCGTGGGCGGCAGTGAATACCAGCACTGGCAGTCATGGCTGCAGCGCCAGTTGATGTCATGCTCCCGCGTTGAACAAAAAGATTGGAACCATCCTGTGCTGAATGACTGGGTTGCGCAATTTGTGAAAGCGGCAGCCCCTCTTCAGGACGAGATTCAAATTGTTGCACACAGCTTTGGCTGCTTAACTGCAGTTGCCGCTCTTGCACAGCATCCTGAATTGGCTGCCAAAGTCAAAAAACTGATTTTAGTTGCACCAGCCAATCCTGCCCGTTTTGGCGATGCCGGTTTTGCCCGTGACTGCTCAAATAATTATGCCGCTTACTTTCATCAGCTCAAAATCAATGTGCCGGCTGTCATGATCATTAGTGAAAATGATCCATGGCTAGCCTTTGATGATGCGCAAGCGTTGGCAAAGGCCTGGAAACTGAAACCTGTCAATGCTGGACAGGCTGGTCATATTAATGTGGCTTCTGGTTACGGGCCATTTCCAGAGATTTTCAATTATCTCATCTCAGGAAAAACTATGCCGTATATCAATATTGCTGATGAGCGCAAGTATTTATTTAAATTTGCAATTTAAGTCCTGCTAATTATGCTTGAGCCGAAATTTTACATTTATCTTTCGCTGGCTGTATTCAGTCAGCTTTCTCTCTTTGAGGAGTAATCATGTCGCAGCGATCCCGAGTGCTGCCAGGATTTGGTCTGTCCCTAGGCTTTACCCTAGCGTATTTGTCCTTAATCGTACTGATTCCTTTATCAGCGGTTTTTATTAAATCGCTAGGTATAGGCTGGGACGGTTTATGGGAAATTTTAAGTTCTGAACGGATTTTAAAATCATTGCAGTTAAGCTTCAGCGCAGCCATTATTGCGGCCTTAATTAACGTTGTTTTTGGCCTGCTGCTGGCATGGTGCTTAGTGCGTTATAGCTTTCCCGGAAAACGTATAGTCGATGCATTGGTCGATTTACCCTTTGCCCTGCCCACTGCGGTTGCCGGTATTGCCTTAACCTCTTTATATGCGCCAACTGGCTGGATTGGACAATATTTAGAGCCAATGGGCATCAAGGTCGCCTATACCCCAATCGGTATTACTTTGGCCTTGATTTTTATTGGTATTCCTTTTGTCGTGCGTACCGTTCAGCCAGTGCTGAGCGATTTGGAAACGGAGCTGGAAGAAGCTGCTTCAGCATTAGGCGCCAACCGTTTTCAAATTGTCACCAAAGTCATTTTGCCAATTTTATTTCCCGCGCTGTTGACCGGTTTTGCTTTGGCCTTTGCCCGCGGTGTTGGCGAATACGGCTCGGTAATTTTCATTGCCGGCAACCAGCCGTTCAAGACAGAAATTGCGCCACTCATGATTATTTCGCGCTTAGAAGAATATGACTATGCTGGCGCAACCACCATTGCGGTCGTCATGCTGGTCATTTCATTTGCAATTCTGTTCCTCATTAACTTGGTACAAGCATGGGCAAGCCACCGCACAGGGAGAACTGCTCGATGAGTTCACATACCAACAGCAACGAACTGGCGCGCAAGCTGCAGTCGCGTGATGCAACCCGTGAACCAGCGGCCGTGCGTATTGCCCTGATTGTCATTGCGCTGATTTTTTTCCTGAGCTGCCTGATGCTGCCGCTGATCTTGGTTTTCGTTGAGGCCTTCAAACAAGGTGTGGGCGTGTATTTCCAAGCACTGGTTCATCCAGATACTTTATCTGCAGTCAAATTAACCTTACTTACTGCTGCTATTGCTGTACCGCTCAACGTAGTCTTTGGCGTGGCGGCAGCATGGTGTGTCGCGAAATTCAATTTCCGCGGCAAATCTATTTTAACCACCATCATTGATATGCCGTTTTCTGTATCACCTGTCATTGCCGGTTTAATGCTGGTGCTGATTTTCGGTTCCCAAGGCTGGTTTGGCGGCTGGTTAATGGATCATGATATTAAGATTCTGTATGCCGTACCTGCCATTGTGCTAGCCACGGTATTTATTACTGTACCTTTTGTTGCCCGTGAGTTGATTCCATTAATGGAAGCGCAAGGCACCGAAGAAGAAGAAGCGGCAATTGTACTTGGTGCAACCGGCTGGCAAACCTTTTGGAAAGTCACCCTGCCCAATATCAAATGGGGCTTAATTTACGGCGTGATTTTGTGTAATGCGCGCGCAATGGGTGAATTTGGCGCAGTATCTGTGGTTTCAGGCCACATCCGCGGCGAAACCAACACACTGCCACTGCATGTCGAAATTCTTTATAACGAATATACCTTCAGCGCAGCCTTTGCCGTGTCATCACTCTTGGCGTTGCTGGCAATTGTCACCCTGATCTTAAAAACATGGGTTGAAATTCGCCAAGAAAGACAAGACACACGCAATGATGATTCAACAGCTTCTTAAGGAATGACCTCATGAGTATTCAAGTAAAAAATATTGAAAAACACTTTGGTGCATTCCATGCGCTGAAAAACATCTCTTTAGATTTTCCAGATGGCCAGCTGGTCGCTTTACTTGGCCCATCGGGCTGCGGTAAAACCACACTGCTGCGCATTATTGCCGGTTTAGAATCTGCAGATTCAGGCAAAGTAATTTTGGAAGGCGAAGACGCCACCAATGTGCATGTGCGCGAACGCGAAGTCGGATTTGTGTTCCAGCATTATGCGCTGTTCCGCCATATGACGGTCTTTGACAACATCGCCTTTGGCCTGCGTGTGCGCCCTCGCGCAACCCGTCCGTCAGAAGCTGAAATTAAAAAGCGTGTCACGCGTTTGCTGGATTTGGTGCAGCTGGGCTTTTTAGCAGACCGCTACCCTGCACAATTATCCGGCGGCCAGCGTCAGCGTATTGCGTTGGCCCGCGCGTTGGCAGTGGAGCCGCATGTGCTGCTGCTGGATGAACCGTTCGGCGCGCTGGATGCAAAAGTGCGTAAAGAGCTGCGCCGCTGGCTGCGCACACTGCATGATGAACTGCACATCACGTCTATTTTCGTAACTCACGATCAGGAAGAAGCGCTGGAAGTAGCCGACCAAATTATTGTAATGAATAAGGGCAATGTCGAGCAGATCGGTTCGCCGCGTGAAGTCTATGAAAAGCCTGCAACCCCGTTTGTCTTTGATTTCTTAGGCCAAGCTAACCGTTTTGAAGGCAGTAACAGCAACGGTATCATTCAAATTGGCGAAGACCGCATTCAGCTGCCGCAAGCGCCAAACGCGCCGCAAGGCCCAATCATTGCCTTTGCCCGCCCTGACGAACTGCGTATTCATGCTCAGCCTCAGGACAATGCCATTCAGGCGACTTTCCTGCGCGAAGTATGGATTGCCGGCAAAGTCTTGGCAGAACTGCATGACCGTCAAGGCAATTTAATCGAAATCTCACTTACAGCAGATGAAGCAAAACTGCACCAGTTCCGCCCGAACCAAACCGTTTGGCTTAGCCCATCAGCTTTGCATTTATTTGAAAACCAAGTCGCTTAAAACGATATGAGGGGGCTTATAACGCCCCATCTCTTTGAGGTACGCAGAACTATGAATTTCCAACAACTAAGAATTATTAGAGAAACCGTTAGACAGAACTTTAATTTAACTGAAGCTTCTGCTGCGCTATACACCTCACAATCCGGTGTCAGCAAGCACATTAAAGATTTAGAAGATGAATTAGGGGTACAGCTGTTTATCCGCAAAGGCAAACGCCTGCTGGGCTTAACTGAACCAGGCCAGTCCTTATTGGGCATTGTAGAACGCATGCTGGTTGATGCAGACAATATCAAGCGTCTGGCTGATGATTTTAATAAAGTCGATGAAGGCACTTTAACCATTGCCACAACGCATACACAGGCGCGCTATGTGCTGCCCCCAATTGTGAATCAATTCAAAAAAGAATTCCCTAAAGTTCATTTGATTTTGCAGCAGGCCAGCCCAGTCGAAATTACCGAAATGCTGCTGCAAGGCGAAGCGGATATTGGCATCGCAACAGAATCATTAACCGCCGAAGATAATTTAGCCAGCGTGCCGTTTTATAACTGGCAGCACAGCATTATTACACCGCAAAACCACCCGCTGACCGCAAACAGCAACATTACCATTGAAGATTTGTCACATTATCCAATTATTACCTATCACGGCGGTTTTACTGGACGTTCTAAAATCGACCAAGCATTTGACGAAGCCGGTTTTGATGTCGATATCGTCATGTCAGCGCTCGATGCCGATGTTATTAAAACCTATGTCGAGCTGAATATGGGTGTGGGCATTGTCAATGATGTCGCCTATGATGCAGAGCGCGATTACCGCCTAAAGCAGATTCATACTGATATCTTTGGTGTAAATACGACTTGGATTGCGGTGCGTAAAGGCCATCTGCTTCGCGGCTACGGCTATGAGTTCATTTCCTTATGCTCGCCAGATGCCGATATCAAAGCATTAAAGAAAGTGGCATATCCCGACGAATAACAGAAATTATTCAGCTAAAAGGAGGGGAAATGCTCCTTTTAGTATCGTATTTTGGGTTTAAACCCAGCATAATATCTAGCTGATAAATATAAAACTTTGGCCAAAAATGTATATGAAATACATGATATTTTTCGCATCTGTCAGCATGGGAAGCTCTGCATCCCTTTGTTATGCTGCCGGCATTGAGCGCTCTGGCCAAAGCATTCAGCCATTTTTTGAATCCGGCAATTATGCCGAACTGTTTATTGCCCAAATTCACCCTCATCTCAGCGGTGAAAATTCCAATAAAGAAGAATTGGCGCAGGCGCTAAATGTCAGCGACTTTTCTACAGGAAATTTAGTCCGTGACAGCACTATGCTTCAGGCTGCACTTAAATTCCAGCCTCATGCGCAAATTTCTGCCGGCCTCATTATAGATCAGCCTTTTGGCATTCAAGTCAATTATGACTACCGTCCCGACTCGATTTTAGGCAAAGAACAGCTTGAAGCGATCGATATTGATTTAAAATCCAATAACATTACAGGTCTGATTGGCTATCAGCCTACGCCAAACTGGAATCTCTACGCTGGCGCCGCCGTACAAAGCTTTAAAGGTGACATCAGCCTATTTGGTCAAAATTATTATTTTTTTAACGGCTACAGTGTTAATTTAAAAAAAGATCATGCTCTAGGCTGGCTGACCGGCATCAGCTATCAGATTCCAGAAATTGCGCTGCGTGCAAGCCTGACTTACCGCTCTAAAATCAAACACCGTATGCCTACTGAAGAAACACTGCCAACCCTTTCAGGCATGCAAAATAGATCAGGCACAACCGAAATCGAAACGCCGCAATCCGCCACATTTGACTTTATGAGCGGTCTAAATACACATACTTTAATCTTTGGCAGCCTACGCTGGGTCAATTGGCAAAACTTTAAAATACAGCCCACAGGTTTTAGTGAAATTATGCAGCCATACATTCCCTATATTCCTCAACTGGCGGATTTTAAACTTGTAGACTACCGCTCAGATCAATGGTCGGCAAAATTAGGCATAGCTTACGGTCTCAGTGATCAGTGGATTTCCAGCATCGAAACCGCATGGGATTCCGGCAGCGGCAACCCTTCCTCCACTGTTAGCCCTGCAGATGGCTATTATGGTTTAGGAACCGGCATCCGTTACAGTTATACGCCCAAAAGCTTTATTTCCGGCGGTGTATATTATTTCCGGTTTAATCCTTCCAAAGCAGATAACGGCAATATAAATGTCACCTCCCTTTCTACTTTAGAAAATAGAGATGCATGGGCTTATGGCCTCAAAGTAGGGCGCTATTTTTAAAATAACCAAACCTTTAATCCTTTCTCACAAGACGCTCAATATAAACAGCGCTAAAGCTTCACCATAATTTGCAGGTTTTATTTACTTTTAATTTTACGAAAGCATAGGAATAACTAGATGTATCTCTGCAATTTGTCCAACTGTACATAAAAGTAAAGACGGCTGCCTTTATCAAGAAAGTAAAAAAACCGCCCAACACTCAGATAAATTTATGAATTAAATCAATAGTTTGTATATTTTTTAATGAGACTTCCAGTTCAAATTTTGCCATACAATCATTTTATTCACTAAGAGTAATACACATAAAAAAACAGGCCGAAGCCTGTTTTTTATTTAGCAATCACTTACCAGTGGTAGCTTACGCCCACTTTACCGACAGGCATCCATTGGTATTTGTCGTCTTCACGGATTTTTTGCTCTTCTGCCCGCAAGTCAGCTGATGCATTACCGCCCGCGGCGTTCACAAAAGTACCATCTTTATCTAAGTTCACAGTCGGGTTACCGGTGTAATAAGCGCCGACTTCACCAAATACGCCCCAATTTTTGTTGATTTTAGGCGCCCAGCCTAAACCCAAATAAGGTGCGATATCATTTTCATAGCTCATTTTACCGTTCACAGAGCCATTGTATGAATAATTAGTGCCATTAATTTTGATTGTACCGTCGCTAGAACGTTTAGTCAGGTCATAATCATTATCAATGTAAGCCGCCCCTGCTGCGACATAGACACCTTGCGCCCAGCGGTTGGTACTTGCGCCCCAAGGACGCAGTTCGGCATTTAAATACACATTGTTATTGCTCATATCCAGATCATATTTTGTTCCGTTGACTGAAACATCATCTGTCCATGAAATGTCACCGCCGTTATAGCCTAAAGCTAAGCCGACATAAGGATTTGCAGTCCAAAGCAAAGCACCGCCGTAACCGGTTGTACCAACTTCAAGACGCGCGCCAGTTGGAATTAACTGGTTGCGGTCAAAAGCATAGCCATCATGCACTACAGCGCTGTCCGCCATTGCTGCGCCGGCAGCGGTCATTAATGATAAGGCAATTGCTGTACGTAGAATTTTCATTTTGCTTCTCCTCAAAATACAAACTTTTAAAAATTATTCGTCATTTGCATGATTACTGCATTGCTGCGTATGACCTGAAATATAATTGAATAATCGGTCACCTTTTATACAAAATTTGCTTATTTTTTGTTATTTTTTGATACATTTTAAAAGATCATGTTGATTGTGAAATACAAATTATTATGGTTTTTAAATTTTATGCATTTGATTCACGCTGCACTAAGTTTTTTTAGTGAATAATTCCTATGTATTCGAGAATTCACATCAATTATTTACACATTTTAGTGTAAAATCTTGAAAAATTTTTTCTGGAAGGAAGATCATGTCTCAGCTTTCAACAATCATTGAACAAGCGTTTGAAGACCGTGCAAATTTTACAGCAGCAGACTGTCCTGCTGAAATCCGCCAAGCAGTCGATGAGGCAATTGCTGGCCTAGACAACGGTACATTGCGTGTTGCTGAAAAAATTAATGGTGAATGGGTTGTTCATCAATGGTTGAAAAAAGCTGTATTACTGTCGTTCAAAATTAACGACAATAAGCCAATCGAATCTTGCGACTTGCGCTTCTATGACAAAGTCGATACTAAATTCAACGGCTGGACAGATGCTCAATTTAAAGCTGCTGGTGTACGCGTTGTACCGCCTGCTGTTGCACGTAAAGGTTCTTTCCAAGCGAAAAACGTGGTATTAATGCCTTCTTATGTCAACATTGGTGCATATGTAGATGAAGGCACAATGGTTGATACTTGGGCGACTGTAGGTTCATGCGCCCAAATCGGTAAAAATGTACATTTGTCTGGCGGTGTTGGTATTGGCGGCGTGCTTGAACCGCTTCAAGCAAACCCAACAATTATTGAAGACAACTGCTTTATCGGCGCACGTTCTGAAATTGTTGAAGGTGTAATTGTAGAAGAAGGCTCTGTAATTTCTATGGGTGTATTCATCGGCCAATCAACCAAGATTTTTGACCGTGAAACTGGTGAAATTCACTATGGCCGTGTACCTGCCGGTTCTGTTGTCGTTTCAGGCAGCCTTCCTTCTAAAGACGGCACTTGCAACCTGTACGCTGCAATTATCGTGAAAAAAGTAGATGCGAAAACTCGCGCAAAAACTAGCCTGAACGATTTATTACGCGAAGACTAATTTAAGTTTTTTAATTTTTGCGGAACTTTTCCTGTTCCTCATCTCTACGGCCAGCAATGACCGTAGAGATTTTGTTTTTCTGCCTGTGGTTAAAATATTGCTATGAATACGCTTCGAACTTCCGCTATTCCTGTTTCCGATCCGTCTGCGGGGCTGCGCATTACGGAGATTTTCTATTCCCTGCAAGGTGAAGCCAATGCTGCAGGCTTGCCGACTGTATTTATCCGCTTAACCGGATGTCCTTTACGCTGCACTTACTGCGATACTACGTATTCCTTTGAGGGCGGTGAGCGCAAATCGTTAGAAGAAATTATCCAAACTGCACTGGATTTTAAAACTCCCTATATCTGCGTGACAGGCGGTGAACCGTTGGCTCAGCCCAATGCGCTGCCATTAATGCAGCGCTTAGCGGATTTAGGCTGCGAAATATCATTGGAAACCAGCGGCGCTTTGGATGTATCCAAAGTTGACCCGCGTATATCTAAAGTTTTAGATTTAAAAACTCCAACTTCCGGCGAAGCACACCGGAACTTGCTGAGCAACCTAGATTATTTAACTGAGCACGATCAAATCAAGTTTGTCATTTGCAATCGAGAAGATTATGAATGGTCTAAACAGCAAGTTGAGCAATATCAATTGAATGAAAAAGCCGGCACCATCTGGTTCTCCCCTGCTTTTGCAATCGAAAAAGGCGCTGTTCGCCTGCCTCAGCTTGCACGCGATCTTGCTCAATGGATTTTAGACGACCATCTCCCTGTGCGTTTTCAGCTGCAGCTGCATAAGCTGCTGTGGAACGACGAAACTGGCCGTTAAGTGTTTTAAAGATTTTTTGGAGAATAGAACATGCGTCCTCGCGCGATTGTACTTTTATCTGGCGGCTTAGACTCAACAACATGTCTGGCTTGGGCTCAATCTCAGTATGAATGCATTGCCTTAAGCTTTATGTATGGCCAGCGCTCAACAACAGAACTTGATGCAGCCCGCGCTTTGACACAAAAAGCAGGCGTTGAGCACCGTGTCATTAATATCGATTTAGGCAATTTAGGCGGTTCTGCATTAACAGACCATTCCATTGATGTACCCGATCATGAATCTGAAGGTATTCCTGTAACTTATGTTCCAGCGCGTAACACCATCTTTTTATCTTATGCGCTGGCAGCTGCCGAAGTTTTTGGTGCAGAAGCGATTGTGATTGGCATCAATGCGGTTGATTATTCAGGTTATCCTGACTGCCGGCCTGAATTTATTGAAGCTTTTGCCAATATGGCGCGTTTGGCGACTAAAGTCGGCATAGAGGGAAAACCTCTTAAATTTGAAACACCTCTGTTACATTTATCCAAAGCAAATATCATTCGCTTAGGTATAGAACATGGCGTAGACTATAGTCAAACGGTGTCATGCTACCAAGCAGACGACCATGGTCGCGCTTGCGGCACATGTGACAGTTGCCGTCTTCGCAAACAAGGTTTTGCTGATGCCGGTGTGGCTGATCCAACACGTTACATACCGAGATAACAAGGTAGGGTTTATGAAAAATTTAAAATCAAACATTATTCTTTCTGCTGCTTTCTCAGCAGCTGCATTGGTTGCTTCAGTTGCACACGCTGACAACGACAAGCTCCAACAAGCATATAAGAGCACTAACGTAAAATCTGCGTTAATTAATGTTTGTAAAGAAGAAACAGGCAAAGGCAAAAAATTGTCTGCGGCTGAAGTTAGCAAGTACTGTACTTGTGCTGTTGATGCAGATGGCCGTTTAACCAACGCGCAAAAATGGGAAATCCAAAGCACAATCAACCAGAAAAAAAGCCCTGCAACTTTAGCTTTTGTTCAAAAACAAAATAAAGATCTACAAGCATGTTTCGGCCCTCAGTTAACAGGAAAATTAAAAACGTTAACTGAAGAAGCAATGAAATCAGCTCAGGCAGGCCAAGCTGGAAAATAATTTCCAACCGCCTCCCAAAAGCCTGCATTATGCAGGCTTTTTTATGCTCTGAATCATGGAAAAATTATGCATACAACATGGGGAAAGCTGCCACAAGGCGAAAAATTCATTGCCTCTTACAGCGGCGGTAAAGACAGCACATTGGCCTTATACCACGCCATGCAGCATGGTGAAGCTATCGGCTTGATTGTCATGCTGGAAGAAAACGGTTTACGCTCACGCTCGCATGCCATGCCGCTGTCGATTATTCATGCCCAAGCGCAAGCCATTGGCCTGCCTATTTGGACGGCCAGTGCAAGCTGGACAGATTATGAAACTGAATTTTTAAAACTTTTGCATCATGCCAAAACACAAAGTGCACAGGCCTTAGTGACTGGCGATTTAGATTTACCTGAGGACGATTGCTGGCACCATAAAATGACCCAGCACACGCATTTAAATCTGCATACCCCGCTTTGGCAGCGTCCGCATTTAAGCGTTATTCATGAGTTTATTTCGCTGGGCTTTCAAACCATGATTGTGACTGTGAATTTAAAACTTGGAATGACGGCAAATGATTTGGGGCAAATTTTGACGCAAAGCTATATCCAGACCTTAATCGATCGTGGAATTGACCCGTGCGGCGAGGCCGGTGAATTTCATACAACTGTACTGGATGGGCCTTTATTTAAAAACGCAATTCCTGTCAGCAAAGGTGAAATTCTGTATCATGGTGATTATGCTTTTTTGCCGCTTGAATTAGAACATCTGTAAATATTGAAAAGGAAGCCTTATGTCCAATATCACCTTACTCAATCAAACCTTTCCTGCCACTGCAGGCGAAATTAATCTTGCTGAACTGCCGGCAGAATGGCTGATTGTCTATTTTTATCCTAAAGATTCTACACCGGGCTGTACCACTCAGGCTGTAGGCTTTTCCTGCTTAAAAGATCAATTTGACGCATTGAATACTACGATTATCGGAATCTCCCGCGACTCGGTGAAGGCACACCAAAACTTTACTGAAAAGCAAAATCTCACGATTAATCTCATCAGCGATAAAGAAGAAGTGCTGTGCAATCACTTTGATGTGATTAAAGAAAAGAATATGTACGGCAAAAAAGTCATGGGCATTGAACGCTCTACTTTTATTTTTCACAACGGCAAACTGATCAAGGAGTACCGTAAAGTGAAAGCTGCGGGTCATGCAGAACAGGTTTTAGAGGACTTAAAAGCACTTCAAGCCTAAATTGACATCTCTGCGTTTTATGTATGTTTTCAATCCATAAAGCGCAGAGCAATTCTAAAGAACAAGTGATACCTCCTTGCCCTCAACTCCACCTTTATTTTAGCGCTTTCATCGAATGCTTTATGTGAACAAAGCCTGTGCTCGATTTTGGCGGTGATTGCGGCTTAAAAGACATCTTCCAGCGGCATATTGATTTCAGATTACCCCTTGAGAGTGATTTGAAAATCAGCCTGCGCCTTTTTTAATTACCGCCACTCAATACCAAAGACAGCGCAATCCCCCACATGGTCAATGCAATTAGCCCATCCAATATTTTCCAAGATATGGGATTCACAAATATGGGGCGCAGCACTCGCGCGCCATAACCTAAAATAAAGAAAAACAGACATGATGCGCTCATCGCTCCCAGCGCAAACCAATGCCGCGTCTGCGGGAACTGTGTCGAGATCGAGCCAAGTAAAATCACAGTATCTAAATACACATGAGGATTCAGCCATGTTAGCCCAAGGCAAAGCAGGAGGCATTGCTCTAAATTTTGTTCTTCAGCCATCTGCGCCTGCAGAGTCTGGCTGGACTGAATGGCCTGTTTGGCATGTTTGGCATGTTTGGCATGTTTGGCATGTTTGGCATGTTTGGCATGTTGCCAGCCATAATAAATTAAAAAAGCGGCGCCGCCCCAGCGTGTAAATTGAATAATGTGCGGGAAATGCTGCAGCACTGTAGAAAAACCAGCCACCCCCATTACGATTAAAACTGCATCCGAAACAGCACAAATCAAACACACCCAAAATACATATTGTTTCTTAAGCCCTTGCTTAAGCACAAAGGCATTTTGCACGCCAATAGCAATAATTAAACTCAGGCCAACTGCAAGGCCTTGCAAATAGCTGTTCAGCATTGAAAAATCAACATATTCATAAGTTTTGCGAATTATGCTGGTTTTGAGCTAAAGTTGAATATTATTTAGAAAATATCAAGTAAACTAAATTATTCTTAGTTTAAGCTCTATAATCAAATCACTTCAATGCTTGAATAAAGACTTCTGCGTTCAGCTCATTTTGCTATTTATCATCCTGATTAACGGCCATGACATTGATATGTTTAAAAACCTAAGCTAAATAACCATACTGAACCATTATGCTCAATCATAAACAATGCGATGCTTTTTTGGCTGTTGCGGAAACCGGGAGTTTTGAGCTGGCAGCGGAACAGCTTCATATTACAGCTTCAGCAGTCACTCTACGTGTCCAAAGTTTGGAAAAAAATTTAGGCTGTGTGCTGATTGTGCGCGAACGCCCCTGCAGCGCAACAGCTGCGGGAATTTCTTTACTGCATTATTTACAGCACAGCCGGCGACTTGAAAACAACTTTATTCAAAGCTTAACAGGGCAAACTTCCGGCGGTTATTACCAAGTCAATATTGCAGTGAATGCCGACTCACTTGCCACTTGGCTGCTTCCAGCTTTGCAGCCTGTATTAACTGCATATAAAACTACGGTGCATTTTCAGGTCGATGATCAATCACAAACGCATCATTTACTTGAAGCAGGCTTAGTGAATGCCTGTGTTGCACAGCAGTCTAAAGCCATGAAAGGCTGTGTAGCTGAGTATTTGGGCTGTATGACGTACCGTTTTGTCTGCACGCCAAATTTTGCTGAAGCAAATTTTGCAACAGGTGTAAACCGAAAATCTTTGCAAACTGCCCCTGCCATTATTTTCAATGCAAAAGATCAAATGCATACCGCGAAGATTCAACAAGAATTTGGCTTAAGCCCAGAACAATATCCACACTTTTTTGTGCCTTCCTCCTGTGCTTTTGTCGATGCCGTTGTGATGGGTTTAGGATATGGCTGGCTGCCGGATTATCAGGCTGTTGCGTATTTAAGAAATCAAACATTAATCGAAGCAGCGCCGCAACTGCGTTTAGAATTGCCGCTTTATTGGCACCACTGGAAACAGCAGTCTGCAGTAATGACATTATTCAGCGAAGTACTGGTGCAGCAAGCTCAAATGCATATGAATGGAAACCCGATTGGTAAATAAAATTTGATTTCCACACCACTATCTACGCTGTTTGCATAAGGCTGAAAAAATGATTCTGCTAAAAGATAAATAGCTTCTGATCATTGTAGACCGCTAAAGCAGGATAGATATGATGTCCAAGGTATTGGGCATAATAATGAATGCCAACATTGAAATTCTAAAAAATATGGCTAAACAATGGTTTTTGAGTTGAGCAATATCGTTTTAAAATTTCTAAAAACTTAGGCTATTTCATTTTCCATTGTCCATTTAGCTGAATATTAACTTTCTCACCTACCCCGCCGTATGCCCGCTTCATACCAAAATCTGTGCGGTTAATTGCTGTAGATGCCTGAATATTCATAATTTTGGGATTAGATGCATGCGGGGTCAGCAATACATCAAAAATGACTGGTTTGGTAATGCCGCGCATGGTCAAATCACCCAGTACACGGTAATGGCTAGCACTTAGGGCGACAAATTCCGTGCTTTTAAAAATGACCGTTTTATATTGTGCCGCATCAAAAAAATCTTCCCCCATAATCATCGGCTTTAGCGCTTCATTACTTAGGGATAAACTGCTTGATGGAAAAACCAATTCTGTAACTGCATGCTCCGGCATTTGCATATCAAAGCTTAAACGCGACTGAATTTGATTGAATGTGCCTCTGACAGCAGATAATCCAACAGTTTTAAGTTCAAAACTGACCCGGCTTTGATCAGTCAATGACCAGTTTTCAGCCTGAACTGCCGTCATGCTATTCAGCAGCGCAAAAATCCACACACACCCAACCAACCGAATATATCGGTTTAACAGGTTTAGATTATCGCGCGCGAAATACACTCTGCGGAAAAATGCAGTCTGTTTAAGCGCAATTCTTGTGCTGATCTTCATCGGCTGTCCAAGCATTTCTATTTTGCTTTTTATGCGCCTTTTTTTCCTCAGCATGTGTACGGCTGTACAGCAGATCAAGCTGAAAAGGCAGATAAAAACATAAAATCAAAGTGCAGCATAGCATAGCATAGCCCTGCTGTTCAACTTCATCAGCCGGCGATAGCAAATACACATTTACCTAGAATATTTCTTCACTCATGTTGTCCCTTACATTTAACTAATGCTTAACAAGAACCCTTGACGGTTCTATCTTCGCGGTTGTCTTTCATGACTTTGAACGCATTCATTTCAATGGCGAAACCGCAACATAAGCACTTTTCGGCCTTCAATTAAATACAGAATACAAATGCAAAAACGCCGAATTAAAAATCAGGGCAATATCAGGTTGGCGTATACAACTAATTCAGCAGCTATATACGCTTTAAATGAGTCTATTTAAAAGATTCCAGCCTATGCTGATTCCGCTCAGCTTAGCTGAAGATTAGGAAAGATTGCTTTTATCATGCGTGTTAAATTTGTCTTGCAATTGTTGATAAACAGCAGTTTTCTGAAACTTTTGTAAAAAATTGATTGTACCTTGCGGAAATGCGCCTTGGCGGATTTCGCCGCGGTAATAAGCTTCGCGCACTGGTGTAGCAGACATCGCGCCTTGCAGGCTGTTCAGTTCAACCATTTCCCATTCTGGGAAAAATTTTAAATAGTAAGAAGAATCATCTTTAAAATGCCCAATCAGGCCTATTTTAGCCTCCGGTTCGGTGATGCCTGCAACTAAGGATTTAACTAATTTTTGCCATTTTTCATCATTATAAACGTCAATGACTTGTACAAATTTAATGCGCTGCTGATCTGTCTCTGAAAAATTTGACAGGATCATCTGTTCACGCTCATCTGCCGTAAACGGATTTTTGATATTGCGTTCATTTTGCGCCGAACCGAGGGCTAAAATAATATAATGACTTTGCTGCAGCGCAATTTCGATAGTTTGCATATGCGCAACATGAAAAGGCTGGAAACGGCCAATGAAAACCAAATAATCAAATGTATATTTCATAGCAAATCATCGTGTTTTTATGAACTCATGAGTTGCGCCAGCATCCTAAAAATGCGACATAATGAGCCCAGAAAATTTGAATTAAATTGAAAGCAAGGATAGTACGATGACACTGAGCTGTATTCAACAACCTCATGAACATTTGAATGCGAATTTGGACAATGGTGTACTGACCTTAGCCATTAACCGCCCTCAAGCGAAAAATGCGCTGTATAGCGAACTGTATTTGTGGATCGCCAAAGCCTTAGATGAAGCCGACCAAGATGCCTCTGTGCGTACAGTAATTTTACGTGGCGCAGATGCAGACTTCAGTGCGGGTAATGATATGCAGGATTTCATGAAATCTGCAGCAATGAAGGATCAAATCCGTGCCGAAGACGGCCCTCCATTTGTATTATTAAAATCTGCAGCTAAATTTTCTAAGCCTCTCATTGCGGCAGTTCGCGGTGTTGCAATTGGTATTGGCGTAACGATTCTTTTACATTGTGACTTGGTGTATAGCGACAATACGGCACTGTTCCAAATTCCATTTGTGAGTTTGGGCTTATCTCCAGAAGGCGCATCAAGCAAACTTTTGGTTGAACAAGCAGGCTATCACAAAGCTGCTGAATTACTTCTCACTGCACAAAAATTTGATAGCGCAACAGCCCTGTCTGCAAATTTAGTGAATAGCATTGAGGAAGATGTTTATACAACTGCTGCCAAAAAAGCTGCACAGTTATCTGCTTTACCATTAGCATCATTAGTGCAATCAAAAGCGTTAATGAAGCATAATATGAATGAAATTGTGGCATGGATTGATCATGAAGCTAAAATTTTCATGGATCGTGTGGGCTCACCTGAAATGATGGAAGCGGTTGCAGCCTTTATGCAAAAGCGTAAACCTGATTTCGCACAATTTAATTAAGCCTTATATTTTCTAGCAATAAAATAAAACCATCTGAATAGATATTCAGGTGGTTTTTTATCTTCATGCCCCCATTTAAGTTTTAATTCAAAACTGGAGCGATTATCCACATGTCAGCAGAAAATCAAGCAGAAAAGAAACGCTACTATGAACCAGCGCCTGAAGGTATTAATGTTGAAAACTTTAAGAAAGTGATTCAAAGCCGCCGCTCTGTTCGTAAATTTACAGATAAGTCCATTCCAAGCGATATTTTAGATGATTGTTTAGATTTGGCTTTACTTGCACCTAACTCATCAAACCTACAGCCTTGGACATTTTATGTCGTACAAAATCCTGCGAAGAAAAAACAATTGGTAAAGGCTTGCTTGGGGCAACTCGCGGCTAAAACTGCTGCTGAACTCATTGTTTGCGTAGCTCGTACTGACCGTGTCGATGAAATGGCAAAACGTAATATTTCTGAGTTTCCATTCCCTGAAGCCCCTGCCGCAGTTTTAAAATATTACAAGTTCATCCCTTATAATTATAAGACTGGTTACTTAAACTCATTAGGTAACTTTAAGAAAGTTGCTTTCAAAGTAGCACGTACATTAGATAAGCAATTACCTGTCACTGCCTTTAATGAAGCAGATGCTAAATTATGGGCAAGCAAAACCACTGCACTTGCCTGTGAAAACTTAGTCTTGGCTTTACGTGCATATGGTTTTGACAGTTGTATGATGGAAGGTTTTGATGAGCCGATGGTGAATAAAATCCTCGGGCTGAATAGTCAGCAATATCCTGTGATGGTCATTGGTGCTGGTGAACGTGCAGCAGATGGCGTGTTCTTTCCGCAATATCGTTTTGACCGTGAGTTGTTTATTCAAAAGGTTTGATGACCACATCATTTACCCATCAACATCATTTGATACACGTTGGGCGACAAGGATGTTGCCCCGTTAGACTGTGGGACAGGACGTCCCATCAGTCTAACAAAGGGCTTTTGTTACTTTTCGCCCCTGAAAAGTAAAAATCATCTACGCATCAATAAATGAATATAATTACCGTATATGGCGATAGTGACATGCAGCATTAAAACTCAACATTGACCATTTGAATAAACTCAAATTCAGGCTCCATATAATACAAAGCTATTTCCTGTCATGGTAATCGGTGCGGGTGAACGTGCAGTAGATGGTGTATTCTTTCCGCAGTATCGTTTTGACCGTGAGTTATTTATTCAAAAAGTTTGATGCACTATAACCTGCACTGCCTCAGAATTTCTCTTTGACTACAAATTTTACCGTGCAGGCTTTACGTTACTTTGAAGGATCAAAGTAACCAAAATCCTTTGTTAGCTAGAAGGTTCTTCCTTGAACCTCTAGCTAACGGGAGACATCCATGTCTCC
>JASLHF010000200.1 GCA_030152275.1 Acinetobacter sp. | reverse complement strand
ACTTCATCGCACTTAATCACATAAGCATGACGAAGACGAACTTCACCGCCTGGAATTAAGCGTTTAAAGCCTTTTGGTGCAACTTCTTCAAAGTCTTTACGATCAATATAAATATCTTGCGTCAATGGAATGATACGATCGCCCATGTCTACATTCGGATGACGTGCATGACTTAAATCCATTGCTTCAGGCAAGTTGGTTAAAGTCACTTTCAGTGGATTTAACACAGCCATACCGCGAGCCGCAGTATTTTCCAAAGATTGACGGATGCAATATTCAAGCATTGCAACATCAACGATACTGCCATCGACTTTAGTTACACCTACACGCTTACAGAAATCACGCAGACCTTCTGGGGTGAAACCGCGACGGCGCATACCGACTACTGTTGGCATACGAGGGTCATCCCAACCATTTACGAATCCACCTTCAACCAATTTACGTAATTTACGCTTAGAGGTAATGGTGTAATCCACATTCAAACGGCTCGATTCGTACTGATGAGGCACAGATGGCGATTTAACTTTTGCAACAACCCAGTCATAGAACGGACGGTGATCCACAAACTCTAATGTACATAGAGAATGAGTAATCCCTTCAATGGCATCTGATAATGGATGCGCATAGTCATACATTGGGTACATTTTCCATTTATCACCTGTTTGGTGATGTTCTGAATGCAATACACGGTACAAAATAGGATCACGCATATGGATGTTTGGTGATGTCATGTCAATTTTGGCACGTAATACAGCCTGACCTTCACCCAACTCGCCATTACGCATTTGCTCAAAACGCGCTAAGTTTTCTTCAACCGATGCATCACGCTGCGGTGAGTTTTTACCTGGTTCAACAAAGTTACCGCGGTTAAGCTTAATTTCTTCAGGCGACTGCAAATCCACATAAGCATCACCTTGTTCAATCAATTGAACTGCCCAAGTATAAAGCTGATCAAAATAGCTTGATGCATAACGCGGTTCGCCGTTCCATTCAAAACCCAGCCATTTCACATCATTGGCAATGCCATCGACATATTCTTGCTCTTCGGCATCTGGGTTGGTATCGTCAAAACGCAGGTTGCATAAACCGGCAAACTCTTGCGCAATACCAAAGTTTAAGCAAATCGCTTTCACATGGCCAATATGCAGATAACCATTTGGTTCTGGCGGGAAACGGGTTACTACTTGCGCAGTACGGCCTGCAGCTAGATCATCAGTAATGACTTGACGCACAAAGTCTAAGCCGGGCTGTTGTTCTTGCTGCGCAGCATCGACAGGTGCATTGTTACTTGGCGTCGGGTTATTTGGCAGTGCTGAAACAACATCATTCGGCTTCATAGTTCTAAAATCACTTTTATGAAAAAATTTATGGATAAAAAAAGAGGGAGGTAAATTCAATCAATGTTCACTGCTTTAGCAGTAAATTTATGAATGTTTAACAGCCCCTTAAACGATATTTGATCTATTTTACAAAGAAAATAACGTTTTTACTTGCCTTGTAGTTTACAGTTTGCTTATGCTTCTCACAACCAAAAAACCCATGGCTTTCGTGTCCATGTTTAGGAGATTACACAATGAGTTTTCCTCAAGTCGAATTAAACACCAATAAAGGCCGTATTGTTCTTGAGCTTAACAGTGAAAAAGCGCCAAAAACTGTTGCTAACTTTTTAGAATACGTTCGTGACGGTTTCTATGACGGCGTAATTTTCCACCGCGTAATCGACGGCTTCATGATCCAAGGCGGCGGCATGGATGAAAACTTCAAAGAAAAAGCAACTCGCGATTCTATTGAAAACGAAGCTGACAATGGTCTAAGCAACGAAGCCGGCACAATTGCTATGGCTCGTACTCAAGCGCCTCACTCTGCTTCAGCTCAGTTCTTCATTAACGTGAAAAACAACTCTTTCCTTAACCACACTGGTAAAACAGCACAAGGTTGGGGCTATGCAGTATTTGGTAAAGTAACAGAAGGCCTAGATGTTGTTGAAGCAATCAAAGGCGTTCGCACTGGCAACCGCGGCTATCACGCTGACGTTCCACTAGAAAATGTTGTAATTGAATCTGCTAAAATCATTTCTGAATAAGAATCCCTCCTGACCTCCCTTTATAAAAGGGAGGAAAAGTCCCTCTTTTTAAAGAGGGATTTAGGGAGATTTTAAGGAAAATGATCCGTGACCTACCTGTTTATCGCTGATTTACATTTGTCACCAGACCACCCTCGACTCGTTCGGGGTTTTTTAGCATTGCTGGATGCTTATAAAGATAAAAACACCCAGCTATATATTTTAGGCGATTGGTTTAATGCATGGATTGGTGATGATTACCGTGCACCTTGGCTGGATGACATTACCACTGGCCTAAAGCAATTTTCCAATGCAGGCAATCATGTCTATTTTTTATCTGGAAATCGGGATTTTGCATTAGGTGAAGATTTTCTTCGTCCATTTAAAGGCACTCTGCTCAATGATGTAACAGAGCTCCAAGTGGGGCAGCAAAAAATTAGACTGGAACATGGTGACTTGCTGTGTACCGATGATGTCTCTTATCAAAAATTTCGTAAAATAATCCGCAATCCTTTACTGCTGGGCTTTTTAAAGAAAATGCCTTTAAGTTTCCGGCAAAAGCTGGCCAACGGTTTTCGCAAAAAAAGCCGCCAAGCCAACCAAGTTAAAAGCTATGCGGTGATGGATGTTAATCAACAAGCGGTTGAAGCTGCAGCTGCGCACTGTGATGCATTGATTCATGGACATACTCACCGGCCGCAAATTCACGATGTACAAGGCAAGCCCCGCATTGTTTTAGGAGACTGGCGCGAGCATGAGGCGCAGATTTTAGAAATCGCGGAAAATACTGTACCCGCGCAATGGACATTAAAGCGCTGGAGCTATTAAATAAGACTTAGCGCGCTAACTTATTATGTTTGAAACCATCTGTTGTATTTAGTGTTTAAGACTTCCGGTTATATTAATAAATTAGCACTTCCGCATTCCTAGAATTAAATCAGGCTGTTTTTATCCCAATAAGCATGGCGCACTTCAGGCATATCATTTAAATGTCGAATAATGGACTGAGCATCTTGTGCATCCAGTGAATTGGCAATCAATGTCGCCGCAATTTCAACATCCGCTTCACCAAAAGGCTCTATCTCTATATCCTGCGGCGGATAATTATACTGCGCTAATAAATCCTGCAGGCGGTCCATTGCCTGTTTGCTAAACTGACGCCCGCATATAATATAAATAATATTTTGTACTTCTGCCGTGTCGCTCAGCGGCCAACGGTCAATTGCATGTCCAATCGGACGCAACAGCGTATTAGCAGCCAATATAAATCCTGTTGCAATAACTGCCTCAATAATTAAATCCGCGCCAGCAGCAGCGCCTATTGCAGCCGAACACCATAACGTTGCGGCTGTATTCAACCCTTGAATATTACCTTCCTCGCGCATAATGACACCCGCGCCCAAAAAGCCAATACCAGACACCACATAAGCAATGACCCGTACGGCGCCGTCAGCGCCATGCAGCGCAATTGCAATATCGACAAATATCGCTGCGCCCAGCGCCACCAGCACATTGGTTCTTAAACCAGCGGTACGTTGCCGGTATTGTCGTTCAAACCCGATCAACGCGCCCAAAATAAAGGCCACAGTTAAACTGAGCAATGTGTCGCTTAAATTATTGCTATTAAAATTCTCAAGAAACTTCATTTGCCCTGCCATAAATATCCAATTGAAACAAATTGATATATAAAACTCTAAGAATAAATAAGCTTATGCTGCAACAATATGAATAAAATCCAAATAGATGAAAAATGAAGTTTGGGTTATTCTAATCTATACGACTCAGCCCTACATTCCTTATTAAGGATATGCAAAATATATTAGATTCGGCACTAATAGTGAATCAGCCTATATATGCAGTTTTTTATAGCTGATCGAATAACTAAAATATTAATTAATTTATTTAAATATTGTGCGGGACACGATAAATTACCGAAATCTGCCTAAATCAAAATATAAAGCATTTAATGCAAAGATGAAGATTTAAAGAGCAATCATTTTGAGCTCAGCTATTTTCATGAAAAAAATTTTAACGTCCACGCCCCGTTGATTTTTTAATGCTTATATTCATTGAAATACTGTATTGCTGTAAAACGCAATCAATACATTGGCTTAATATGAGCACTCAGTTCTATTAAAAGGCAAATACTGCTTTAAATACAAAATGCCGCTTCATCAGGAAGCGGCATTTTGACGGTATTAGAAGCAAATAAAATGGCCTTTTATGGATTTAAAATAGTTAAATCTCAATAGCCGCCTTGATTTTGCATGGATTCTGTTCCCGCTTTATATCTTGACAGCAACTCACGCAGTGAAGTCATCAGCACACTGGTATCCACACCCACTGCAACAAATTCTGTACCCAAATCTATATATCGCTGAGTCGCTTCATGCTGGGTCGATAAAATACCCGCCGCTTTGCCTGAGGCTCGAATGCGGCCAATGGCATCAATCACCGCTTTTTGCACTTCTGGATGGTTAGGATTACCTTCATAGCCCATCGTTGCGGACAAATCCACTGCGCCGATAAACACGCCATCAATGCCGTCCACTTTAAGAATTTCATCTAAATTCTGCAGGCCGGTAACAGACTCAATTTGAATCAATAGGCAAATATTTTCATGCGCTTGAGCATAATAGTCTGGAATACTGTTCCAGCGGGTCGCGCGCGCCAATGCTGCACCGACACCGCGCACCCCTAAAGGCGGATAATGCACAGCTTTGACCATCAGTTCAGCTTGCTCTACGGTTTCGACCATCGGAATCAGTAAAGTCTGCGCGCCAATATCTAAAAGCTGCTTGATGAGCTGTACGCTGCCGATAGGCGGACGCACCACAGCCTGCGATGGATAGGCCGCAATGCTTTGCAGCTGCGCTAAAGTGGTTCTTAAATCACTTGGTGCATGCTCACCATCAATCAACAGCCAGTCATAACCTGCATTGGCTGCAATTTCGGTTCCGTAGGCATCTGCCAATCCCACCCACAAACCAATTTGCTGCTGGGTTTTTAATTTGCGTTTAAAGTGATTTGTATAATCAATCATGGCTTTGCTCAGTGCAGAATGAGTTTATGAGTTGATTAAACCCCTTTTTGTAAAAAGTACCAATAGAGATTTCATATCGCCTCATTCAATTGAACTATAAATTTTGCTGCGCCGATATGCTTTGTAAAAATCATGCTGAGCGCTATAGAAGCATATTCAGCATTGAGCTTCGCCCAAAGTCTAAAGATATACAAATTTCTTGTGATGCCCCATCAGGACAATTCAGGTAAAATGACTGCTCATTAATGAAGGAGCTTGCATTCATGGATTTGCTGAACGTATCTAAAACACGATATACCACCAAGGCTTATGATCCTGATAAAAAAATTCCGCAGGAACAGTTTAAGCGTTTGCTCGAAATCCTCCGACTTGCACCATCTTCTATTAATATTCAGCCGTGGCATTATTTTATTGCAGACAATGACGCAGCCAAAGCGCGCATTGCTAAAGCCTTGGTTGGAAAATATGCCTACAATGCGCCCAAAGTGCTAAATTCCTCTCATACAATTTTATTTTGCACAAAAGCAGACATCAGTGAAGAACATTTGGCCAATTTGCTGAGCCGTGATGAGCTCAGCGGCCGTTTCAAAGATGAAGCTGCTAAGCAAGGTCAAAAAGACAGCCGTACCGGTTATGTTACTTTCTACCGTAATGAAAAAGGTGATATTCAGCGCTGGGCAGAAAATCAAACCTTTATTGCACTTGGGCAAACATTACTTGCCGCTGGTATTGAAGGCATTGACGCCACACCAATTGGCGGTTTTGATGAAGATATTATTTCTGAAGAACTTGGATTAGCGCAAAAAGGATTAATTCCCTCTGTACTCTTAACCTTAGGCTACCGCAGCGAACAAGATTTCAACGCCAAGCTGCCAAAATCACGCCTGCAGGCAGAAGAAATTTTTACCAAGCTATAATGAATTGGAAAATTTGCAAAAAAACCGATGAAAGGGGCTTTTAAGCCCCTTTTTTGTCATTTCAGGACTTAATTATTAAACAATAATCGAGTATATTTTGCGCAAATTAAATAAAAGGTCTCCCGCCATGCCAGCTGCGCCAAAATTACCAATGAAATTCAAATGTACAGCCTGCAAAACCGTCTATATGCATAAATACAATTCAGACGCTTTTTTATCTTATCCCACTTGCCC
>JASLHF010000163.1 GCA_030152275.1 Acinetobacter sp. | reverse complement strand
TCTTGGTAAATTTGTACCGTGCGGCGCGACAAAGCGCTGTTTCGTGCATCGAAGCTCGAGTGATAAGGCGCAAGGTTTGCATCATCATAATTTGGGTATTTGATCGCTTCGAGCAGCTTTACGCCAATCTTTGCTTTTGCCAACATCAAGGCCAAACTGAGTCCGACCATTCCACCACCCACAATGATGACTTCTTGCTGCATGCTTTGATCCTTCTATGCGTATCTAGTTTTGTTTAGATACTTATAATCTTGATTGAATTTATCTTACATCAAGGCTTGTGGTTTTTATAACAATTCATGCCCTAAAGTTCTATGAACTTAGCTTTCTATTGGATTTTTGATCGTTATTACTAAACAAAACTGTGGAACATTGCTCAAATAGTAGGTGTGGAACGTAAAAAATCATGTTAAAAGCCCAAGTACGCGCACTTAGGCTTTTAAAATAGACATAAAAATTTGATTTATATGAAATAAAATTTCATATTTCGTATAACGTGTATTATGTTAATTTTAGAAATATTTAATATTTTTTATTTATCTATTAAGAATGCAAGGGGTAAAAATTGTCTATTCCAATAAATGAACTGACTAAACTAACTAACGATCCTAAATTTCAAAAAAATATTCAAATTTTTAATCAAATTCTATTAAATTTTCATACCGGATTAGTTTCATTCTTCAATCAACCCGAAGTACAACAAACTTTCATAGCTATTCAAAATGCTGCCATCAAGTTTGATAAATACTTAAATAATCCTGTCGTTCAAAAGAATTTAAAACAATTTTCTAAATCGATAATGGCTCTCTCTAACGATTCAAGCTTTCAACAGGAATATATTAAAAGAAGAGCTGCAGCACCTATTGAGGAAGAAATTGAAGAAAGTTTTGGAGATCTGATTGTTAGTGAGTTATCTCTCCCTGAACAGTTAAGTGATCTCCATAAAAACGATGATAAGTCCAATCCGTTAAAAATTATAATTTTGATTTTTTCATTAATATTTAATCTTTATATAAACAATTTAGATGAATTTAAAGATTTTACTGAAGCATACAATTTTTATATTAATAAGGTTGAAGCAAAAGCAATAACAATTTCAAGAATTAATCTAAGAGAAGCTCCAAATTTTAAAAGTGACTCTCTTATGGTTATTCCTAGAAATAGCATTCTAAAAGTATATAAGGAATCAAATAATGGTTGGATTAAAGTTAGTTTTAATCAAAACAATCTAGATATTGAGGGATATATATCGGAAGCTTATGTAAGAAAGATAAAAAATAATTATGATTTAGAGGAAATTCTAGACTTAGATAAAGAGTAAACTATTGTTTAATCAGGCAATAAAAACCTTAAATAATACACACTATATGAAAGGTCTTATTCATGAGCCTTTTATTCATCTACTTAACATAAAACCTCTTGCGAAATAAAAGCCGATCATCTGACCGGCTTTTTTATTCACTCTAAATTACTGCGCCATCAAGGCTTCAATATCTTCAACAGACTTCACCACTGCAGCGGTTAATACTCGAGGGCCATTTTTTGTCGCCACCACATCGTCTTCAATACGAATGCCAATACCGCGCCATTTTTCATCCACAGTTTCATCATCTGGCGCAATATAAAGCCCTGGCTCAACCGTTACGACCATGCCTTCTTCATAGACACGCCATTCACCGTCCTGCTTGTATGAACCAACATCATGCACATCCATCCCCAACCAGTGCCCTGTCCCATGCATATAGAACTGACGGAAAGCTTCTTTTTCAATGATCTCGTCAATATTGCCTTGCATAATACCAAGATCCAGTAAACCTTGAACCAAAATGCGCACTGCAACATTGTGCGGTTCTTTATACGAGTTGCCAATTTGAACGGCATTAATTGCGGCAATTTGAGAATCTAAAACCACATTGTATAAAGCTTTTTGTTCAGGGCTGAATTTGCCATTCACAGGGAAAGTACGAGTAATATCGGATGCATACAACTGATATTCACATGCCGCATCAATTAAGACTAAATCACCATCTTTGAGTTCTTTGTTGTTTTCAACATAATGCAAAATACAGCCGTTTTCGCCCCCACCCACAATACTGTTGTAAGAAGGTACACAGCCATTTTTACCAAAGACATAATTCAGTTCAGCTTCTAAAGCGTACTCCATCATGCCCGGTTTAACGGTTTGCATTGCACGAGTATGCGCTTCTGCTGAAATATCCGATGCGATTTGCATCAGCTCCAATTCATCTTCAGATTTATGCAAGCGCATTTCATCGACAATTCTATCTAACTGGATCAACTGCGCCGGTGCCGATGCACCTTTACGTGATTCCCCGCTTGCCTCTGCAACCCAGGCCGCCACGCGTGCATCAAACTCTGCCTGCTGGCCTATGCGATAAAACACTTTGTCTTTATTGAGCAGCTTGGCAATTATCTCTTCATCCAGCAGATCAATTGCATAAGCCTCATCCGCTTCATAATCATCAACAGCACCATCAATACCGGCACGGTAGCCATTCCAGATTTCCATTTCACGGTCACGTTCACGGCAGAACAGGCTGTAAGTATAGCCCTCTTCTTCTGTATCAAAAGTTTCAATTACCGCAACTGCTTCAGGTTCTGCAAAACCCGTCAGATAAAAGAAACTGCTGTCCGCCCGGAATTTATAGTCTGCATCACGGTTGCGCATCGCTTCTTTGCTGGTTGCAATGATGGCAATGCTGCGCAGCCCCATTTCGCCAGCAACAATATCACGGCGCTCCTGAAAGTCAGCTTGAGTTAATTTCTTCATCTGAATACTTCTTTTCTATCTGGATAAAATTATAAACACCGCAAACCAAATGCCGGCTCAGTAATCCAGCCGGCATTGGGTCAAAACGATGGGGAAAACCGGCAATAAACGCCCAAAATCAGCTCGGACGATGCGGTGTAAACATTTCTACAACATTATTTTTGTCAGCAGATTTCTTCGCTGAAAACAGCTGCAAAAGCGGGCTTTCTGCTACTTCAATTTTCTTGCGCCCCATCGACAAGCTGATAGGAATTAAGCGAACAAATTCGTAAAGTTCCTGATAGCTTTCTTCACCTTCGTCATCATCGTCAGATTCATCAAATTCGACAGAGGCGACTTCCTGCAAGTGCTCAATCAACTCTTTCTCTTCTGCACGCAAGCGGCCTGAAGCCAAGCCAAAGCCTAGAACTACGCCGGCACACCAGTCTGCAAGGGCTTGCACACGTTCTGCAAGGCTGTGCTCATCATCTGGAAGCAGCGGCAGATAATCCAATTCATCTTCTGACAGCGCATGCGCGATGTCTTCAGTTTCATCGGATAAAACTGCGATGGCTTCGTCACTGATTTCAGTCACTTCGAGCGTTGCCAAAATTTCCTGCCATTCCTCACGGGTCGGAGCTTGAGTCACACAGACTATGCCTGTCAGCAAGCCATGCAGCTCGCTTGGGCTGGAAATCTCTTCAATCGCACTAAAATTGCGGTTCCATTCTGACCAACCTGAAATATCGTCTTGCATTCGTTTATCCAATCTCTATACTTCTTATATATTACCTTTGTTTGCCATACTGTGCGACCACGATATGTTAGAAGAATTACAGCGTCTGCAAGCGCATTTAAACGTTTTAAAAACGAAACTTGCGCACTTTGAAAGTGAAAATGCCTCACTTGCGGAAGATAAAGCCACTGCAAATGAACAGCATCATGCACAAATTGTGCATAAAAACGGCATTATCACGCACAAACAAGAAGAAATAGACACCCTGACCGAGCAATTGACTGAATCACGCTCGCAGTTTCAGCATTTAAACAATGACGCCACATCGCTGGCTGACCGCTATAGCCGTCTTGAAAAAAGCTGTACCGATTTAAAAAACCGTTTTCAGGAAATTTTAGCCGAGCGTAATGAGCTGCGTGTGGTTAAAGAAAAAATGCAAAATGAGCAGCGCCATGCCGCACAGGAAATCCAATCCTTGCAGCAGGAACGCCAGCGTTTGCTGCAAAAAAATGAACATGCCAAAGCCAAAGTGGAAGCCATTATTCAACGATTAGCGATTTTAGGCACAGCACAAGATCAGCATGCGCAGGAAATTCAGCAGCTGGCCCACCCAACTGACGCAAACGAAGAGGCTTAAGCATGAGCGAGCAAATTGCAGTAGATTTAAAAGTTCTGGGCCATAACTTCCGTTTAGCTACAACTGCGGGGCAGCAGGCTGATTTAGAACGCGCCGCCCAGCTGTTGAATGACAAATATGATGAATTCCGCCGTAAAGCGCCACGCATGGAACCAAGCAAGCTGATTATTATGGTGGCGCTGGAGCTGATGCAGGAAGTGCTCAGCATGAACAAAAGCCTGCAGGAATATGAACACTGTGAGCGGCTGCTGCAAACCATTTTAGAAGATACTGAAAATCTCGCTCAATAAGCGGGATTTTTTGCATAAAGCGCGACCAAATAAAACCTGCTTTGCGCTTTAGGCACCCCTAGCGATTTGCCAACGGCGCTTAATCCGTTATACTGAATGCAACTCTGAGGTGTTCGCCAGCTAGGTCTAATCCCCTGCCGATACTTAAACTTATGGATGTGTTCTGCATATTCTGAGCGTATGCCCGCCTTGTGCGGGAAACCCAGCGAGTATGCGTCGCGTCCACCTTGAACTCATCGGGTTCAGGGTCACGACATTTGCAGCGGCACTCTCGGAGCTATTTTATTTTTCATTTAAATTTTCATTTTTTCCTAAAATTTCCAACTTTATTCTTTATTTCTGCTGACTTAGTCCGCACTCATTCATTTTTGCCCTCAAAGTGCCTTTACTATTCTTACTTGTCTATTTTTTGTTGCCCTGCAAATGCATTTTATGCCGTATTAAACGAAAGCACTCTCTAACACATTACTTTTTAATTTTTCGCATATAGCTTAATAAATGTTTTTATTTTATATAGATAATTTTAATTATATGCACTCCATTGCTTAATCGCTCAATTTAATATACACACGTATAAAATAATAATATAAATAATCAATTCCTTAATTTTCCGATTCAAAATTCTGGCTTAACGCTTATGTTAATTCTACTTTTCCAAGAAAAATCAAATAAAAAACAATAGATTAATGAAAATATTTAAAAAATAACGCTCATTACAATCTGTAACAGATTAATTTAAAAAGCGATTAATTAAGTAAAAATAAATTTTTCCTATACAAATCAATGATAAAAACAAACCTATTAATATAATAAATAAATTATAAGGAATTTTATAAATTTTAATAATATAAATTCAAAACTTTTATTCTAGTTTAATAAGATAAAAATAAAACGCGGTCAATTTATATTCTGCTTCATTTATGATTAAATAATAGACATATAGAGTAATGTAGCGCATAAATGCGATGTATTTCATTTTAAAATACAATTTTTCACAATATTATACACAATACAAGAAAAGCGCTTCACCCGTCACAATTATGTAAGAATTTAGGTCATTCCATATGCCATTCAAACATGTCAAAACTGTACTCTACTGGATTAATCTGGCCGTATTTTTTCTCGGCATGGTTGCCTATGAATGGCTGCCGACCGGTTACCGCGGCAGCTGGCTCTTTGTCTTGGCTTTGGTGTTTATTGGCGGTTTTGTCCGCTTTACTACTGCGGTTTTAATCGGCATCGCTGCCTTTTTTTCCGTCAGCATTTATTTCCTGTTTGACTTAAACAGCTTCACGCATATCGAACGGCAAATTCTACTGCTGTTTACAGTAGCATTTGCTCCGCTGTTTTTAAGCGCAGTACGTTACAACTTAATCGCAACGCACAAAACTCAAGATGCCATTCAAAACTTCAGCTTCAGTTATTCTAACGATGTACTCTCACTGAAGTCTTGGGAGCATATGATGGCGGAACTGTTCAAAATGCTGCCATTTTTAAGCTTAAAGCATTATGAAGTTGTGTATATCCGCATCAAAAACCAAGCGCTGATCAGTGAAATGTTAGGCGAAGAAGTCTGGAAAGATATTCAAAATAAAATTTTAGAATTGCTGCGCGAAAAAAGTGAAGGTGTAATTTATAACTTTGCCAATGATGACTTAACGGAAATCCGCAGTGTAATTTTCAGAGAAAATCCTGACGAAAATAATCTGCCGCAATTCATTCAAGAATTTAAACAAATCGAAAGCATCGATGTTCAGTTTGATTATGTGATTCGTGATATACGGGCCAGTATTCAGGAGGGAGTATATGTCTCTTCTCCTTAATATTTGCAGTGTACTGGTTTCTGTACAGCAAATGCCGGATCAGGCTTTGCAGCAAATGTACCGCAATGCATATCACTGTAACATCAGCGCACAGACACAAAGCGCAGCGCCGACAGACATTGTGCAAACGGCTGACCAAATCAACCGTTATTTTCCGGCTGAAAATTCGTGGTGGCCAGTGTTTACATTGGATCAGGTCAACTCCAAAGCATTTCAAAACATGCTGAATCAGGGCATTCATCCCGGCGTGATTATTCCTAAAAATAATTTCAGCTGGGGCAAATATAAAAATGCCAAATACGCGGTTAACCGCGGAGCGATTCCTGTCATAGAATACCAGCAAACCGATCCGCATTATTTCGCCGCCAAAGCGATTTTTGCTACAGCGCTGGGCATGCGCCCTCTGGCGGCCTATGTGCCGACCGGCTGGGATCCAAATATTATTATGCAGCCTTCCGGCACCTACATTATCCGGCATGTATCTAATGATCAGCTGCCTTTGCCTGCACGGCCGAACCAGTTTTCCGGACATACTTTTTATAATGCCACCGTAAATACACAAACTGCTTCCGGCATGCAAATTATTATCAATCCGCCGGAAAGCTTGGATACCCGTGACATTCAATATCCTGAATTTGATATTTCATGGAAATTTTACAGCGTGCCTTTTCACAGCGATGCCGCTGGCATTCATACTGGCGTGATGGGCTATGCCTTAATTGGGCTAAGCCTAGTCAACATTCCTATCGATCTGATTTTAAACAGTCATTATCCGAATATTTTAACCACGCTGGGCAGCTCAATTTCTTGGGTGTCACTGATCTTGGGCATCAGTTTATTTATCATATTAATTATTTCTATTGTCAAAAGAGTGCGTGAAAATGGATCCGATTGACCTGCTCTTTTTATTTGGCTTTATCGGCATTTGGATTCCTCAGGCCTTTTGGGCGTGGCTGAGCTATTCGGCTTGGCAGTATTCCAAAAAAGC
>JASLHF010000061.1 GCA_030152275.1 Acinetobacter sp. | reverse complement strand
CTTCGCAGCCTAATTCGAACAATACTGTATGTTTAGACATTATTTGCTCTCCTTAGATTCAACTTTTGCTTCTGCTTCAACTTGAGCTTTTAATTGAGCAAGTACTTCGTCACGTAAAGCAGGTTCTGCCATCGGGAAACCAAGTTTCGCACGAGCAGCCACATAACTTTGTGCAATCGCGCGAGCCAAAGTACGTACACGTAAAATATAACGCTGACGTTCAGTGACTGAAATTGCACCACGTGCGTCTAACAAGTTGAAGCTGTGTGATGCTTTAATCACTTGTTCATACGCAGGAAGTGGAAGTTCTGCTTCCATTAAGCGAGTCGCTTCAGCTTCGTAGAAGTCGAACAGCTCAAACATTTTTTCAACGTTTGCATATTCAAAGTTGTAAGTTGATTGTTCAACTTCGTTTTGGTGGAATACGTCGCCGTACGTTACTGTACCGAACTGACCTTTAGTCCAAACCAAGTCGTAAACTGAGTCTACACCTTGCAAGTACATCGCAAGACGTTCAAGACCGTAAGTGATTTCACCAGTCACAGGGTAGCATTCAACACCGCCCACTTGTTGGAAGTAAGTGAACTGAGTTACTTCCATGCCATTTAACCAAACTTCCCAACCTAAGCCCCAAGCGCCAAGTGTTGGAGATTCCCAGTTATCTTCGACAAAACGAATGTCATGTACCAGCGTATCAATACCAATCGCTTTTAAAGAATCCAAGTACAACTGTTGAATGTTGTCAGGGTTTGGTTTCAGTACCACTTGGAATTGGTAGTAGTGTTGTAGACGGTTTGGGTTCTCACCATAACGGCCATCTTTAGGACGGCGAGAGGGCTGAACATAAGCAGCGTTCCAAGTTTCAGGGCCTAATGCACGTAGGAAAGTTGCAGTGTGGAAAGTACCCGCACCCATTTCCATATCGTAAGGTTGAAGAATGACGCAGCCTTGTTCAGCCCAGTAGTTTTGTAAGGCAAGAATTAAGCCTTGGAAGGTATCAATATGCGATATGGCGCGACTCATGGTCATCCACTTAAAATTAGATAAAAATTGTGCTCAATTATAAGGATTTTGGGGGTGTGTGGCAAAGGTTTAGCGTCAACTATTGGGCTTTTAATCTTGAATAAAATAAACCCATGGCACACTTGGAGTTGCTCCAAGCAGAATAAAAATAGGGTTGAGGAATCAGATTTTTTAATTGGTGATGGTATTGTTCGCTAAAATGTCAGGATAAATATCTTATATATTTTATAAATAATAAATTGATTCAATAATTTACAAGAATAAAGTGGTTGTGTTTGGAAAAGGGAGGGCAGCAGTCGGATTATGACAAAATGTTATTATTGCAGAATCATTTAGCCATTAAATGTCATGCATATTTGCTGTGTTTCCCGGTAGGCTCGGCCATTGCGCAGCATCAAGATCCTGCACAAGAAGGGTGGTATTTTCGATTGAATATCATTATTAAAAAATCACAATCAGGCGGTGAGTTGATCTGTGAGAAAGGTATTATTAATTTACCGAGAGTTAAACGATTTCGACCGGATTTGTATTTACATGAGGTTTCAAGTCAGTCCACGCGATGTGCTAAGTGTTGGATGGTGACTGAAGTAAAGGTCGAGAAAATTATTTTTAAATTTTTAGTCCTTATAAAATAATGGTGATATCCATAACATATAAAATAAATACATCTTATAAAGCGCATCCCTTTATAATTGCGCATCTGTCAAAATAAAAAACAGGCGTCCATGTGTTCCACTCCAAAGCTGTATGGCTCAATACGCTCAAACCCAACTTTAAAGTGCTGCCTTTAAAAGACCGCATACTTTGCGGGGTAGGGGCTTTATTGGGTTTGGGTTTATCTTCTTTTATTAGTTGGCTGGCGCTAGGTGACTTAAACGCGTGGTATATCGCCCCGATGGGCGCTTCTTCAGTACTGCTCTTTGCTGTACCTGCCAGTCCATTAGCACAGCCATGGAATATGGTGGTGGGCAATACGCTTGCGGCGTTAATTGGCGTAACCTGTGCCATGTTTATACCCAATTTAACCGAAGCTTTTAGTATTGCGGTTGCTTTGGCGATTATTTTGATGATGACCACAGACTCCCTGCATCCACCGAGTGGGGCCGTGGCGATTACAGCGGTATTGGGCGGCGAGGCTATCCATGATTTAGGTTATGCCTTTTTGTTCTATCCTGTGCTTTTAAATTCAGTATTGTTGATGGTTGTTGCAATTGTTTACAACCGATTATTGGGCAAACAGTATCCGCAAAAACCACAGGTCAATACGCGCACGACAGATCCAACACCGACCCAAAAAGTGTCGATTCAACCTGCAGATATTCAGCAAGTCTTAGAGCAGCAAAGCCAGCTTTTGGACATCAGTGAATATGACCTGCAAAAAATCATTTTAGAAGCGCAGCAGTTAGCCAACCGTCGTGCAACAAATCAATTCAGCTGTCGGGACATTATGAGCCAACAGGTGATTTCTCTGCGTGCTGAAGACGATCTGCAATCTGCACTGGAAAAATTTAAACAAGTGAATTTAATGAGCTTGCCTGTGGTCAGTGACTTAGACCGCTTGGTGGGGAATTTGGCTTTATATGATGTGGTGGAATGGTTGAAACATGCGGCTGACCCTAAAGCCAGTTGGCAAAATCATGTATATCAAATTATGAATCCCAAAGTCGTGACCGTTCAGCCGGATCAACCGATTCAAGATTTGGTGCCGTATTTTGTGGAGCGTTCGTTTAACTATATTCCGGTGGTAGAGCAAAAACGTTTGGTCGGTATGATTAGCCGTGCGGACATGATTGCAGCATTATCTCAACAATTAAATATCCTGCAGCAAGCCAAGTAAATGCAGCTTCATAAAGTTAAATATTGCAGCGCTAAACTTCAGACAATTCAGACAAAAAAAAGCTGCAGCAGTTAGGGGAAAAGCTGCAGCGACCAAAAACAGGTCTAAGGGATACATACAGCGCTGTATCGAAGTGAATCAAAATGATCTAAGGTTTATTTTAAAATGAAAATCTTAAATTAAAATGAAGCGGCTGTTTCGCATTTTAAGCTTAACTGAGCGGGTCTTCATTAACCGTGCGTACAGGGTGTTTATAACCTTGCATGTTTTGCGCATTAGCTTCCTGTTTTGGCATGACCAGCCATAATACTAAATAAACCAAAATGCCGGGAAAAGCTGCACTCATGCAAGAGGCCACTACAAAAATCACCCGTAATAAATTTGCATTCCAACCAAAACGTTCAGCAATACCGCCCATGACGCCAGCAATCATATTGGAACGGCGGGAACGGTATAAACCAACATTGGCCATTTAAATCTCCTTTCAATTTTCAGCTTTTAGGCGCTGAAGCTTCAGCACAGCGGAAAAGGCATCGTATTCAATATAATCAATTAGCCCCAATATGGATGAGGCCAGACCCTTTGCAGTTTTGCTTAGGCTCATAATAAAAAATGGTGATGCAATTAATGATTTAAAGGGCAAATAGACACAAAAAGGTAAAAATATGTAATTTGGAATAAAAAATGATCATTTCATAACTAAAATAGCGATACATCGGGAAATCAATCCATTATTTATATACAAAACAATGAGATATATTTTAATTATTATTTAAAAAATGTGGATTATTCCGCATTTCGAATTACAATATTAATAGAATTCTCAAAGAGAATGATAAAGCGGCAGCATTTATTTATGGATTATTTTATTGCATACAGATATGGCAGCGTCTTTGGGCTGCTGACACTATGCTGCTTAAGTTTGTTGGGCTGCGGTCAGCCGCCGGCTTCTATAGTCACGCATCATGACAAGAGCAATACGCCCGCGCACCGCGTATCAGAAGAACATGAAATTCGTGGACATAAGCTGACCGAGATTGCTGGACATACCACAGCATCTCCAGATCCCAATTTGACACAAATAGTGCCGTCTTATGCTCAGCCATTTATTGGGCGTTTTTATGCTCAGGTACAGTGTGATGGCGGTTTCGTTCCTTGCCGTGAAGGCAATGCAGAATTTATTTTAAATTTTTTGCCAGACGGTACTGTGCATAGAAGCATCATTCAATACGGTAAAGTTTTTGCAGAAAAATCGATGGTTAAAGACAGCAATGTGAATTACCGTAAAGATACTTGGATGGTCAATCCGGAAAAAACCGAATTGGTGGTGCACCGTAAAGAAGGGCTGAATTTGTATTATCGTATTATCGATGAAAATCATATTGTTATGAATCTTACCAAAATTCTTGACGAGGATAATCATCAGAATCAGCAGCTGTTTTCACAAGGCCATCCGCAGCCGCGCCATGCTTATGCGCTGACAAAAAATAGGGCGGGTCAGTCAATGGAATGAGCGCTGTTCAATCTTGGACATGCTTTGAAAAGCTAGGCAAGCTGTATGTAAAGGAATAAAAAGGATTATGTGCTTACGGACAGCGCAAATGAGCCCAGTTAAGGCGTCAAAATCAAACCGATTAAACTTTTGAAGGAGAATCTGGTGGGTTGTGTGGGGTTCGAACCCACGACCAATAGATTAAGAGTCTACTGCTCTACCAACTGAGCTAACAACCCTGAAAAAATTTTAAAATAATATTTTAAAATTTTTGCAAGCGAAGCGCGTAGTTTTGAATACTAGGAAATATTTGTCATCTGACATTTTTCAGCTCAAATACTTCATCTAGCAAGACAAGAATGATACTTCGCAACATCGGTGCAGCAAAATTTCGAGAATGGCGAATCAAAACCGTAACGGAATTGCTTTGTCTTGGTCGGAACCTGCAGGTTTCATTTCTTTTAAAAGCGGTTGTTAGAATATATCAATTGAATACTCGAACATAGCCTGTGTGAAAGAAAGAAGCCCTAAGAAAGAATGGTGGGTCGTCCGCGACTCGAACGCGGGACCAATAGATTAAAAGTCTACTGCTCTACCAACTGAGCTAACGACCCTTAGGGGGTATCTTTGACAGATTATATTCTAAAACTGGCGTTTTAGAAAGATGGTGGGTCGTCCGCGACTCGAACGCGGGACCAATAGATTAAAAGTCTACTGCTCTACCAACTGAGCTAACGACCCATCAGGGATATCGAAGAAAAATGGTGGGTCGTCCGCGACTCGAACGCGGGACCAATAGATTAAAAGTCTACTGCTCTACCAACTGAGCTAACGACCCATCTCTCTTGATGGTGCGTATTGTAGCAAGATCTCGTTCAAGCGCAAGCAAAAAAACATAAACTTGTTTTTGTTTGATTATAAATGCAACAAAAAAGCCCGATTTTTATTAAAACCGGGCCTTGTTCTTAGCTTAGAAGCGATATTTATAGGCTTGAATATTATCAAAAATTTCTGCTGTCAGATCGCAATAGCCTGTACTGTTAGGCAGCAGTACGAGCAGGCGCTCTTCAGTTTTGCTTGGGTCGAAAGCCTGTTCTTTCAGCTTGTTTTTCTGATATTTAAAGGTGCCTGTAGTTTCAGCTTGCTGCTGGATGCGTAAGAATACCGGAACCGCATATGCCGGCAGGTTTTTCTTAAATTCAGCGGCCATTTTCTCACAGTCTTCTGCAGTCAGTTCTGCCTGATCAGCCAAAGTAACTGCAGCCATGCCGGCACGGCCGTTGGTGTGCGGAATTTCGACGCCGTAGACCACAGCTTCAGAAATTTTTTCATATTCGCTGACCATGTTTTCAACTTCTGTGGTCGATACATTTTCACCTTTCCAGCGGAAGGTATCGCCCAAGCGGTCTACAAACTGCGCATGGCGGAAGCCAATGTCGCGCACCAAATCGCCGGTATTAAAATACGCATCGCCGCTTTTAAACATATCTTTGATGATCACGGACTGATTTTTTTGCGTATCGGTGTAGCCGTCAAAGGGGGAACGGCGGGTGATTTTTCCGACCAGCAGGCCGACTTCGCCTTTCTTCACTTTAATGCAGCAGCCTTTGGCATCACGCACCGGTTCATTTTTTTCTTTATCGAACTGGATAATGGCATATGGGGTAGGCGAGAAGCCAACCGTATTATCAAAGTTGAAAACATTGCTGAAACCGACATTGCCTTCACTGGATGCATACAGTTCCAGCACTTCTTCAATGCCGAAACGGGTTTTGAATTTATCCCAGATATTTGGACGCATGCCGTTGCCGATCATCTTTTTAACGCGGTGGCCTTTTTCTAAATCAGATGGCGGCGCATCCATCAGATAGCGGCAAAGCTCGCCTACATAACCAATGGCGGATGCATCAAATTTCTGTACATCTTTCCAGAATGAGGATGTGGAAAACTTACGGCGGATAGCCAGTGTAGATGCGCCGGCAATGACGCCGCACCAGCACACTACAGTGCCTGTCGCGTGATACAGCGGTAATGTTACGTACATTACGTCTTTTTCATTTAAATTGAGCACGTGACCATATGTGCCATAGGCCAGCGTCCAGCGGCTGTTGGTAAAAATCACGGCTTTCGGTAAGCCAGTGGTGCCAGAAGTATAGATATAGAACAGGCCATCTTTGCCTTTGACACTGTGCGTGGTGGCAGGATTAAAGGCTGGAAATGGCTCAATCGCCAGCGCTAAATTGATATAGCCCTCCGGCGCTTGCCCTGGGCTTTGACGGGTAGCCTGATCGGCCAGCCAATGAAAGCGCTCTGCAGGCAAGAGAAGGTCTTGGCGGATATCATCCACTGCTGCGCGGCATTCTTCACCGGCAATAATCGCGAAAGGTTTGACTAGATTAATGCTGTGCGCGAGCACTTTGCCGGTTTGCGCAGTATTGACCAATGCCGCTGTGACGCCAATTTTTGCCAGCGCCACTATGCAGGCCACCAACTCAGAGCGGTTTTCAATCATGACGGCAATGACATCGCCTTTTTGCGCGCCGAGTGATAAATAATAGTGTGAGATCTGATTCGCCCATTCATTGAGCTGAGTATAGGTATATTTTTGATCTTCAAACAGCAGTGCAAAGCCATCCGGATTGCGCTTGGCTGCTTTTTCAAATGCAATGCCTAAACCGGCAGGCGTGTTGGGTGTGCGCAAATAGGCTTGTTTCAGGCCGCTCAACAAATTGGGAACTTTACTGATAAAGCCTGGGATTTTGGCTGCAACGTCAGCAATCCCGATTAAATCGTGTTGTGTTGTTTGACTCATGATAATCCTATTTTTTTTCGCCGTCCGGTGCGGTTTGTGTCTATGCTGAACTTTTCTATTAGATTCACAAATGTCTTTTAATCGTTTCGATCTAGTGCAATCAACCTAATTTGACAAAAGTATCAAAAAAAAACCAGTCACCGAAATGACTGGATTTTTTTAATCACATGCAATTGAGCAAATTATCACTCAGATGCAGTGCTTGCTTTTTTGGGCGGACGGCCGCGAGGACGGCGAGGTCGTGCAGGCTTGTCTTTGTCTGCTTTTTGCGCTTCAGCATCTGCTTCAGTTTCAGCCGGAACAGCTTGCGCTTCAGCTGAGGTTTCAGCTTCTAATTTCAGTTCAGGCTGTTCAGCACTTTCTGCAGCGGCTGGCGCTTCCTGAATTTGAGCCGGCGCGTCAGCGGCCGTTTCGGCTTGCGGCACAGGTTCAGGACTGCTGACAGATTCAGCTGCTTCCGGCTGGGTCTCAGCTGGGATTGCAGTTTCGGCTGATGGCGCTGGCGCGTCAGCTTGAACAGCTTCCAGATGCACCTGTTTTGCTTGCTCTAATGCCTGTTTTGCTAAACGGCGGCGTTCACGCGGGTCGTTAGCAACACGGTTTTCTGAAACCGGTTTAGGCGGTGTTAGATCCAGCACAGGTGCAGGCTCTGCTTCAGGCGCGGCTTTCGCAATGACAGCATCGCGAGTGACCGGCTTTTTGTCTGCCGGCGCTTCAGCTGCAGGAGACGTTAGTGTCGCTGCATACTCTTCCGTGAATTTTTGCAAAGCACGGTTGAAGGTTGGAATTAAGCCAAATTGCTCAATCAGTACAGAACAGTCATCGCCGTAGACATGGCTGATCAGGCTGCCAATGGTGTATTGGCTAAGTGTCGGCACTTGTGATGGCGAGATTTTAGGCATTTCAGCCTGACGGTTCTGCGCTTCACGCTGCTGACGGCGGCGCTGACGCGGGTCATTGCTCGCGCGTTTCACTTGCTCTTGGCGAGGCTTCTGCTCTGCAGCTTTCTCTTGCTGTTTCGCAGGAACTGCTGGAGCTTTTTCTTCAACAGTTGGCGCAGGCGCATGATTGCGGGCAGGCTTTTCTGTTTTTGCAGGCGCAGCTTTGGCTTCTGGCGCAAGCGCGACAATTTCACTTTGCGCTTGGTCAACATTGACAATCATTGCTGTTGGCATGATGTCCTGACGAGGCGCATCGACAGTTTCGACTTTCGGCTGGCGAGAAGGCGCTGCTTGCGCTGGCGCAACTTCTTGCGGCGCTGCAGCCTGTTCGTTCAATACGCTCTGATCGCGGTTGCGGTTCGGGCGGTTAGGACGCTGGCTGTTGCGGTCGCGGCGCGGCACAGCATTTTGCGGCTGTTCATTGTTTTGAACTTCCTGCTGTTCGCTGTTGTGCTGACGGCGGCCATTGCGTTTATTTTCACGCGCTTCTTGACGCTGCTCTTGACGGGAAACCTGAACGATTTCCTCATGCACTTGGTGCTGCGGTTCGCGCTGCTCTTGAGGCGCTTGTTCACGCGGCTCTTTGTGCTTATTGCGCTGTGGTTTTTTATTGCCGTTGTTGTGACGCTGCGCTTTTTCGTCTTTTTCAGCCGGATGCTTGTCTGCATCACGGATGTCGCCTTTCAGCGCAACGCTGGATGGCGTCAGGTAAGCATTGTTTGCTGGCACCAGTGCTGCAGGGGCAGTGTGTACAGGTGCAGCTGAAACTTGACCCATTTGGCCGCGGCTGACTGCACCGCCATTCACCATCTGTTCGATGGCCGCTGCAGCGTTGTTTGCTGTGCGTGATTGGTCAATTGTTGCTGCTTGTTTTTGAACAAACAGATTTTCCAGCCATGCACATGGGCTAGCAGCGGCTTGTGCCGGTACAGGTGCTGCGTGTACTGCTTGCTGCTGAGGCGCTGCTGCCGCTGTATGCTTATTGCTGTGCTTGCGCTGGCCTTTTTCTTGCTGCTGAGCAGGCGCTTGAGCTGGCTGTTCACCATCTAAGTGCCATTCTGCAGACTCGTAGCCCAGTTCTTTTTCGCTAGAACGGGTGGCTTCTGTACGCTCGTAACTTGTTGGCGCAAAGCCTTCTGGGTTGTACGAAATTTCGTAGTGCGGTGTTTCTAAATGCGGGTGCGGCAATACAGTCACACGAACATTTGATGTTTGCTCAAGATAAACCAAGCTGTGGCGTTTTTCATTCAATAAGAAGGCCGCGATTTCCACTGGGACTTCAACTTGAACTTCACCATGGCGTTCACGAAGCGCAATCTCTTCCACTTTACGCATAATAGAAAGTGAAAGTGAGCGCAGGTCACGCACCATGCCTGTACCATGACAGCGCGGGCATACATAGCCAGTTGCTTCTTCAAGAGAAGGGCGTAAACGCTGACGGCTCATTTCCATTAAGCCAAAGCGTGACAATTGACCGAATTGGATGCGTGCGCGGTCGCTTTGAGTCGCTTCACGCAGTTTTGCTTCAACCATGCGCTGATTGCGGTCTTTGGTCATGTCGATAAAGTCGATGACCACCAAGCCGCCGATATCGCGTAAACGCAATTGACGGGCAATTTCTTCAGCCGCTTCTAAGTTGGTGTTGAGCGCTGTTTCTTCAACGTCATGACCGCGGGTAGATTTTGCAGAGTTGATGTCAATTGAAACCAAAGCTTCAGTTTGGTCAATGACGATTGAACCGCCAGAAGGAAGTTTAACTTCACGTTCATATGCCGTTTGAATTTGGCTTTCAATACCAAAGTGAGCAAACAAAGGCTCATTTAAAGTATAGGTTTTTAGCTTGTCAATTTGACGCGGCATCACTGCTTTAACAAAGTTATAGGCTTCGTTATAGGCTTGTTCTGAGTCAATTAAGATTTCAGCAACGTCATCACGCAGGTAATCGCGGATGGCGCGGGTGACTACACCAGCTTCTTGATGCACCAGCATAGGCGATGGGCCAGAGCTTGCAGTACTTTGGATTTGCGCCCAAAGATCCAGCAAGTGCTGCAGATCCAGCTGAAGTTCTTCTTGAGAACGGCCGATACCTGCAGTACGCACAATCACGCTCATGCCGCGCGGTACGCTTAAAGACGCCAGCATTTCTTTCAATTCGTCACGAACTGAACCTGAAATCTGACGGCTGATGCCGCCGCCTTTCGGGTTGTTTGGCATGAGTACCAAATAACGGCCAGCTAAAGAAATGAATGTTGATAAAGCCGCGCCTTTATTGCCGCGCTCTTCTTTTTCCACTTGAACCAGAAGTTCTGTGCCTTCTGTGATCAGTTCGCGGATATTTGATGTTTGGCGGGGGTCAGCTTTGTAATAAGAGTTGGCAATTTCCCGCATAGACAGGAAGCCTTGACGGCCTGCGCCATATTCTACAAAGACGGCTTCTAAAGAAGGCTCTACGCGAGTCACGTGGCCTTTATAGATATTTGATTTTTTTTGTTCACGGGTACGATTCTCTAAGTCAAAATCGTAAAGACGCTGACCAGTGACAAGTGCAACGCGAATTTCTTCGGCATGTGTTGCATTAATCAACATACGTTTCATGGGTGTAACACCTAGTAGTGATACACAGCAAAATATCGCTTTGCACGCAGCGAACATCACGCATCACGGATCAATTGCTCAGTCTTCAAAAACAGATTGCGTTCTGAGCTTTTCTTACCGGCCGTTTTGGGTAGGCTTCGGTTTATGATTCACGTATTGATGATGGCAATACGGCTTCAATCTTTAAACGATTAAAGTCACCTGTGCGATTCACTGGCGGACGAGCGGTGCATTGGATGTGAGTAACTTTCACTGTCACATTGCTCTAAGATCATCCCTTCATATTTGATAGAGTGTCTTGATACGGAATTATCGTCGTATCTTACAAATTGTGCAGATCCAATGCATCAAACGCTGTAGCCTGAATGCAGCATCAGGGAGCGACTAATCTGATGTGTATCAGTTTACGTTTAAAAGCCAACAAAGTTGGCGCATATTTTTTTGGGGCAAGCTGCTTTTGCACCTTAAGATGCAATTAAACGCAACAGCTTACAGTTTTACCGATATAATAAGCCTTCGGCGTCGGCATAATTCTTTGGGGACCTTCCCGTTTTGCGTGAGGGTATAAGGCTGGGATCGGTTTCAGCAGAAACTGAAATGAACCAAGTTTTACTCACTTACGATGGTTTCCGTGCGCTGACTATATCAAACCTTGCATCATCTGCCTATGGGCTAAGCTTATGTTTCTTGTGTAAAGCATAGCCTAAATGATCAGTTTTTAATCAATTTCGGTATTTTTTTAGGTCACAGTAACTGTATGAATTCTACACAGCAATGGCAAAGCGTCACTTGGTTTGAAGTCGATGAGCATCAAGCCGGTCAGCGTATTGATAATTTTCTGTTTAGCCGTCTTAAAGGTGTGCCGAAAAGCCGCATTTACCGTTTAATCCGTGAAAGCCAAGTGCGGGTCAATAAAAAGCGCGTAAAAGCGGAAACTAAGCTGAATATTGG
>JASLHF010000058.1 GCA_030152275.1 Acinetobacter sp. | reverse complement strand
AATGCTGCCTATGCAGGGCATCAAATGCAAAATGCGCCGAAATTCCGCGTTGCCAGCTTTGTCACCTATGATCTGCCGCAAGTGGACGGTTTAAAACTGATGGCCGGCGGGCGCTACAGCGCAAGCAAATATGCCAACCGTGAAGCCACAGCCAAAGTTGGCGGTTACAGTGTATTTGATGCAGGCGCAGCCTATGCCTTTAAATGGAATAAAACGGATGCAGAACTGCGTTTGAATGTGGATAACCTGTTCAATAAACAATACTGGCGTGACGTCGGTGAATCGGATGGTGACGGCTACATGTTCCTCGGCGCGCCGCGCACCGCCAATCTGGCATTGAAACTGAATTTCTAAGCAGGTAGAGAAGATGTCCCATTTAGAAATTGCCGCCTTTATTTTGAATGTGCTGGGTGTCTGGCTCACCTCCAAGCAGTACCGCATTTGCTGGCTGGTGAATATTGTCGCAGTGATTCTCTATATGGTCATTTTTTACCAAGTGCATTTGTTGGCGGATGCTGCTTTGCAAGGCGTGTTTATCATCATGCAAATCTACGGCTGGTTCAGCTGGTCAAAAGCCAGCGCAGCCGAGCCGCTGCAGGCAGGCTATATGCCCAAAAGGGTGCTGGGGTGCAGCCTATTGATCGGAGTTGCCGGCGGCTTATTGCTGGGCCTGCTGTTTTCCAGCTATACCCATGCGGCGCTGCCATGGCTGGATTCTATGCTGGCCTCATTCAGTTTGGTGGCCAGTTATTGGGCTGCGAAAAAATATATTGAAAGCTGGGCCATGTGGTGTGTGCTGGATGCAGTTTATGTGCTGATGTATATGCATAAATCATTGAACCTCACTGCTTTTTTATATTTTATTTTTATCTTGCTGGCGCTCAACGGCTGGCGCATGTGGAAAGCGCAGTGGAAAGTCAGCCAGCCGGCTGCGCTTTAAACAGCTGCGGCATGCAAATGCAGCGCTTGCTTTAAATAAATAGACGGACGAGAAAAATTTGAACATGAAGATGATGCGAAACAGCTTAATGGCGGGGCTGATGATGGCTGCCGGTTTGAGCACAGCACCGCTGCAGGCCAAAGAAGCGCCCAGCTGCGCTGCCGTACAGAAATACGGTATGAGTTTGACATTCCAAAACCGTTCTGCAGAAGTGCAGGCGCTGCAGCTGCAGGCGTTTAATATTGCAGCGCATCGTTTGAAGGAAACGTTGAAGGAACATCCAGAGGCAAAAAATCTTGCCATCGTCACTGACTTGGATGAAACCGTATTAGACAATACTGATGTGTTTGTGAATGATCTGAAGCGCTGTGAAGATTATACCCATTGGAAATCTTGGGATGCGTGGGAGCAGTCTGGACAGCCGAAGCTGATTCCGGGAAGTTTGGACTTTCTGAATTATGCCAATCAGCAGGGTGTGAAAATTTTTTATATTTCTGACCGTTCTGAAAAATACCGCGCATCAGCTATGCGCATGATGAAGCAGCTGAATCTGCCGCAAGTGCAAAGCGATCAAATTTTGCTGTATGGCACATCCAAAGAGCAGCGGCGTCAGGCAGTCAGTCAAGATTATGAAATCGTTCTGCTATTGGGCGATACCTTGCATGATTTTTCTGATGCATTTAGCAATCATCAAACCCCAGCAGAGCGGGCTGAAGCTGTTGCCAAGAATAAAGACAAATTTGGCGAGCGTTTTATCGTGCTGCCGAATGTCAGTTATGGCGCATGGTCAGAAGCGCAATAGGGCTTGAGCTTCGCTTTAATCATAAAAAAGCAAGAGCGGACGAAGCGCTCTTGCTGATGCAATCGTTTGCGGCTGATGCAGGGCCAGTCTATTGAGTGCCCAGCCTTTAACGTGAAGGGCTGTCTGTCTTTCATATTGCTGGATTGATTGTGTTCCGGTCATGTCTTGTCATTTATGCTTTTTTATGTCTTTTCTTGTATGCCTCGGGTCAGCAGCAGACTAAGCAAGCACAGGCAAGCGCCGGCGCAGATGACATAGTTCATCGCAGCCGGATGACTGCCTTGTGACAGCAGGCTGACCACCCAGCTCAGCAGCGCGCCCATAGCAAACTGCATCGAAACCGACAGTCCAGAGGCGGTGCCGGCCTGCTGCGGCAGCAGCTGCAGCAGATTGGCCATCGAGTTGGCGCCAATTGAACCGGTCACGCCGACAAAACCAGCTAAGCCGATAATCAGCCAGATTGGTGAGGCCAAATCCATCGCCGTGACAGCCGCCAAATAGATACCTGAGGCAGCAGAAATGCAGGCCATGATTTTCAGTAGCTGCAGTGCAGATGCATATTTTAAAGCGCGGGTATTTATGCTTGTGAAAATCAGGATAGACAGTAGGTTAAAAGCAAATAAATAGGCGTACTGCGCTGGACTAAAGCCATAGTGCTGAATAAAAACAAAGGATGATGCGGTGATATAGGCAAACATACCGCCGAATGAAAAACTGTTGGCCAGCATAAAGCCCCAAGCTGGACGCGAGCTGAGCACTTTTTGATAGTTACTTAAAATACCTGCTGGCGCATGCGTGCTCGGTGGCGCAGAAATGGCGAATTTGCTCCAGACAAAACACAATAACGCATACAGCAGCAGAAAAATAAAAATCCCGTTCCAGTTGAAATGTGTGGCAATAAATGCGCCTAAAATCGGCGCGGCCAGTGTTGCGGTAATGGTGATGATATGCATCACGGACAAAATTTTGGGGATTTCTGCGTTGCTGAACAAGTCGCGTACCAGCGCGCGGGACAGTACAGAGGCACTGGCGCCGCCAATGGCCTGCAATAGACGGAACAACTGCAGCTGTTCAATTTGGCTGGCAAATACGCAGCCTAAAGTGGCTGCAATATAGATCAGCATGCCCAGCATTAGCAACTTTTTACGCCCATAGCGGTCAGACAGCGGGCCATACACCAGCATGCCGGCACTAAAGCCAATTAAAAAAAGCGTAATGGTTTTTTGCACAGCGCTGACAGGTGTTTGCAGATCCTGCGCAATCAGCGGCAGGCTGGGCAAGTACATATCAATTGACAGCGGGCCAAACGCGACCAGCGCGCTCAGCAGCACAATCAGGGATTTTGAAGCGGGAGATTTTAATTCAGTCATGGTTTAAATTCGGGCGGTGTTCAAGTGCTGTGTGCGGTAGTCAGATGGCCGCAGGCCGGCGTGGCGGTTAAAGAAGCGGCTGAAATAGGCGGGATCTTTAAACCCCAGCTGATAGCAGACAGTATTGATGGTGGCATCAGAAAAAATCAGCAGCCGTTTAGCTTCCTGCATCTGCCGGTCAAAAATCAATTTTTTAGAGGAAATATCTGCAACGCGGCGGCAAATATCATTTAGCCGGGTTTCTGTGACATTTAAAGCTTTGGCATATTCGCTTAATGGCCAGTGTTCTAAAAAATGATTTTCAATTAAGTCATTAAAGGCGCGGAACGTGGCTAAATCGCCGCTGCAGCTGTTGATGCGCGGCGCAGTGACATCGCCTAAGCGGATCAGTTGAATAAAAATCAGTGACACCAAATTGCGCAGCGCCGGCTGGCGGTTGGCTTTATTCGACTGAAACTCCTTTTGAATATCAATAAAATAGCGTTCCAGCTGCAGCAGATCATCGGAGTTTTCTTTTTTAAGCCCGTCAAT
>JASLHF010000001.1 GCA_030152275.1 Acinetobacter sp. | reverse complement strand
GCTGCCCTGACAGGATTTTTCCTGCTGGGTGAGAAAATCGGTACGCTGCAATGGCTGGCGTTATTGTGCGTCATGGCAGCTTCGGTCGGCGTGACATTGCGGGCCGCGCCTCAGACACCGTCAAAATAATCAGTGGGCTTTACCGCAACACTGTATAGATGGCCGCTCTCCTTTTTATACAGCGCACCCAGCACAGCTGACAGTAAAAAAAAGCTTTGCGGGAAAGATCCTTAAGCTGAAATCACCATAATGCCAAAGTAAAAATCAAATTCAGCTTTAGAGTTATTCCACCAAACTCTCTTTGTCTTTGCGCTTATATTTTTCATATTCCGCTAAATACTGCTTGGCCAACTCGGTTTTTTGTTCTGCAGATAAAATCTTACCAGCCTGCTGAAAAAACCCGTGTTCTTCTTCTTGCAAATGGTGATGTACCGTGTCCGAGAGTTTTTTGGCTATCGCCAGCCAGCCGGGATTGCTGAATTCGGTTTCGGTCATCTGCTCCAGCAGCTCATCCATTTTATGATGTTCAGACAGCGCATGGCGGGTAATATTCAGCCCAGAATCAGTCATCATCAGCGGAATATACAAGTAACGGTCTTCACCGACTGCGTGGGCAAATAATTCATTCTTCAGCAGCTCAAACCAATTGCGGCGTTCCGGCGTATCGCCTGAAGTTTGGAGCAGTTTTCCAGCGTATTCACGCTGTTTTTCATGGCTTTGGCGTAATGCTTCAAAAATATTCATTGTTATCATGACCTCGAATGTGATGCATGGAATGCAATCAAATCTGTATTTATTTTAAAGTCAGGCGCACTGGCTATTTTTCATACTATTGCATTCACATACTGAAATCTGTGAGGCTGTGTTAGATTTTTGTTTAACTGGCTTTTCAGCCCCTCAGGATTGGCCAGTCAATGTCTGATACCCCAAACGCAATATCAGCACAGACACCAGCACCAAAAACAGTATGCGGATAAAACCGCTGCCGTACTTTAACGCTGCTTTTACGCCAACAATTGAACCCAAAATATTTGCAGCGGCCATCATCGCGCCCACTTGAAACAGCACATGTCCAGTCGGCACAAAAAAACTTAAGGCCGCCAAATTGGTGGTCAAGTTCGCAATTTTAGACAGCGCCGAAGCATGCAGAAAATCGGTTTTTAAATAGCGAATAAAAAAGAAAATAAAAAAACTGCCCGTGCCCGGCCCAAAAATTCCGTCATAAAAACCGATGAGCAAACTGCCTACGGCAGCCAGTACCAGAATCTTTACTGTCAGTTCCTGCTGCACATGCACTTGGCCAAACTGCTTCTTCATGAAGGTATAAACCGCAATCACAATCAGCATGACCAGCACAAAAGGGCGCAGCACCTCTTTAGGAATCATAGACACGCAGGCTGCGCCAGCGAAAGAAGCAATAAATGCACAGCTGGCAATAACCGCCAGCAGCTTCCAGCGCAATTTCACCTGCCGGAGAAAACTGGCCGCCGCCGAGGCCGTTCCAAAAATTGAAGACAGCTTATTTGTGCCAAACACTGTCGCGGGCGCCAGCTGCGGCATGGCATTCATAATGGCTGGGATCTGAATTAATCCCCCGCCTCCAACCGCAGCATCAATCGCGCCGGCAAAAAACGCAAAAAACAGCAGGGTTAAAATAATTTCAATATCCACAGCAACCGCCTTAATTCAGCAACACAGGGTTATTATAGATTCAGCACCCGTTTTGGCACTAAACGTTTTTTCGAAGTAATTTCTGCCAGACCTAGGCATTTTTCGCCGTCAAATACCAGCGCTTCGGCCGCAGCCTCATGCTCAATATTGCTTTCCATACCGCGGCTGAAAAATTCAGCGCGCCCTTCCGGCACTTGCACCTGCGGAAAATGTTCGATGGGCGCATACACCGGAAGCAGCAGCGCTTCACGCTCAGCCTCACTCAGCGACTCCAAATACTCAATGGTATAGCTTGGAATTAAATTAAAATGTCCGGTTTGAATGCGGTGCAGATACGTTAAATGGCCATAAGTCCCCAGCGCTTTGGCAATATCTTCCCCCAAAACCCGGATATACGTGCCCTTAGAACAGGTAACATCCAGCGTAATACTGTTTTCTGTAAATGCGAGCAAACGAATAGCTTCAATGGTGATAGGACGCGCGTCACGCTCAATTTCAATGCCTTTGCGCGCCAGTTCATATAGCGGACGGCCTTCTTTTTTCAGCGCCGAATACATTGGCGGCACCTGCTGAATATCCCCAGTAAACTGTTGCAGCGCATGCTGAATTTTTTCTTCAGTTAATGCCGGAACTGCCTGCTCCAGCAGCATTTCGCCTTCGGTATCCCCAGTGACTGTGCTATGCCCCAAAAACACTGTGGTTTCATAACGCTTTACCGAATCCAGCAAATAATGCGAAAACTTTGTGGCTTCGCCCAAACAAATCGGCAGCAGTCCAGAGGCCAGCGGATCTAAGGCGCCCGTATGTCCAGCTTTTTGCGCGCGGTACAGCCAGCGCACTTTTTGCAGCGCAGCATTAGAACTGATGCCTAGCGGTTTATTCAGTAAAAATACACCGCTGATGTGGCGGCGCTGGATTTTAGGTGAAGATGATTTCATGGCAAAAATAAGCGAGAGGAACCCCCGCCATGTTAACCGAATATTTACAACATTTCTGTGATTTTGTTGCCGACTTATGGCATATTCAGACCCGTTGCCTCATTTATAAAACAATTAGAATAGATAACAGGTGCATAGGATATGCAAAAACATAAATTATGGATTATCGCGGCCGCCGTAATTCTGTTTGCTGGCGCTTTTATGATTTGGATGGCGCCTCAGGATGGAGAAGCTTCTGCAATCTCCAATCAAGATCAGCCGCCTGCAGCTGCAAAAAACGATGCACCCCTAGCGCAAAACCCTCACCCCGGCGCATTGCCTTATTCCAGCGCCAGTCAGCAAGACACCCAAATTAACTGTCAAATGCGTGTGGACCGTTCAGGCCGTCTAAGCGTCAATGAACAAACCCGCGACTGTTTTGAATATTTCATTACCCAATACGGCGAAAAAAGCTTAGATCAAATTAAAGCAGACTTTAAAGCGTATATTGGCCAAAGCTATAAAGAGCCGGCGCTGTCGCAAATTCTAGATCTGTGGAACCGCTATATGGATTACCGCGAGCGCTTGGGCGGCCTGCAGGCGCCAAATCTGAGTCAAGATGACCCGCAGTATTACCGCGCAATCTTCAACAGCACACAAAATCTGCGTAAACAGTTTTTTTCCAATTATGAAATTGAAGGCCTGTTTGGTACGGAAAATACTTATCACGTCTACACCTTAAACCGCATGGACGTGGTGAATGACAAAAGCCTGAGCGAAAATGAAAAAGCCAAAAAGCTGAAAGCGCTGTTTGATGAACTGCCTGAAGACTGGAAAGAAAATCTGGAACAGATTAACAAGCTGGAAGACCTGCGC
>JASLHF010000269.1 GCA_030152275.1 Acinetobacter sp. | reverse complement strand
GTACCGGCTACACTGCCTTTTAAACGGAAAACCGCTAATGCGAGGAAGAAGAAAATAATTGGAATCAGGGCAACTAAGCTAGACAGCCAGATGTTCCCCATCGGATCATAAATTTGTTGCCATTGCTGAAGCATTGTCATCTCCTTGAAATGCTTTCGAGAACACAAACCGGTCTGAACACCATCGACATATACGATAATTGGTATGACCAATATTCAATAAAATAAAAATATATAGCAGTTGGAGCTGAAATATCCTACTTTTTGTCAGGAAAAAGATCAAATGCTAATTTAATATAATGAATTGGTCATACCAATATAAAACTAAAAATGTGAATTCTGCCTTAAAATACAAATGCAGAAAAATGGGATAAATACAGCTAACAGATTAATTTTTAATATTTTTCAAACATTGATACGTTTTGTACGTATTTTCATCATACTTTAGTCTAAAACGGCTTTTTAGCAAGCTGATACAAAATGCTGCACCGCTTAAGCAAGCATCCATTTACGACCAAACCGCAATATTGAATCAGGTCTTGCACAGCAGCGGCTGATTACCAATGTAATGCCGCGATATACAGACTTCCCCTTTTGCCTATCAGTCTGAGCTCAACAAGTTGCAATGATATAGACGATCAATCAGCGGGAAATTAATGTGTTTAAGCAAGCTGTTTAAACTACATAACATCAGCCCAGCACACACATGAATCCGGTTTAGCAGCAGGAAATGGGCGAGAGATTTTTTGAGTATTGAGTATATAGACCTTAATGCACCCTTTATCAGACAGTAACAATATTGTTTAGCTTTAATTGAACATTTGATAGCCTTAAACAAACATGACCACCAATGCTTCGGCTGGCCTCACTCAAAATTTGGCGGCAGCCAGTTTGGAAGCATGCTCCCTTAAAAAAATACATGCGCCAGCAACTGTGTTCCAGCCCTTTATTTTTCCCATTGTTTAGCTGTGGTTTTCCATAAAGAAAATAGCCCTAATAGCGTGCCAATTGGAAAACTAAGCAGCATCAGCGCTGCCATAATACGCGACAGAATCAAACCTTCATTCTGGCCTTTTTTCACTTTCAGGCAGGCCAGCACATTCAGGCCAAACATCAGCAGCATAAACCCGCTGAGTACCGCCAGCTCCAGCACCGGCATACTGCTTTGCTGATATTCCAAATACAGGACAATCACTAAAGCGCAAAGCAGCAAGCCTGCATAAATGCCATGCACTAAGCTTAAAGTTTCGTTTTTACTTTTTTGCTGCGGATAAAGCGGCGGTACATGATTCATGGCCATAATAAATTCCCCTAATACAGCTCTTTAAGTTAACAACTTTTTAAGCTCTTGAATTATTTTTTATCTAGATAGACATGCTCAATCTAATGCTTTCATCAGTCAAAAAGCACTTATGATATTGGCTGATATTCACTGATAAAGCGAATAGTTTAGCATGAACAAAAAAGTAAATTTTTTATACTGTAGCTAAGCCTAATTAGGCTTTAAATAAAGTCAGCAACCATACGTAACGTGATTCGAAATACAGATTCAATCCTTACGCAACACTGAATCGCCGCATCAAAATAGATTTGATTTTCACCCTTGTGTGCTTTTTGGATGAACAGGGCATTAAGCAGAAGAATTAAACCGAATCTAAATATTTTCTGATTAATTAAGACTTAATTGCAGGAGCGCCTGCTGGCAATAAGATATGGATTAGATGCAGACTCAATCATATGAAACTTATATTGCTGAATAATTCATTAACGCCAGGTTTGTACAATACAGTTTTTATGAGGAAAAAATACACGGGGTATGTTTAATCTACAGCCCTTTTATTTTGATCTCAGGATTTATTCATAAGCCCTTTTGGTACTAAAAATATCTCTTCAACGCCGTAAATATTCAAAAATGATTAATTCATTTTATATTCATTTCCCCAAACATCCTATTTTGACTTTTTTCATCTAAAGTTTGATAAGAGATAAAAATACAGATAAAAAAAGCCCCTGCATTGCAGGGGCTTTTTGAATATGGCGGAAGCGGTGAGATTCGAACTCACGGAGGACTCGCGCCCTCGTCGGTTTTCAAGACCGGTGCATTAAACCGCTCTGCCACGCTTCCATGGGCGGTATAATATAAATAAAACCCCAAGATGGCAAATCTTTTTATTCCAAATGCGGTTTAACTACTTAAAAAACATTCATTCTGTACATTGCCGGCAGCAATAGGCACATTAGCCAGCAAATACATTTCAAGCTTTGCATAGATGCAAATCTCAATAAATTAAAATCTAAGTACTGTTACTGAAAAATTGTTCTAATGCGCCATCATAGACTTTCCCCTCAAGCCAGACCGCTATTTATATATGGAACGAATTGGAAAAGATCTGCGCAATTCATAATGCTAAGCATAAAAAAAGACCGCCCAATCGGAGCGGTCTTTTTCTTAAATATGGTGGCTATGACGAGACTTGAACTTGTGACCCCCGCATTATGAGTGCGGTGCTCTAACCAACTGAGCTACATAGCCAAAAACTGTGCGCGCA
>JASLHF010000203.1 GCA_030152275.1 Acinetobacter sp. | reverse complement strand
TTCATCTTTGTTGATCGCAACGATCACTTTAGAATCTTTCATACCAGCCAAGTGCTGAATCGCACCAGAAATACCTACAGCGATGTATAGGTCAGGTGCAACGATTTTACCAGTTTGACCAACTTGCATATCGTTTGGAACAAAACCAGCGTCAACCGCAGCACGTGATGCACCTTGAGCAGCACCAAGTTTGTCAGCCAATGGATCAAGTACTTTGTGATAGTTTTCACCTGAACCAACACCACGACCACCAGATACAACGATACGTGCACCTGCCAATTCTGGACGTTCAGATTTCACGATTTCTTCGTTGATAAACTTAGAAATGCCAGCATCTTTCACTTCACCTACCGCTTCAACAGCAGCAGAACCGCCTTCCGCAGCAACTGGATCAAAAGCAGTACCACGTACAGTTGCAACTACGATTGATTCAGAAGATTCAACAGTTGCAATTGCATTACCAGCATAGATCGGACGTTTGAAAGTTTTAGGACCTTCAACAGCAATGATATCAGTGATCATGCTTACGTCTAAAAGTGCAGCAACACGTGGAAGAATATTTTTACCATTTGTGGTTGCAGCAGCAAGGATATGGCTATAGCCTTTACCCAAGTCAGCAACTAAAGCAGCAACATTTTCAGCCAATTGGTTCGCATATACAGCGTTATCAGCAAGTAATACTTTGCTTACACCAGCAACTTTAGCAGCAGCATCAGCTACAGCTTGTGCACCAGAACCAGCAACAAGAACAGTGATATCACCACCGATTTTTTGAGCTGCAGCAACAACATTTAAAGTTGCACCGTTAAGTGTTTTATTGTCGTGCTCAGCGAGAACTAAAATAATCATGATTTATATCCTGCCTATTAGATCAATTTTGCTTCATTTTTAAGTTTATCGACTAATTCATCAACAGACTTCACTTGTACACCAGCTTTACGCTCTGCAGGTGGTTCAACTTTAACTGTTTTAAGATTAGTTGTTGAAGTTACACCAAAATCAGCTGGAGTTTTAGTATCAAGTGGTTTTTTACGAGCTTTCATGATGTTAGGCAATGCTGCATAACGTGGCTCATTCAAACGAAGGTCAGTTGTGATGATTGCGGGAAGGTTTAACTCAACAGTTTGTAAACCACCGTCAATTTCACGAGTCACTTGTACTTTGTCGCCTTCAACTTTTACTTCAGAAGCAAAAGTACCTTGGCCAGCATTTAACAATGCACCAAGCATTTGACCTACTTGGTTAGAGTCATCATCAATTGCTTGTTTACCCAAAAGGATAAGTTGTGGTTGTTCTTGTTCAACTACACCTTTTAGGATTTTAGCAACTTCAAGTGCACCAATTTGGTTATCGTCAGCTTCAACCAAAATACCACGGTCAGCACCAAGTGCCATTGCTGAACGAATTTGTTCTTGAGATTCTTTAGGACCAATAGAAACAACAACGATTTCTGAAACAGTTCCTTTTTCTTTTAAACGAACCGCTTCTTCCACTGCGATTTCACAGAATGGGTTGATTGACATTTTAACGTTAGTCAGATCAACTCCACTGTTGTCCGGCTTAACGCGAACTTTAACGTTGGCATCAACCACACGTTTTACAGCAACAAGAGCCTTCATGTAATCCTCGGCTGTTTTAGCAAATGTAAATGTTATGAAAAGCCATAATAACTCTTCACTTTAAATTTTTTAGGTGCCCTATCTTGCAATGCGCATGGCATTTCGGTCAAGTCACAATTATCGAAAGAGCTGTAAAAATGCGTAAAATTCCTTGAACTTAACGTTCACACTTTTTCAAACAAGTTTTATTTGTCTGTTTTCACAGATGATTTAGTCAATTTTTAACCATTGATTTTTATTATGTTTTTACTTGATTACTCTCATCAAAAGTTTTGATTTCATCTCTTTCAGCCACAACACCTGCGTATTTTTCATGCAAAAATGACTGGCGCGCATATCATGCACTTTATGTCATTTAAGATAGATGCTTATTTTCAACCCAATTTCCTGCTATCTAATTGTTCTATTCGCGCGCAATATAGTAAAGGCTATAGATTTTATAGAATCTAATCCGGCAGATTTCTGGCCATTCCATATATATGTAAATGCCTGCTGAATTTCAGCAGGCATTTTTTATGGATCATGTCTATTTTCAGAACTCATGTTTCTATAGAGATTTGTTCATCTATAGATTCAAATATTTTTAAAAGCGTGCCCTGTTCAATCCTTATCTTATGAATTTACTGCGATCACAGTACAAAAACCTAGAAGAAAGATCACAACACAAGTTCATTAATTTGCCATTAACCATGCGGCAGCCAAACCCAATAAACCGCCCGATGTGCCGTCAATCCATTTTTGTTTACGCTCATCAATTTGGGTTTTACGGCTAATGCGCGCAAAAATCACACTCAAGCTGCAATACACCACAAAGATCAACGCAATAAAAATAAATGAAAGAATTAAGCCTTGGCTGACCGTATTGGCAGATTTATCAATAAACTGCGGCAAGATTGCAAAGTAAATCAGCATGCCTTTCGGGTTTAACAAAGCAGTAAAAAAACCTTTTTTAATCGGATTCGAAGCTGAATTATTTTCAATACTGAGCTTTTTATTGCTAAAGACTGAACGCAATAAATGAGCAGACAGATACAGCAAGTACGCAATACCCAACCAGCGAATGGTTTCAAACAGCACAGGAAATGAAACAATAATGGCAGCAATTCCCAAGGCGACTAAAACTGAGTGCACCAAATAACCTGAACATACGCCTAGTGTTGCCATCATGCCTGCTTTTGCGTCCTTACCCATCACTTGTGACAGGATAAAAAGCATATCGGGTCCTGGTGTGAAAATAAGGGGGATTACCGTTAAGGCAAAGAGTGCAAATACAGACATTTCAATTTTCCCTTTCTATGTCCTGAAAGTGAAATTAGTATGTTTGAAAATGTATAAAATAGGATTTCAAATATTCTATAATTGTTCTTATTTTTCAAATTATATTCTAATTTATGAAAATATCTTCTAAGTCTATTTCAGTAAAGCTGGATCGAATCGATAAAAGTATCATTCGTGAGCTGCAAAACAATGGCCGCATACAAAACAACGATCTTGCTCGTGAAATTGGCTTGTCGCCATCTTCCTGCTTACGCCGGGTGAAAATACTAGAAGAAGCCGGTGTCATTCAAAATTACACCACGGTGGTCGATCCACTTAAAATTGGATTTCAGCTGATTTTATTCTCGCGTATTTGGCTGGTTGGACAAGATGCCGAAACCATTGATACCTTTATTGAAGCCATGAAAGAACTGCCGCAAGTCATGGAGTGCTACATTATTTTAGGTGAATGTGATGCCATGCTGAAAGTGGTGGTGCCTGATTTAGAAAGTTACCGTAAATTTCAGTCCACACATTTGACCAAGAAAAATGGCATCACCAGTGTAAAGACCGATTTGCCAAGTCAGATTATTAAACAGAGCTTTCAGCTGCCCTTAGAGGATTTATGATTAAGTAAGCGCATGTTCTCGCAGAAACCGCCATTTTAGACACTGCGCGCTTAATTTTAAGGCCATGGCAGCCCAGCGACTTTCCCCCTTATGCTGCGCTTAATGCCAACCCGCAGGTGATGCAATTTTTCCTTCCAGCTTAAACTGTCATGAAAGCGAAGCATGGGCCGAAAAATTTCAGCAATTGATTAAGCTCAACGCTTGAAGATTTGTGACACTGCAATTAAAAACAAAGTGGAGCATTTATCGGCTTCACCGGTTTGCACTTGGGTATGCAGCATGAGGGCTATTTTAAGCATCCTAAACTGAATGATGATAGCCCTTCACCAGCACATACCTTATATCGCATTAAGCTGGCTGTTTTTCTAAAAAGTCACGGTGAATGTGGCTTAAATTGATGAGTTCATAAGCTGACAAATTAAAGGCTTCCCATACAGCAATCGCGTCTTCTTTGGTGTCGACAACTTGCGGCGCCTGCTCACGCGCTTGCCATTGTTTATCAGAAATCCAAACATAATTTTGACCGGTCACTGGATTCACCGCCTGCACACGGCCTTCTGAATTAATACCTGACACTTGTGCGCCAGCGGGAAGCACGGCTTCTATTTCAGGCAGACTAATCTCGACAAAATGTTTAAGCTGACGAAGCCCATAACCTGCGAAAATTTCTTTTTGCTTCGCACTAAGCTGTTCATACTTTGCTTGCATCTCTGGAATCATTGTTTTGTCCATTTCTTTACTTAAAACCTTGTTGAAACGCAGCAGAACAAAATAATTTCTTCCCGAGCATTATTGCTGCCGACCACTTCAAACTTTCTTAACCTTTATCACACGGTGTTCAGTATCCGCTGTACACCTTTAATTTTTTTAAAAAATATATTTTGACCGCTTTTAAGGGCGAAATTTCAAAATTAGGTTGACCAGCCGCGGAACAGTTATGGCAACCCATCTTGTATTTATACGTGAAAAATTGATTTATTTTGATACTGCTTTAGTCCACAAAACAGTCTTTTTTTGTGCTTGTAAAGATCACAAGTCTGTATGTCATCTCAATTTTCAGCACTTTATAACCTTCAAATTTCACGCCTGCATTTGAATAATTTATGTGCTTTCTAATGATTTGTCTAGATTTTGACAGCATGCAAATTTGAAGTTTATTGCGGCTAAACATGAAACTTTTACAATTAAACTTGCTCCCAGATTAATTTTCCAACATTTAACGGCATTTCTTAAAAGCTTTTGGGCTAAGGCGCTAGAACCTTTTATACAATAGGCGCATCGCCTATTTATTGTCATTTGATACGCCTGTTCAGCCCGTCAGCGTATCCACTTTCTATATTATGTTTCACTGTTGCAAACGCTTAATTCCATATTGCCTCATCTTGAGCTTCACACTTCTGGCCGCCTGCCGAGATGAACAAAAATCTGATCTTGCTCAAACAAATCACCCTCAGGCCATACAGTTTAATCCAGTCGAAGCGACTATTGCTGATGTGCATGCGGCTATTGTGCAACAGCACATGAGCTGTGTCAGCATTGTGCAAAGCTATTTAGACCGCATTGCCGCTTATGATCAAGCTGGCCCCGCGCTGCACAGCATTATCAGCCTTAATCCCAATGCACTTAAAGACGCGCAAGCGCTTGATGATGATTATCAAAAGAATCACCGCCTGAAAGGTCCGCTCCACTGTGTCACCATACTTCCCAAAGACAATATTGATACAGCCGGGATGCCGACTACAGCAGGGGCTGCTGCGCTTGCAAATCATTATCCGCAGCAGGATGCGTTTATTATTCAGCAAATCAAATCCCAAGGCGGAATTATTATCGGCAAGGCGAATATGGATGAATTTGCCTTCGGCTTTACTGGGCGCTCAAGCCACCGGCATGGCGGTCAAACTAAAAATGCTTATGATTTAAGAAAAGGCCCAGGCGGGTCCTCCTCTGGAACGGGCACAGCAGTCAGCGCAAGTTTAGCGCTGGCCGGCATTGGTACAGATACTGGCGGTTCCATCCGTATTCCAGCAGCTGTACAAGGCTTAGTGGGGCTGCGTCCATCTCTGCGCCTGATCAGTCAAGATGGGCTATTGCCCCTATCCCCCAGCCAAGATACAGCTGGCCCAATGTGCCGTACAGTAACCGACTGCGCCATCCTGCTGGACAGCTTGGCGGGCTTTGATCCATCTCAACGCGCGCATCAACGCACAGAATTTTCTGTTTCTGCGCCGATGCTGGACAATGCAATTCAATATCGGGCACGCTTTTCAGTACCGGCCAGCTATGTTCCTGCAGCGGATGCAGCTTTGCGAGGCAAACGTATAGGCATCATCCGCGCACTGTACGCTCAGCCCAATGCCTCTGGTGTACTAAGTGAAGATGGCGCATTGGTCAATCAGGCGATGGAACGCGCCATAGAGCGTATGACTCAAGCCGGCGCGATTGTACAAAATATTGAAATTGAAGATCTGCCTTATATTTTCGAAAACTATTCCAGTCTATCAAAACACGAATTTAAACCAGCTATTACAGACTATTTGACAGGATCAGACAGCTTTTTTCAGTCTTTTCAGCTGCTGCGCGCCAGCGCTTCATCCAGCACTGCCCTTGAACGCTATGCACAAGATGCCATGTCCGCTGCAGACGAAGCAGACTATCTGAAAAATACTGTACAGCGCGGACCGCATGTGCGCCAAGTCTTAGGCCGCGCATTCAACAATCGCGCTGGGCAGCGAAGCGGGGACTCTCTGCCATTTGATGTACTGGCCTATCCCAGCATGCCTGGACTGGCGGCCAATTTGGGAGCAATACCGGACACAGGGGACGCCAACCGGCTCAGTGTCTTCAGCGGTTTTCCTGCAATTTCTTTGCCTGCCGCATCGGTTAAATCACCGCGAAGCGCCTACCCGATGAACATCAATATTGAATTTATGGCGCGAGAATTTGAGGAGGCGCAGCTGCTGGAAATTGCGGCTGCTTTTGAAAAAATCATTCCTGCCCGAACAGTACCGCAGCACACCCCTGCACTGCTTATAGCCAACATTTCACAAAGTCGAACCCAACTCTAGCTTGCCTGCTTAATGTTTTAATGGGCATCGTGCAAGCGATTGACTGAAAAAAATAGCAGCCCGCGCCGTTTTTGCATATTATTTTTTTAATTGCGCCCGCGGATGCGCCTGATCATAGACTTGAGCCAAACGGTCAAAATCCACATGGGTATAAATTTGTGTAGTGGTCAAATTCGTATGGCCCAGCATTTCTTGCACAGCGCGCAGATCACCGCTGTTAGACAACATATGGCTGGCAAAACAATGCCGGAGCAAATGCGGATGCAAATCGACATTTACACCTGCGCGCTGCGCCTGAAATTTGACTCGATTTTCAATTTGCCGAGCACCCAGCGGATTGCCTTTTTGAGTAATAAATAGATTGGCATCCGGTACATAATCGCCATGCCACAGCGGGTAGACTTGCAGCCATTGCATCACTGCATCTTTTGCCTTAGAACCAAAAGGCACCACACGGGTTTTATTGCCTTTACCGGTAATCCGCAGCAGCTGTCGGTTAAAGTCTAAATCTTTAATGCGTAAGCCCTGCACTTCAGCCAGACGCAAGCCGCTGGAATACAACAATTCTAAAATAGCTTTATCACGCAGCCACATTTGCTGCTGCATTTCATTTTCCGGCGCCGGCTGATCTAAAATTTGATTTACGGTTTCAATATCCACCATGCCCGGCAGCGGCCTGGATTGACGTTTCAATTGAAAATCATCGGCTGGATTAAACTGTAAATAATGCCCTTGCTCTGCCCATTTCATAAATTGGCGAATTGCAGACAGCATGCGCTGCAGGCTGCTGGGACTCAGCTGAAATTGCTCAACTTTATAGGCAATAAATTCACGCAAGTCCGTTTTTTCAACATCTTGGAGTTGAAGCTGACGCTCAGCACAAAACGCTAAGAAATCCCCCACATCACGCTCGTATGCCTGCAAGGTATGTGTAGACTGATTTTGAATTTCACGCTGTTTGAGCCACATTTCCAGCAATGTGAGAGTCTCTGCATTTATCGTCATAGCTTTACCCTTGCAGTTCACATGCATTCATAAACTCAATGATATTAGGCGCAATTTCTGCAGCCCGTTGAGCAGCCAATTGATGATCTCCCCCATGAATTACCTGCAGCTGCGAATTGGGCAGCAAACGATTTAAATATCGCCCCACAGCCAGTGGACTGATAGGATCAGCATCCCCCCAAAGCAGTAATACCGGCAAGTTTAGCCCCTTCATCTGGCCGGTATAATCGCTGTGAGTGCAGACAAACCAGTCTGGATGACGAGTAAACTGCTGTTGATAATTAATGCGCCAGTCCTCAATCTGAAATGAACTTAGATCAACACCGCCTGACGTTGCTATCAACACAAGCCCCCGAATCAGTTCTGGCTTTTGCAAAGCCGCTTGCACAGCAAAAATTCCGCCCATAGACTGTGCAATAAGCACCGATTTTTGCTGAATTTGATTCATAGCATAAACACTTAGGCTATTAAAATCATACACATCATCTTGAGCCGGCTGGCAGTCAAAACCAGGATAGCCAACGACTTGTACTGTATGCTTGGCGGGGAGCAAATCCAGCAAAGGCTGCCAAAATCCAATACTGCCTGAAGCGCCCGGAAGCAAAACCGCATGTGTCATCTTGTTTTCAATAATTTAATCTAAACATTTACCTACAGCATAGCGTATTTACAGGCATAAAAAAGCACCGTCCTCAGACAGTGCCTTTAGATGGTTTGGCAGGCCTTAGCCTTGGAAATAATTTAAATCCAGACGGCCTTCATAAACATTGGCCGTAGGGCCAGTCATCCAAACGACATCGCCTTCACGCCATTCGATTTGCAGCTTGCCGCCCGCCAATTCAATTTCTACAGAATTAGACAGCAGTCCGCGGCGAATACCTGAAACGGCTGCTGCACAAGCGCCTGTACCGCAGGCCAGTGTTTCACCCACACCACGCTCAAAGACACGCAGACGTGCATGTTTTTCATCAATAATCTGCATAAAGCCGGCGTTTACACGAGCTGGAAAGCGTTCATGCGATTCGACTTGCGGGCCTAAACGCGCCACGTCTGCTTTCAGTACATCTGAAACAATCGTCACGGCATGCGGGTTACCCATATTAACCACATCAATGGTTAATTCTCCGCCGTCAGGCAGCTGAATGTCATACAGGCTCTCTGCTTCATCTGCCAAAAATGGAATTTCTTGCGGCAAAAACTTTGGATAACCCATATTCACGCGCACCCAGCCGTTTGCACCCAGCTCCGGCTCAACAATACCCGCTTTGGTCTGCACTTTAATTTTGGTTTTTGCAGTCAGCTGACGCTCATGCACAAAACGCGCAAAACAGCGCACGCCGTTGCCGCACTGTTCAACTTCAGACCCATCCGCATTAAAAATACGGTATTTAAAATCTGCATTGGGCATATCTGGCGGCTCAACCACCAGCAGCTGATCAAAACCAATGCCAAAATGGCGGTCTGCCAAACGCTGAATAGTGAGCGTATCCAAATAAGCCCGCTGGCTAATCAGATCAAGCACCAGAAAATCATTGCCCAGGCCATGCATTTTGGTAAATTCTAATAACATCCCAAATCACTCCTTAAGGCAAAAGGCGTTCACGTTCCCATAATGATTCAATGCTTTCACGTTCACGGATCAGATGCGAAGCTGCTCCATCCACCATCACTTCAGCAGCGCGACCGCGGCTGTTATAGTTTGAACTCATGACAAAACCGTAAGCGCCTGCGCCCAGTACTGCCAGCACATCATTTGCCTGAATAGACAGTTTGCGTTCTTTTCCTAAGAAATCGCCGGTTTCGCAAATCGCGCCAACCACATCCCATTCTTTCGCTTCAGTTTCTGAACGAGGTACAACTTCTTGAATATCCATCCATGCTTCATACAGTGCAGGACGGATGAGGTCATTCATCGCAGCATCAATAATGGCAAAGTTGCGGTGAGCAGTCGGTTTGAGCAAATCAACTTTAGTCAGCAATACACCGGCATTGGCAGAAATGCTTCGGCCCGGTTCCATATACACTTTAAGACCCAGTTTTTCTAAAGCTGGACGAAGCGCATTGGCATATTCTTCAACAGTTGGCGGTGTTTCATCTTTATACGTTACCCCCAAACCGCCGCCAATATCGATGTGCTTCAGCTCAATGCCCAATTCTTTGAGTTTGCCAATCATCACAATCACGCGGTCCAGCGCATCAACAAAAGGCTGCGTTTCAGTCAGCTGAGAACCGATATGGCAGTCAATGCCAACCACATCTAAGTTCGGCAATGACGCTGCGTATTGATAAGTTTCGTACACGCTGTCAGATGGAATGCCGAATTTATTTTCTTTTAATCCAGTAGAAATATATGGATGGGTTTTCGCATCGACATCTGGATTAACACGCAAAGAAATTGGCGCCTGCTTGCCCAGCTGCGCTGCAACTTTCTGAATACGGTCAAGCTCTGCATAAGACTCGACATTAAAGCAAGCAATGCCAACTTCCAGCGCTTTTTGAATATCCGCTTCAGATTTACCCAAACCGGAAAAGACAATTTTAGATGCATCGCCGCCTGCTTTGAGCACGCGCGCTAATTCGCCACCGGTGACAATATCAAAACCTGCCCCGCGCTTGGCCAATACATTCAGAACTGCAAGATTAGAGTTTGACTTTACCGCAAAACAAATTTGATGATCGATAAAGCTAAATGCACGGTCCATATCGGAATAATGCTTTTCAAACGTATTTTTTGAATAAACATAAAGCGGTGTGCCGTATTGCTCCGCGAGCTGCTGTAATGAACATTGTTCTGCGTGCAAAACCCCATTAATGCGGGTAAAACTCATGAATGTATCCTTGCTTAAAAAGTCTTAGGGTGTTGGATTGGATTCTGTTTCGGCCGGTGCTTCTACAGGCTGAATGGAGGCATCTTGCTGCGCTTCAGCTTTTTTCGGCGCTTCCGTATCTGCATAAAGCAAATATTTAGCGCGCTTGTCATAATTTGGGTCGTTTGGCAGCTGCAAAGCGCCAGACTGACCGCAGCCGCTTAACGCAAAACCGGCTGCGCATAAACTTATGCAGCAAATGAATTGGCGCATCTGTCCACCTATCTGATATTTTCAAAGAAGTATAGCGCAATCAATTTCATGACCGAAGCGCTAAACGCTAGAGATTATCGCTGCAGAAAAAAAAACGCCAGCATATTGCAGGCGTTTTTTAATTTTGTTTCGATTATTTGTGTTTCGGTTTGTAGAAACCAAAGTAACCAATGAGCAATATAAGGAACCAGATTGGGCTAACCATAAGCGCCTTCATGGTATCTGCCTCTAACGACAATACATAAATCATGCCGATAAAGAAGATAATCACCACCCAGCAGGTCACCAGACCGCCCGGCAATTTAAAGGTTGATTTCGCATGCAGTTCTGGGCGGGTTTTATAGTAAACAATATAGCTCCAGATAATCATCAGCCATACACAAATAAATAAAACCGTTGACAGCGTGGTGGCCAAAGTAAAGGCTTCAACTGTATTTGGCACAAAGTACTGTAATGCAGCGCCCAACAGCAGGCACACTGCGGAGAAATACAGCGCGTTAGCAGGAACAGAACGCTTGTTTAAATGACCAAACGCTTTTGGCCCCTGTTCTTCACGCGACAAGCCAAACAGCATGCGCGATGTAGAGAACACGCCACTGTTCATTGATGACATCACTGAAGACAGCACCACCAAGTTCATGATAATGGCAGCAGCAGCAATGCCCGCTTGACTGAACAGATTCACAAACGGAGAAATAGACGGATCAATTCTGTTCCATGGCGTTACCGACATGACAATCACCAGCGCCAGCACATAGAAAATAATGATTCGGATTGGAATAGAGTTCACTGCTTTAGGCAAGTTATGTTCAGGGTCTTTGGTTTCAGCCGCCGTGGTGCCGACCAATTCAACCCCGACAAAGGCGAAAATGGCAATTTGGAAACCTGCCAAGAAACCCGTGACTCCCGTAGGGAATAGACCGCCATGTGACCATAGATGAGTAAATGATGCCACTTCGCCAGCGGTAGATGTAAACCCGGTAAAAATCATCCAAAGTCCAACACCAATTAGCACGACAATGGCTAAAATTTTAATCAGCGCAAACCAGAATTCCAATTCACCAAACAGTTTCACCGTCACTAAGTTCAAACCCATAATGAACACAATAGCGGCCATGCTGATCATCACCCCTTCTTCTGGCGAAAATGCCTGCCCTCCATTAAAGAACTGCAAATAGTAAATAATGGCAGAAAGGTCAGCAATACCAATGGTGATCCAGCATAGCCAATAGGTCCAGCCGACAAAATACCCAGCCCATGGACCAATCAGATCGGTCGCAAAATCAATAAAAGATTTATATTGGAGATTTGACAGCAGCAGTTCGCCCAAGGCGCGCATGACTAGAAAAACCATAAAACCAATAATCATATAGATAATTAGAATTGAAGGGCCTGCCAAACTAATTGTTTTGCCTGAACCCATAAATAAGCCTGTTCCTATGGCGCCGCCAATTGCAATCAGCTGCAGATGGCGGTTGGACAAGCTACGTTTTAAATCGCCTTCTTCAATTGGCGTTTCGGTAACTTGATTTGACATTAAATATTTCAACTTCAGATAATATTTGCGACAAATTAACTGAAAAACTTCAGTAAATGTAAAGAAAATTGTCATTATCTATATTTTCTTAGTAGTTTTAAAAGTTAATTTATTTTTCTTATATATAAAATTGATATCAAAAGACCGGCTCGTTCATTCCTATTTTTCATTACATTTCTTGTAAAAAGATAAAATATATGTAAAAAATAAAGCTGATTAAAAAAAATACGCCCTTAAAAAAATCAGGAAGATTCACGTAATGGCACAGCACTTGCTTTGCAAGTGTTTAACCCATTATTTACCTACTCATTCATTTAGACCAAAAAGAAGAACTGCCTATGCAAGATATACATACCTTTATGGAAACCATCAGCGGCTGGGTCTGGGGCCCATATATGCTTGTCCTTATTGTCGGTACGGGCATATTCCTGACCTTCCGCTTACTGTTTTGGCAATTTCGCATGCTGCCGCTAGCCTTTAAACAGGTATTTGGAAAACACGAAAATGCAGACCAGCATGCCGGAGATATTTCACATTTCGCCTCATTAATGACCGCACTGTCTGCAACAATCGGTACTGGTAATATTGCAGGCGTGGCGACAGCCTGTGTACTGGGCGGGCCAGGCGCGGTATTTTGGATGTGGATGACTGCACTGTTTGGTATGGCTACTAAATACGGCGAAGGTGTTTTAGCTGTTAAATACCGTATCAAAAATGAACGCGGGGAAATGTCCGGCGGCCCAATGTATTACATTGAAAAAGGCTTAAAATGGAAATGGCTGGCTGTAATCTTCGCGCTGTTCGGAACATTGGCGTCTTTTGGTATTGGCAGTTCTGTACAGTCCAATACGGTCGCGCTGGCAGTTGAAAAAAGTTTAGGCGTCGAAACATGGATGACAGGCCTTGTCATTACAATATTTTCCGCATTGGTGATTTTAGGCGGGATCAAATCAATCTCTAAAGCATCTTCAGTCATTGTTCCAGTGATGGCGATTGGCTATGTTGCCGGCGGATTGATCATTATTTTAAATCATTTAGAACTGGTCATTCCTGCGCTTAAAATGATCTTTGGCTATGCGTTTACAGGGGAAGCTGCTGCCGGCGGCGCAATTGGCGCAGCCATCCGCTATGGTGTTGCGCGCGGTGTATTCTCTAACGAAGCAGGTATGGGCTCTGCTCCTATTGCAGCGGCTGCTGCCAAAACAGATCATCCTGCACGTCAAGGTTTGGTTTCAATGACCGGCACATTTATCGATACCATTATTGTCTGCTCAATTACCGGTATTGTTTTGGTTATAGGCTATATTATGGCCGGCAATAGTTTTGGTGACCAAAATGGCGCCGTGTTAACCATCAGCGCTTTTGATAAGCTATTGCCAGGTGTGGGAGGATGGATCGTTACTTTTGGCATCATTTTCTTTGCTTATTCCACGATTTTAGGCTGGTGCTATTACGGCGAAAAATGCTGTTCGTATCTGCTGGGCGAAAAATTTGTATTGCTGTACCGTATTATTTATATCGCGTCCGTATTTGTCGGCTGTGTCGCCACGCTGGATTTGGTCTGGCTGTTTGCAGACACCTTTAACGGCTTGATGGCTGTGCCAAACTTAATTGCGCTGCTGCTGCTGTCTGGTGTAATTGTAAAAGAGTCCAAAGACTTCGTTGCAAAACGCAAATCAGGGGAACTGTATTAACCTAATACACTAAATTAAATTTTCCATTCAATGCACCGCATTGATGCAATGATAAAAAGGCCTCCCAAGCGGAGGCTTTTTCTATGAGCAGGTCTTCTATCTCAACATCCTAATCGGATAAAAATGCGGTGCAACGGCTGGCTCGGCACGTTATTCTTGCTCGTGTGATTTAATCCGAAAGTTGATTCTGCACAGGATGAACGCAATAGCAGCAAGATTTATTCAACACAGTGCAAGCCAAGTGTTTGCTATTGCTAGTCGTGAGGCTGACGCTCCAGCATTTCAAATTCCCCTGCATCAAATTCATGCGCATACGCATCAGCAAAGACATTCTGCTGCGCGATACGCAGCGGCAGCAGATAAAATATAACACCGCGAATATGCGAGTTACCGTGCTCATCTTCTAGATGCGAACAGAGCTTTTGGTACTGAGGATGGCCAGTGTTATGTTCTACGTCAATATATAAACCGCCGCTGTAAAATCCATCGCAATCTGGCGCAGACATGCCCATACACAAACTATAAGCAATGCACTGCTCATCCAGCCACGCTATTAAAGTATTCCGGACATCCCATTTTAGCCAGTTCATTGGGTTGACCAGAGGCTGTTCAAAAGCAAACGGATCAAAACCGATATACAGCACATCGCGCATTTTTTCCCGTGCGATTGCATCAATATGCTGAATTAAAAAAGGCATGGCGTGTTATTCCTTATTATCATTATTATTTTTCGCCTAAATACGCAGCCCCCTGCACTATGCAGGAGCCATTGACTGAAAACAGGCTTTTTCAGCGCCGTATTGTGTCGCCTCAACACATTTTTTGTATGTATAAATTTGGTATTTCAATTGCTGAAAAGCTATGCTGTCGGCAAATGAATTATCGTGTCTAGAGTTATGGCAAAGGCAAAAAGCGTATACCGCTGTGAACAGTGCGGCGCAGATCATCCTAAATGGTCAGGACAATGCAGTGAATGCGGCGAATGGAACTGTTTAAATGAAGTCAGCATTGCGCCTGCCGTTTCGCACCGCGCGCAGCCTAAAATGGGCGGCGGCTACGCCGGACAGGCAGCTGCGGTAACGACATTAAATAAAGTATCGGTGTCCCGTGAGTCCCGCTTAGCTACAGGTATTGGAGAATTTGACCGAGTGCTGGGCGGCGGTTTGGTTACCGGATCTGTCGTGCTGATTGGCGGTGACCCAGGTATCGGCAAATCCACCATTTTGCTGCAAACTGCAACCCATATGGCCGCTGCCAACAGTTCAGCGCTGTATGTGACTGGTGAGGAATCTTTATCACAAGTGGCGCTTCGCGCACAGCGTTTAGATTTACCGACAGACCAGCTTAAAGTGATGGCCGAAACCTGTGTCGAGCGCATTTGTGAAGTTTTGGCGCATGAACGCCCTGCGGTTGCAATTTTGGACTCCATTCAAACGCTGTATACCGAAACTTTACAGTCTGCACCCGGCGGTGTTTCACAAATCCGCGAATCAGCAGCGCTGTTAACCCGTTTTGCCAAAAACAGCGGCACTGCATTGTTTATTGTCGGTCACGTGACCAAAGAAGGTTCCCTTGCCGGCCCGCGTGTACTGGAACATATGGTTGACTGTGTATTGTATTTTGAAGGCCAGTCTGATTCACGCTTCCGTATGATCCGTGCAGTCAAAAACCGTTTTGGCGCAGTGAATGAACTGGGGGTATTTGGCATGACCGATAAAGGCCTGCGTGAAGTGTCCAACCCGTCAGCCATTTTCCTGAGCCGTTATGACGAAGCTATTCCCGGCTCAATTGTGATGATTAGCCGTGAAGGCACACGGCCGCTTTTGGTTGAAGTTCAAGCGCTGGTCGATGATTCACAAGGGCAGCCCCGCCGCGTGGCCCTAGGTTTGGAACAGAACCGGTTAAATATGCTGCTGGCAGTGATGCACCGGCATGGCGGCGTGCAAACGTCAGGGCAAGATGTTTATGTCAATATCGTCGGCGGTTTAAAAATTACCGAAACTGGTTCTGACCTAGCTGTGCTGTTGGCGTGTGCATCTAGTATTCGCGGTAAAGCGCTGCCGCAGCAGCTTGCGGTTTTTGGTGAAGTTGGCCTGTCCGGTGAAATCCGTCCAGTGCCCAATGGACAGGAACGCCTAAAAGAAGCGGTAAAGCATGGCTTTAAGCACATTATTTTACCTCGCGGCAATGCGCCACAAGCACCGATTAAAGGCGTAAATGTTATTGCTGTCGCGCGCCTGCATGAGGCGCTGACCGAAGCCATGAACTTAAGTGATGAACTGGCTTGATCGCTATTTCAGTCATTAATTTTAATTTTCAGCAAAAAAAACGATTTTTGTATTGAAATTCAGTTTGTTTGCCTGCATAAATACAGGGCAATATTTTTTTATTTTGATAGGAAAAATTAATGGAAGTTCGACAGCGTGGTTTGATTGCGGGCATTTTAACCGCAGCTCTTTTGGTTGCACCTTTAACTGCGGAAGCGAAACGCGCCGGCGGCGGTAAAAGCCACGGCATGAGCCGTCAAGCTGCCCCTGCTCAGTCTTACCAACAGCCTCGTCAAGCAGCTCCAGTTCAACAGCCTGCAACAGCAGGCGCTCCAGCAAAATCCGGCTCTAATGTAGGCGGTATGGTGGCGGCTGGTGTAGCCGGCGCTGCAATCGGTGCAGTTGCTGCCAACGCAATGGCCGATGACAAACATGGTCAAGCAGCGTCTGAAGCGCAAGCCCAGCAGCAACAGCAGGAAGAAAAAGGCGGTATTCCAGGCTGGATCTGGATTTTACTTGCAGCAGCTGTAGCCTTCTTTATTTTCCGCAAGATGGGCGCAAAAAAAAAATTAGCAAATAATCCATATGCGCCAAACAATGGGGCCAATAATGGCCCGTTTGGCCAGCAAAATGCAGCGCCGCGCGCAGCTTCCGGCAATGACGGCACCAATATTTTTGGTCAGTCAGTGGGCGGTTCAAATACGTCAAATGCGCCTTTTGGGGCTGCAGCCGGCGCGCCTGCTTTTGGCGGCGGCGCTTATACCAATTCAGGCAATCAATTGCCTGACGGTACAGAACCAGCAACCTTCTTGCGTGTTGCGCGTCAACGCTTTAACCATATTCAGTCGATGAATACCGCGAGCAATATTTCAGAAATTCAGCGCTACTTAACACCTGATCTTTACCAGTCTATGTATAACGACATTATGGCGAATAAAGATGAAGATGTAGCTGAGTTCTCAAACTTGAATGCGATGGTAGTTGATTCTGCAAACGAAAACGGTCAATACGTCGTAAGCGTACGTTTTACCGGTACAGTGAGCGAAGACTTGAACAGCTCTCCTGTTCCATTTGCTGAAATCTGGCACTTTGTTAAACCTGCCGGCTCACAGCAAGACTGGTTAGTTGCAGGCATCCAACAAGAGCAATAATTTTAATTGCATGAAAAATAGCGGCTCCGGCCGCTATTTTTTTGCGCCGTCCGTAAAACAGGCACAATGTTCAATCTTAATTAATGACTGCATTCATGAGCAGTTTCATTAATTCGCTTTGTGATGTGCAATGTGTTTTAACATAAATTTGCTTTAAATATGTCCTTACCGTGCTGAGCGTCAGCTGTGTATGCTGCGCAATCTCATTTAAATCCATTCCTTGAAAAAACAGCATACAAATTTGCAATTCCCTTCGCGTCAGCTGGTACAGCTGCCTGAGATAGTCTTCTTCCAATTGCCGTATCTGATTTAATTGCTTAAAGAATACTGCAATGTTTTTTGACCCTGTGCCTATCATGCCCGACGCTGCACCATGATCAATCAGACGGATCGTCAAAGACAAAATCTCTGGCTGATCTTTCTCGTAAATGACCAAATTACGTTCATAGGCAGTACCGTCTTGCAGCACATCATTTAATAAATAATTCAGCTTATCTTGAAAAGCTTTGCTGGTTTTTAAACGCCTGTTGTGGATCGCTAATAGTGATATTTTTTCCAACAGTACCGCGGCATAAGCATTTTGATAGAATACTTCCTGATCCTGTGTAAGCAGCAAGACACCCGTTGAGAAGCTGTCAAAAATTTTGAACAGCTGTTCGTACTGAGCTAAGGTATTAGACTGGAAAAGATTAAGCATCAAGAGTGGACGCGCACCAAAAATCAGCTGTTTCTGCTTAGATAGAAGTAACGTTAAAAAGAGGTAAGCCGTCTGCCCTTTTGCATTCACCATTTCAATGCTGCATTCATGCAGCAGCTGATCTGAAATTTCCCTGCGCAGCAGAAATTCAAAATGATAAAGCTGTTTCTCCAATTGCGCCTCCGGCCCTTGCAGCAGCTCCACCACTTTAGTATCCGGCTGGACTTTAAGCCAATTGCCTTGTTCAAGAATAATCTTCATTGCTGGATTGCAATGCACCGCCTGACCGGAAAGATTCAACAGCATAATCGGCTGGGGTAATTTATCAATTAAAGCAAAACCGCTCATCGACTGCGCCTCAAATTCATATTTTTGACGCTGTATAGAAACTGCGCGTTTCAAGTGCACCAGTAAAATATCCAGAAACTTCAACTCATCCGCATTTAAAGGCTTACGTTCTTCAGATGTACTGATGCTCCAAAATACACATAACTCGTCATCACGCATTAAAATATGTGAAGCAACATATCTCAAACCAATAGGCATTAAAATTTGCTGATATAGATCAGAAGACTGAACAAAGTGTTTTGAAACATGAGTATGGCATTGATACCAGCCGCGGCGTTCAGGATGCAAAAATACCGGCCAGCGCGGATCTGCTTCGGCAGGAAAGTGCAGATAATTCAGTTCTGCCTGCGCATAAGACTCTGGCGCTAAGCGACCTACACCGTGACTATAAGACAAAACATTATAATTAAAATCAATTGCCTGAATATGAATATACGAAGCATTCAAAAGATGAAGCAATTTTTTTGAAAATTGCTCCCATGCCCCCGCTTCAGATGGAATCTGATAAATTAAATCAATCAAGTCTTCATGTTGATCTTCAAATAAAGCGTTCATTATTATTCTGCTTATGCCAATGTGCTTTTACAGTGAAGATTAACTTTTTGTGAAGTTTTTTTAAAGAATAAAACCGATGATTTTCATGAATTTATCTTATATGTCATTCCCCCACTGCAATTTTTATTACATAGTTCATGCAAAACCGCTGCCAAAATAAATAAAACTGAGTAAAAAGCGCTTTCCATATTTAAAACATAAATGATAATTGTTATTATTTAGATTAATCTTAATGCAATTTTTAAACCTTTTCAGCTTATGACCAGTTCTCCACCAGAGGCCATTGTAACAGCAGGCACACCTGCTCTGCCCAAAGCCAGTAAAACCAACTCTCCTGTACTTAGCTATCGTTTGATGATTTTCTACCGCTTTGCCCTCGCCTTAGTTGGCGGCTATGTACTTGCCATGTTATCTGCCATTGTGATTGCCGAAGTCTTTCGTGAAGACCGTGGCAGCGCTGCCATGAGCGCCACACTGGTTGCCTTTACCCTATGGGCATGTGCGTTTATTTGGGTCTTTATGGTGAATAAAACCCTGAAAGCAACGCTTGGCATTGTGCTTCCTGCGCTGTGTCTGTATGGCATTTATCTGGGGATGGGAACTTAAGATGCGTGTAGATGCAAAGGTTGAAGGCCCGCGCCAGTCCATGTCTTGGCTGCATACATGGGCCAGTTTAATTTTAGGTTGGCTGCTGTATGCCATTTTTCTGACAGGTACTTTAAGTTTCTTTAAAAATGAAATTAGCGTTTGGATGACTCCGGAACTGCATCAATCAGTTCCCGCCAATACACAAGTACAGCAGACTCAAGTCGCGCTAAATTACTTGCAGCAAAATCATCCGAATGCCGGCGCATGGAATATCTTGCTGCCCAATACACGGCAAAATGCCACTTTAATTACCGTGCGTGAGCAAGGTGAAGACCCGCGTGCGCGCCGCGGCGGCAAACAAATTTATCTAGATAGCGCGACAGGTGAAGTGTTAGAACCGCGTGAAACTCGAGGTGGCAGTTTCCTCTATCGTTTTCATTTTGAACTGTATGGCTTGCCGCGTATATGGACACGTTGGTTCGTGGGCATTGCAACCTTATTGATGCTTGTTGCAATTATTAGTGGTGTAATCACCCATAAAAAGATTTTTAAAGATTTCTTTACCTTCCGCTCAGGTAAAGGTCAGCGTTCATGGCTGGATGCGCATAATGCAACTGCGGTTTTTGCCCTGCCTTTCCACATCATGATCACATTCAGCGGTTTATTATTACTGCTCTTTACCATTATGCCGTGGGGTATAGAACGGGTTTATGAAAACCGCGGGCAATTTCTGCAAGAGCAAAACCGTGCTTTAGTGCAGGACAATAAATCGTCACAAGACAAAGACAAAGGCGAAGAAAAAGCGAGCCGAGCTGAACGTGGCGAGCAATCTGCACGTGCAGATCAGTCAGAGCGCCCTCAACGCGGTGAAAGATCTGAAGGCGGTAGAACGTCTGAACAAGGTGAAAAGGCTGAACCGAGTGAAAAGTCAGAGCCGTCTGCACAGGCGACTATGCAGCAAGTCCGTGGAAATCATGCCGATCAGCAAAATCGTAGTAAAAGCCGCGGCGAACGCAAAAAACGTGATGATAAACCAGCTGTAGCTGCACCATTGACAGATTTAGCCCCAATTGTGACGGCAGTACAAAACGAATGGAAAACCAATCCAATTAGTACAATCAGCATTATTGCGCCCAATACGGATCAAGCCAAAATTGAACTGCGCGCGCTTCATGGCGAAAGCGTGGCCTATCGTAACGTTTATGCGAGCAAACAGTTTGATGGTGTAAGCGGAAAAGACCTTACTGACGAAAGTGCCAAACTGAAGAATCCATCGGTTCCAATGGGTATCTACAATGTCGTTACGACCTTACATGAAGCACGAGGTGTCGACCTTGCTCTTCGTTGGTTATTATTTATTTCAGGCATTGTTGGTACGTTAATGGTCGCAACAGGCCTCATCTTATGGTGTGTGAAACGGGCACCACAGCAGCAAAAGCAAGGCTATAAATCATTTGGCTACCGTACTGTAGAAGTAACTAATATTGCTGCCATTATTGGTCTGCCGATTGCCTGTGCAACATTCTTCTATGCCAACCGCTTGATCCCTGCCAGCATGGAAATGCGTTCAAATTGGGAAATTCGCAGCTTCTTTATTGTCTGGCTCATTACTTTCATTTATCCAATGTTCCGCACACATCGTCAGGCCTGGTTAGAACTTTTAGCCTTTGCCACTATGCTTTTTGCCCTATTGCCTATTGTGAACGTTATGACAGGCGGTCAAGCACTTTGGAACACGATGGCACATGGTCAGTGGATGATTGCATCTTTTGATTTAGCCATGTGGTTATTGGCGGCGCTGTTTGCCTATTCCTTCTATAAAGTGAAAAAGTACCAAGGATTGCCTGTGAAGAAAGCCCGAGTCACTAAGGAGATGAACGCATGATCTTTTTCCTATTTATTTGGGCTTTTAGCAGTTTAGGTTTTTTTGCTCTGGCCAGCAGTATGTCAAAACATCAAAAGCAATTTTTTAGTAAAGAGTTATCTTTAGGGCAAACACGCCTAGCAACATTGGTCGGCTGGTGCTTGTTGATCGTGTCTTTACTGATCTGCCTGTCCTTAGGTACACCAAGTAATAACATCAGTTATTGGTTTGGCGCTTTGACCATTGCTGCATTAAGTGTCGGCTTATGTATGAGCTATTTCCCAGCATACTTTTGGAAATATATTGGCGGTTTAACGGTTATTGTGATTCTCAGCTACATCATGCTGCTCAATTAGTGTTTTAAAGCATAATCAAAATCGTGCTCAAAATCTCTACTGCTTGAATGCAAAGCCAATCTTCGGATTGGCTTTTTTTATGCCAAGCGATTAGGCTATGCCTATTCTGCCCTTTTGGATTTCACATGTCTGAACTTTCGATCTCTCCTGCTTTATATAACCGCGCAATGGCGGGCAACAAAGATGCTCAATTTGAACTTGCTGAAATTTATATGCAAAGTGAAAATGACGAGCATGTGGAGCTTGCAGAAGAATGGGCACTCAAAGCGGCGCAACTCGGTCATGTAGAAGCCATGTACTGGTTGGGTGAAGGTTATGCGGTTTACGCCAAAGACATGCAAGAAGAAGATCCTGACGAGTCTAAAACTTATTTTGAACATGCGCACCGCTGGTTAGAGCAAGCTGCTAAACATAATCACCCCGCTGCGATTTTAGAATTGGCAAACTTTTTCCGTCGTGGTGATGTGGTAGAAAAAGACGTCGCTAAGTCGATTGAACTGGTGGAGCAATCTGCAAAATTAGGTGAGGTTCAAGCCATGCGTGATTTAGCCTTTATTTATGCCAACGGCTTAGGCATTGATGCTGATGAAGAGAAAGCAGATTACTGGACTGAAAAAGCCAATACGGCTGAACAGCCTGAAGCTTAAATCTCAAAGTAAAAAGCCCGTCAGTTGATGGGCTTTTTACTGCAAAATAAATCAGCGTCGACTCACAAAAATAATGTCCAAATCCTGCTTCGGCACGAAATTCTTTTCAATCATTTGAAATTGCGTAGCGCTCAGTTTTTTCACTTTACCTGACCAACAAAAAGACACCAGTTCATTGGCATCCCGTTCAATGGTTAACTTAAAATTTTTAATCGGTTTAGCCCAATTGGCACCTGTTTTTAACACATAGCCTAATGCTTGAAATGGTGCATGCTGTGATTTGGCTTTTTTTAAACCCGCTTTAAAATTTGAATCCATACAATAGGTTTTATTATCTTCCTCAGGATATAAAGCCACAGACCCGCCCACCAATGGCGCGTATTGATGCTGCACACGGGTTAAGGCATTGGCTTTGAACGTTTGCTTCCAACTATAAATAACCTGAGATGACCATGAAATTACGTCATTCGGATCTTTCGGCAATAATTTTTGCAATTCTAGATTTTGACAATGTCTGAGCTTTGCCTCGAAAGTTTCATATTCATAATCCTGCCTGCTCCACGGATTCAGCATGTCTTTTTCAGTAAAACCGCATTGCTTAAACATTGCTGTAGCATCGACTGGTATAGATTGTTGATCTTTTTGAATAAAGGTACGCACATGCATTTCAGGCTGAATTGTTTTCCCATTCACCTGAACCTTAAAGCTTTTAAGCAACTTTTCAGTATCGGCAAAATCAGATTCAAAGAAATTTTCAACTTTAGGCAATGGAAACAATACTGTTTCTGTCACATCTTGAGCGCTTAGATTTTTAAACTGATAATCGACTTTAATGATTTTTTTACTAATAAATAAGTCTTCACTGAACATTTGCACATGTTTATTTTTTAGGTATTGCACACCGCCTGTTGCAACATAGCCAGTTGAATCGTTGGCGAATATTGCCATAGAAGCCAGCCCAAACCCGAACCCTAAAACAGCATTAAAAATTCTCATAAATCCAAATACCTAAAAATTATTTATCGCATTTCAAATCATCTATTAAACTTAAACGAATACTCCTAATTTTCTCAGTTAGAAAATTAATCTGATAGACATGATAAAGCACATATGAAAAACCATTTTCAGGCAATACTTTTTTATTTAATTCTTTTTTGAAATATTCATCTTTGTAAAACTCTGATTTTGCCTGTCTTATCTGATTATAAAGTTTATTCCAAAACACTCCATCATAAGAATGAAACAACACAGAATTACCTTTCTGATGCCAGATTGGAATTGCGTGAGCAATACGATCCCTTAATTTTATTGCATCTGAAATTGTTACTAGTTTTTTTGGAAGTTCCTCTTCATCAAAAATATTAAGAGTTATTAAAAAACTTTCTAATTTCTTATCTTTATTTTTGAATAATTCATTTAATGTTGTATTTATCCCTTTACTATTTGAAGATACATCTCTTTCAATTCCTAAACTTGCTTTAAACATTTTATCAACTATAGAATCCAAAATATTATATTCCACAAGAAAGTCATACAATTTGATTTTTATTGTTTCTGGAACATCTTTTCCATTAATAATTAAGCTTTCTAACTCCGTCTGAGGCAATTCGCCTATTTCTTTTGCTAACTTTAGTTGCCTTTCAGCTATCTCTTTATAACTAAATATCTCTTTTTCCCTTTTTTTCCAAAACCACATAGCACCAACCTAATTTTATTGCTTCGAATCTAATCAATTTATCATTGGAACAAAATCCATTTCCAAGTACAATACCGCCCTAGTCGAGGGATGCTGCGACTTTTTCACAGGCACATAAATGTGAAATCGCTAGGCTCGACGATTCGGTTCAAAGCTCTTTTGAAGCAACAACGGCATCCGCGAACTGAATGATCAATTGTTTTTATTAAGGAGATCGTGATGAACGCGGTTAATGCTTCATTTACAGATTACAAAGTTGCCGATATTTCACTTGCTGACTACGGCCGTAAAGAAATCAAACTTGCAGAAGCTGAAATGCCAGCTCTAATTGGCTTGCGTAAGCGTTATGCTGCCGCTAAACCACTTGCAGGCGCAAAAATTTTGGGTTGTATCCACATGACAATCCAAACTGCAGTTTTAATTGAAACTTTAGTTGAATTAGGCGCAGAAGTTCGTTGGACATCTTGTAACATCTTCTCTACTCAAGACCATGCTGCTGCTGCTATTGCTGCTGCAGGTATTCCTGTGTTTGCTTGGAAAGGCGAAACTGAAGAAGAATACATGTGGTGTCTTGAACAACAAATCAATGTAAATGGCACGCCTTGGGATGCCAACATGATTCTGGACGATGGCGGTGACTTAACTGCACTTGTTCACAAAAAATACCCTGAAGTGATTGCTAAAATCCACGGTATTACTGAAGAAACAACTACAGGTGTTCAACGTCTTTACGAAATGCACCGTGATGGTACCTTAAAAGTTCCTGCGATCAACGTAAACGATTCAGTAACTAAGTCTAAAAACGACAACAAATACGGTTGCCGCCACTCACTAAACGATGCAATCAAACGTGGTACAGATATGCTTTTATCTGGCCGTCGTGCGCTTGTGATTGGTTATGGTGATGTTGGTAAAGGTTCAGCTCAATCACTTCGTCAAGAAGGCATGATTGTACGTGTAACTGAAGTTGATCCAATCTGTGCAATGCAAGCATGCATGGACGGATATGAAGTTGTTGCTCCATACAAAAACGGTGTACAAACTGGTAAGAAAGAAGACATCAACCTTGACCTTCTTCAAAATACTGACTTGATCGTAACTACAACTGGTAACTACCACGTATGTGACGCAGCAATGCTTGATTCATTAAAAGCGGGTGCTGTGGTTTGTAACATCGGTCACTTCGACACTGAAATCGACACTAACTACCTACGTGGTTACAAGTGGGTTGAAGTTAAGCCGCAAGTTCACCAAGTTTATCGTTCAGAAAATGAAAACGATTACCTCATCCTTCTTTCTGAAGGTCGCCTTGTAAACCTTGGTAATGCAACAGGTCATCCTTCACGTATTATGGATGGTTCTTTTGCTAACCAAGTATTGGGTCAAATGCACTTGTTCGCGGAAAAATTTGCTGATCTTCCTGAAGATCAAAAACAATCTGCGATTCGTGTAGAACTTATTCCTAAGAAATTAGATGAAGAAGTTGCTGCGGCAATGGTTGCTGGTTTTGGCGGTGTTTTGACTACTTTGACTCAAGAACAAGCTGATTACTTAGGCGTTCAAGTTGAAGGTCCTTTCAAAGCTGAGGCTTATAAGTATTAATTTTTATATTTCCCCTCATCCTAGCCTTCTCCCAAAGGGAGAAGGGACTTTTCATTATTAATTAAATTTATAGTGAAAGTTCCCTCTCCTCTTAGGAGAGGGTTAGGGAGAGGTCTAGATAAAAAGTACTTATAACAAGGATTTGAAATGAGCAAAAATATACCCATTTCTTTTGAGTTCTTTCCAACCAAAACTGATGCTGGTGCGGAAAAACTTAAAGTTGTACACCAAGAACTTCAGCTGCTTAATCCTGAATTTTTCTCTGTAACTTATGGCGCAGGTGGTTCTACCCGTGAACGCACTTTGTCTACTTTGAACGATTTTAATGGTAAAGGCACACCAGTTGCACCTCACCTTTCTTGTATTGGTGACAGTAAAGCACGTATTGCAGAATTACTGGATTTGTATAAGTCACAAGGCATTGACCGTATTGTTGCACTTCGCGGTGACTTACCTTCAGGCCAAGTTGGCTTAGGTGAATTGCCATACGCAACTGACCTTGTGCGTTTTATCCGTGAACATTCTGGTGATCACTTCAAAATTGAAGTTGCTGCCTATCCAGAAATGCATCCGCAAGCAGATAGTTTTGATCTAGACATCAAGCGTTTCTGCGACAAAGCCAATGCCGGTGCGAATGCTGCGCTTACACAGTTCTTCTTCAATCCAGATGCATATTTCTACTTTGTAGAGCGCATTCAAAAAGAAGGCGTGAATATTCCTGTTGCTCCAGGCATTATGCCAATTACCAATGCAAGCAACCTCATTCGTTTTGCTGATGGTACAGGTGCAGAAATTCCGCGTTGGATTCGTAAGCAGTTGGCGACTTATGGCGATGACACTGAATCGATCAAAGCCTTTGGTCACGAAGTGATTGTGAAACTGTGCGAACGCCTGATTGCCGGTGGCGCACCAAGCTTGCACTTCTACACCATGAATACAACCAATCCAACACGTCAACTTGTTCTAGACCTCGGTTTAGCATAAGTCATAGATTTCACCCATTTACGAGTAATGCAGTATGCCCCGTTTTTTTATTGAAGCTGGTTTAGCCGAAAATACTTCTGTTGAATTGACTGAAACAGTGTTTCATCACTGGGTAAAAGTATTACGTGCGCAAGTGGGTGAAAAAGCCATCTTGTTTAATGGACAAGGTGGAGAATACCAAGCAGAACTGATTGAAATCGCTAAAAAATCGGCTGTTGTGCAGATTTACGACTTTAATCCAAATAACCGCACGCCCGCAATTCATACATTACTGGGTCAAGTCATGAGTAAAGGCGACCGCATGGATTATGCCATTCAAAAAGCCGTGGAATTGGGTGTGGCTGAAATTCAGCTTTTGACTTCTGAACGCTGTGAAATGCGTTTGAAATATGACCGCGATCAAAAAAAATTAGATCACTGGCAAGGTATTGCCGTTGCAGCCTGTGAACAATGCGGTTTAAACATTGTGCCAAAAATTCAAGCACCAGTGAGTTTAGAAAATTGGCTTGCATCTGAACTGCCAGCCACTAAACTTGTGCTTGCGCCAAATAAAGACCAAAGCGATGTTTTAGACAAAGCTGGAAACAATATTGCGTTGCTGATTGGCCCTGAGGGAGGATTAAGCGAAAGCGAAATCCACAATGCCAACCAAGCAGGATTCGAAAATTGGTGTATCGGCGAGCGTGTCTTGCGTACAGAAACAGCGCCTGTTGTGGCGCTTTCCATACTCAATTACTGGTCTGCAAAATAATTCATCCGATTTCTATATATTTGTATACGAATTGATTGATTTTTATGTATAAGATAATTAGTCTTAGCAATAGGGGCATGTGTACTCAATTACATCAAAAACAATACCATTGCATCAATAAAACTAGAAAATTCAATTAATTATATTTAAAAGGCAATTATATTGATGACAAAGAATCAATATGAATACATTAAGCAGTATAATCATGCTGCTCAAATTGCGAATACTATTCGCCTCAGCCGCTATTTTTTAGTCAGCATACTCATTGTTTGCCTTTATATCTTTTGTATTTATCAAATTTATTTCACTGCAGATTCACTCTATTTTAATTTATGGTTTATTATTACCGAATTATTTACCAGTTTATGCTGGCTGATCAGCACATCTTACTTCAAACCAAAACAATATAAACTCTCTACGGCTCACCGCTGGCTGCAGTTTCAATGTTTTGCTATCGGATCATTAATCGCCGCCGGCATTTACATTATTTATTATTACCTGCCTGCGATAAACCCAAACTTTCAAGATATTCAGGCGCTGACCTTATCAGCCCTATTATTAATTGTGACTCAAACCTTCGGCTTAACCTATTTAACTCAAAAGCTGAATTATTTTTGTCTGGCATTTATTCCGACAATTGTGCCCTATTTATTATCGCAATTTTTATATATTGATAAGTCAAATCATCTATTCAGTCTGACGATTAACTTTGCATTAATTGTCATGCTGCTATGCGCCACCACGTCTTACCGCATCCACCGGCGCGTTTCTACGCTATACGCCCGCAACAGTTTGCTGGTCAAAGATGCAGAACAGCAAGTCATCTGGACAGATGAACTATGCAAACAGCTGCAAAGTGAGATTAATCATTCAAAAGATATTGAGCTTCAGCTGCAGCTCAATAATCAATTACTCGAGCAAAAAGTGAAAGAAAGAACCTTCGATATCGCGCAAATGAACAAAGACTTGGAAGATCAGCAGCAAAACCTTGTTCTTGCGCATGAAATTGCCGGTTTGCGCCCATGGGACTGGAATATCAAAGAACGTCAATTTTACACTACAAATTATCATCAAGAAAAACTGCAGCGCGATACCAATGAACAGCGCAGTCAGCTGCAGCATGTAATCCATCCCGATGATATCAGCCTGTTTAAAAATGCGATGAAACAGCATTTGCGCGGTTTTTCAGAACGTTATGAGTGCACTTACCGTATTCAAAGTCCGCAAGGAAAATGGTGCTGGGTGCATGACATTGGCCGCGTTATTGAGCGGGATAATACCAACCGTAAAGCTTTACGCATGGTTGGCATACGCCGCGATATTCATCAAGAGCGTACTTCGCAGGAACGCTTGAAGCTGGCTGCCAGCGTACTGCAGCAAGCTGCTGAAGGTATTTTTATTCTGGATGAGAACTTATGTTATATCGACGTTAACCCATTCTATGAACAGCTCAGCGGATTTTCTCACAATCAAATTATCGGCAAACATTTATTCGATATTACCGCGAATTATAAATCCCATCAGCGCAACACTCACAGCACCATTTTGAATCAAGTGATTAACCAAGGTGAATTTGACGGAGAGCTGCATGAGAAATTCCTTTCCGGTAAAGAAATGCCGCTTTGGATGCATATTAATGCTGTCACAGATGATCAAGACCGCATAACACATTATATTGGAATTGTGTCAGATTTAACCGAGCGCAAACTGCAGGAACAGCGCCTGTCTTATTTGGAAAATTATGACACTCTGACAGATTTACCAAACCGTTTCTATTACAATTACCAGCTTCACCAGTATCTTGTTTCACAGCAGGCTTCTCTAAAGCAGTTAGCTGTTATACGTTTAAATATTGACCGCTTTCGCCCGTTAAATGAATATTTAACCAATAATGGCGGTGATGAGTTGCTGCGACAAGTCGCTCAGCGCTTGCGTTTAACCAATGCTGAAGCCCTTTTTGTGGCACATCTCAATGGCGATGACTTTGCCATTGTTTATGAAATTTCACATATCCGCCCTTCTGTGATTGAACATTGCGAACGCATCGCAAAGGCATTTAGCCTGCCATTCAATATTATGGGCCAAGACCATTTTATTACACTTTCTATGGGCGTGGCCTTCTATCCTGAACATGGCCGTCAGTTAGATTATTTGAACAATTGTGCAGAACAAGCGTTATCGGAAGCAAAAAATTTGGGCGGCAACACCATTCGCTATTATTCCAATGAAAATACTGCGCTGCTGGAAAAAGGTATTTTCTTAGAACGCGATTTGCGCAAGGCCATTCAGCGCGACGAACTGATTGTATATTATCAGCCAAAAATCAATTTCCACGACAAACATGTCTATGGTTTCGAAGCGCTGGTGCGCTGGAATCATCCAGAAAAAGGCATCATTCCGCCGGGGCTATTCATTCCACTGGCAGAACAAACCAGCCTGATTTCAGACATCGGACGTATTGTCATTCAGCAAACTGCAAAACAAATTAAGCAATGGAATCAAATGGGTTTTGATAACATTTGCGTATCAGTCAATATTGTCGCGCAGCAATTGCGCCGCGGACAGCTGTTGACTGATTTAGATGAAGCAATTGCTGCCAACAGGATTTCCGGCAAATATTTAGAGTTGGAAATCACTGAATCATCACTGATTGAGAATTCTGATTCTGTTAAAAACCTGCTGCAAAACATTAAAGACCGCGGCATCAACATTTCGCTGGATGATTTTGGCACCGGTTATTCATCTCTTTCGTATTTAGCTGATTTTCCAATTGATATTTTAAAAATCGACCGCAGTTTTGTCTCTAAAATTGGTGAACACAAACAGGAAGCGATTGTCAGCGCAATGGTCGCTATGGGCAAAGCCATGGGTATGACCGTTGTTGCGGAAGGAATTGAAACTGAACAGCAGATGAAGTATTTGCAAAGCTTAGATTGCGATATTGCGCAAGGCTATTTGTTTTCTAAACCATTGCCAAAAGATGAAGCTACACAATACTTAGCCAAAAATATTTCTCGCCCAACTTATACATATTAAATCTAAGTAAAGCATTATCGAGCTCTAAGTTTGTATGAAAAAAGGCGTTTTAGCGACTGTGATAAGCGCTGAACAAGTGATATATTCAAGCTTATTTCAAGCAGTACCTCCCATTTCTTGGGCTATTTAAAACAAACGAGACACAGATGGACGATCAATCTTTAAAACAGCAGGCATTGTATTATCACGAGTTTCCAACACCGGGAAAAATTAGCGTTACGCCAAGCAAGCAATTGGTCAACCAGCACGATTTAGCCCTTGCCTACTCACCGGGCGTAGCAGCGCCTTGTTTAGAAATTGAACGCGACCCGTCTACCGCAGCGCTTTATACAGCGCGCGGCAATCTTGTTGCAGTGGTCAGTAACGGTACAGCCGTACTTGGCCTAGGCAACATCGGTCCCCTAGCGTCTAAACCTGTAATGGAAGGTAAAGGCGTACTGTTCAAAAAATTCGCTGGTGTCGATGTATTTGACATCGAAATCGCTGAAAACGATCCAGACAAAATCGTAGATATCGTTGCAGCCTTAGAACCAACTTTCGGCGGTATCAACCTTGAAGACATCAAGGCCCCAGAGTGTTTCTACATCGAGCAAAAACTGCGTGAACGCATGAACATTCCAGTGTTCCATGATGATCAACACGGTACATCCATTATTGTAGGTTCCGCATTACTCAATGCCCTGCAGCTTAACGGCAAAAAAATTGAAGATATCAAAATCATCGCTTCAGGTGCCGGCGCAGCTGCCCTTTCATGTTTAAATCTGCTTTGCGCTTTAGGTGCAAAGAAAGAAAACATTATTGTTGCTGACTCACGCGGTCTATTGACCACAAAACGTGAAGGCTTGGATGAATCTAAAAAAGCGTACGTACAAGACATCGAAGCTTCACAGCTTGCTGATGTGATGGAAGGCGCGGATATGTTCTTAGGTCTTTCTGCCGCAGGCATTTTGACCAAAGAAATGGTTAAAGTAATGGCGAAAGATCCGATTATCTTTGCCCTTGCCAACCCAGACCCAGAAATTCTGCCTGAACATGCACATGAAGTGCGTCCAGATGTGATTATGGCAACTGGCCGTTCGGATTATCCAAACCAAGTAAACAATGCGCTTTGCTTCCCTTATATTTTCCGCGGTGCGCTGGACGTTGGTGCAACCACCATTAACGAAGAAATGAAGATCGCTTGTGTACATGCCATTGCGCGCATGGCGCATGTTGAGGCTGATGCTGCATCATATGGTGAAAAATCCGCTTCATTTGGCCGTGATTATTTAATCCCGCGTCCTTTAGATCAACGTTTGATTCTTGAAATTGCACCTGCAATTGCACAAGCGGCAATGGATTCTGGCGTTGCAACACGCCCGATTCAAGATTTCTCTGCTTACCGTCAGCGTTTGTCTGAGTTCGTGTATAACTCTGCATTTATGATGAAGCCTATTTTTGCGCAAGCGAAAACAGATCCTAAACGTATTGCTTATGCTGAAGGTGAAGACTTACGCGTACTTCGCGCTGTACAAATCGCAGTGGATGAAGGCTTGGCGAAACCGATTCTTGTGGGCCGCCCTGCCGTTATTGAAGCAAACATTAAGAAACTAGGTTTACGTCTTGAAGATGGCGTAAACATCACCGTTGTCGATCAAGAGAAAAACCCGGACTACGATAAGTTTGCTGAAGATTACTACAGCATCATGCAGCGTCAAGGTGTTACACCAGAATATGCGCAGCGCGAAGCACGCCGCCGTTCTACGTTAATTGCATCGATGCTGGTACGTCACGGTCTTGCAGACGGCATGCTGTGCGGTACTTATTCAAGCTACGACATCCATCTAGATTTCGTGAAAAATGTGATTGGTCTTAAAGAAGGCCGCAACAACTTCTTTACCCTAAATGCATTAATGCTTGAAGACCGCAACTTGTTCATTGCGGATACGTATATCAACCGTAACCCGACTGCGGAACAACTGGCAGAAATGACCATTTTAGCCGCTGAAGAAGTGCGCCGTTTTGGTATGACGCCTCGTGTTGCTTTACTTTCTCATTCTAGTTTTGGTTCTGACCAGCAAGATGCCAGCGCGCAAAAAATGCGTGCCGTGTATGACATCTTGTCTAAAATTGCGCCGGAGCTTGAAGTTGAAGGTGAAATGCACGGTGATGCCGCATTAGACGAGAACATCCGTCATTTTGCATTCCCGAACTCTCGCTTTAAAGGTTCTGCAAACTTGTTGATTATGCCAAATCTTGATGCGGCGAATATTTCATTCAACTTGTTGAAATCTACATCAGGCAGCAACGTGACCATTGGTCCAATCTTGCTTGGTGCAGCGAAACCGGTTCATATTTTGACCCCAACTGCGACAACTCGCCGTTTAGTCAATATGACAGCTTTAACTGTTGCAGAGATTCAAGAAAACGAAAAATTAGCCCTCTAATTTAAGTTTACTAGATCACACTTTGTGACTTGAGAAAACCTCTGTTCTGTAGCATGATTGCGGTAAGAATAGAGGTTTTTTCATGCAAGTTTATTTAGTAGGCGGTGCAGTTCGGGATCAGCTGCTCGGACACCCCTATCACGAAAAAGATTATGTAGTTGTCGGTGCAACGCCAGAACAACTGCTTGCTCAAGGTTATCAGCCTGTGGGTAAAGATTTCCCTGTTTTTCTTCATCCAGAAACCAAAGACGAATATGCCCTAGCCCGTACAGAACGCAAATCTGGACATGGCTATCATGGCTTCGAATTCCACACGGACATTAGTGTCACCCTTGAACAAGATTTAATCCGCCGCGATCTGACCATCAATGCCATCGCGATGGATGATGCCGGCCAGATTTATGACCCTTATCATGGTCAACGCGATTTAGAACAGCGCATTTTACGCCATGTATCCGATGCTTTTGTGGAAGATCCGCTGCGCGTGCTGCGTATTGCGCGTTTTGCTGCACGTTACAAACCGCTGGGGTTTAAAGTTGCAGATGAAACCCTGTTGTTAATGCGTGAACTTGCAGACTCTGGTGAGCTTGAAGCCCTAACGCCTGAACGGGTATGGAAAGAAACCTCACGCGCTTTGATGGAAGACCATGCCGATGAATACTTTGAAGTGCTTCGTGCATGCGGCGCGTTAAAGGTTCTATTCCCAGAAATTGATGCGCTGTATGGTATTCCGCAGCGTCCCGAATACCATCCGGAGATTGACTGCGGTATTCATACCATGATGTCTTTGCAGCAAGCCTGCCGCGCCAATTATTCACTTGATGTGCGTTTTGCTGTTTTGGTGCATGACTTAGGTAAAGCCTTAACCCCAGTAGATGAATTGCCGCGCCATATCATGCATGAGGAACGCGGTGTGAAACCGGTTACTGATGTTTGCGAACGCATGCGCATACCAACCAATACCAAACAACTGGCGATTTCTGTCTGTAAAGAACATTTGAAGTGCCATCAGGCTTTATCTTTGAAACCGGGTACGCTGTGGCGTTTATTGCAGCGTATGGATGTTTTACGCCGTCCGGAACGTGTTGAAGCCTTTGTCCAAGCCTGTGAATGCGACTCGCGAGGACGTTTGGGCTTAGAAGATCGTGAATATCCGCAAGCGCGATATATTTTAGATGCGATGCAAGTGGTGCGTAATATTAAGGCAGCAGATTTACCACCCGATGTTACCGGCCCAGATATTGGTGAGATGCTGATTGAACGCCGTATTCAAGCTATTGCCGAATTGAAAGCCAGCCAATACAGCATTGATGCCTAAAGATCCAAACATAAAAAAGCACCCTTGGGTGCTTTTTTTAATACTCATCGAAGCGTGAAAAGACTGTGTTTTAAAGTTAAGAAATATCCGCAGGGAAAGTAATCACTTTTTCCAAACGCAATTGCTGCGTTGCAATCATCAGCAGGCGATCAATCCCTAAGGCAATGCCTGCACATTCCGACATATCCGGTAAAGCTGCCAATAAATATTCATCAACGGGCATAATGTGTAAACCCAGTTTTGCCCGCTCTGCATTGTCTGCTTCAAAACGTGAACGCAAAACATCTGCATCAATCAATTCATCATAGGCATTGGCAAGTTCTAAACCTTCAATATACAGTTCAAATCGCGCTGCAACCAATTCCCCCTCTTCATCCACACGGGTTTTCGCAAGCGATGCCATTTCAGGCGGGAAATCGGTTAAAAATACCGGCGTATCAAAGCCTAGGCTAGGCTCGACAAAATGCGAGAACAGCAGGTCAATATAGCCAAGACGGTCATCGCCTAAATCTAGATTGAGGCCAACTCGGCGGGCGCAATCTTTAAGCTGCTCTAAGCTGGCTTGCAGCGGATTAATATCCAAGCGATCCATAAAGGCATGTTTGTAGCTCAATATGGTCGGGCGGACTTCGCCAAAACGCTGTTTAAGCGTGATATTTAGCAGATCAGCAACTTCAAACATCAGGTCTTTGAGACTAAAACCGGGGCGATACCATTCCAGCATGGTGAATTCGCTGTTGTGTTTGCGGCCATGTTCATCATCACGGAAGACTTTGCAGATTTGATAAATCGGCCCGCTGCCACTGGCCAATAAACGCTTCATGGCAAATTCAGGTGAAGTCTGCAAATAATGTGTTTGCAGTTTGCCCTGCACATGGCGCTGTGCCTGTACCGAAGCCAAATGCACATCGGTCACGCCGGCTTGCGACAAGACAGGCGTTTCAACTTCCAGCACTTCACGCGAGGCAAAAAACTGGCGGATTTGTGCGTACATGGTGGCGCGTGCACGCATGGCATGGATATCACAGGTCGGCTGGTAACTGATCGGGCTCATATTCACTGGACTATTACTGCTTTTTTCAATTTGACTCACGCTGCAGGGCCTCCGTGTGCAGCCCATTCACGGCGCAGCGGATAGGTTTTACGCAGATAATCAAAGGCTTTTTGATCGACTTTGCCCTCTTTTAAACATGCCCGCAGATTCGCATCATCACGGGCAATATCATAAATTTGGCTTAAATAGGTGTTTAAAGTCTGTTTTAATGCTGATTGAGCAAAATATTGCTCACATGCCGGCAGCTGCGTTTCAAAAGCTTTATTGGCCTGATAGCCAAATGTCTGGCAAAATGCTTGATAGATCATCTGCGTACCGCGCGCTTTGCCTTCCAAGCTGTAGCCGGCAATATGCGGCGTTACCAAAGTGATGAGATTAAGCAATGTTTCAGATATTTCAGGTTCATGCTCAAAAACATCCAGCACCACTGGGCGCTGAGTCTGCTGAATATCCGCAATCAATGCTGCTTCTTCCACTACTGGCCCGCGTGCCGAATTAATAAGTATTGCGGTGCGTTTCATTTTTGCTAATGCATCGGCATTGATCAGATGATAGGTCGGATGAGCGCCGGTTTTAGTTAAGGGCACATGCGTCGAGATTGCATCGGCCTGAGCCAGCAATTGTTCAAATTCAACCTGCTGCACATGATCACGCTGTACAAATGGATCATAGCCAATCACATTCCAGCCCAATAGCTGCGCCATTGTGGCTAAACGTGAACCGACATTGCCCAGCCCAACAATGCCTAAAGTAAATTGTGCATTGGCATCAATCAGTTCAGGCTGTAGGTGTAAAAGTGCCGTTATCACATATTCTGCAACGGCTTGCGCATTGCAGCCGGCAGCATTTGACCATGCTATGCCCTGCTTTTCTAAGGCTGCAATATCTAAATGGTCTGTGCCAATCGTTGCGCTGCCGACAAATTTCAGCGCAGTATTTTCAATTAAAGCTGCATTGACTTTGGTCACTGAACGCACCAATAAGGCTTCAGCATCCGCGACATCGTCATGGCTTAAAGTACGGCCGGCAGCCTGCTGAATGTCACCAAATTCTGCAAAAAAGTAATCCGTAAATGCGAGATTTTCATCTGCAACGATTTTCATAAGCACATCCAAAATATCACTGCAGTTATGATAGCGCTTTTAAGCTCAGAATCACTATGCTTGTTTCGCATAGTGACTCAATGACTGAAGTGAAAAGCATAAAAACTTAATTTATTTGTCCAATAAAAAGTCTAGATATTCAAAGTATACCTAGACCTAAAAAACTACGTATCAGGATAATATGGGCAATATTAAGGCTTTTCACCCTGTGCCAAGCGCAGTTCAATTGCATCCAATACCGCTGGTAAATCCGCAATACTGTCAATGACATAATGTGCACCTGAGGCCTGCATTTTGGCATAAGCTTTTGCTTTTAAGGTTGCTTGCTCTGTTTGAGTTAAAGCCGACCATTCTTCATAGCTTAAGCCCACTTCATTACCGCTAACCGCCAGTCCAACCGTCCAACAACCGCCATTTAAGCCCTCTTCAATCCCCACCACAGTATCATCGACTTTTACCACAGCTTTAATATCGGAAACATCCAGCGCAATCAGGTTTTTCCATAACATTTCAGGGTATGGACGTCCATGCTTCACATCACTTGCCGTAATAATGCAGTCTGGGCGGTAGCCTTGATCGGCAGCATCCTGTACCAATTGACCAATCATCATGCTTGCATAACCGGTATTGCTGCCAATTTTTGCACCGCGGGCACGAATATCGGCAAAAGCCTCTAGCGCACCGGGAATTAATGCGGAGCAGCGTGGAATTGTTTTTAACTGATACGGAATAAAATCTTGGTATAAACGGTCAATATCGGCAACAGTGACATCTGCACCATGTGTTTGTTTCCATGCCGCTGCAACCCGCGGCATTGCTAAAACCGCAGCAATATGATCGCGCTTTTCCAAGCCCATCGGCGCGCGCGCTTCTTCAATGCTAATCTCGACTTGATTGTCCGCAAAAAGTGCCATAAATGCCAAAATCGGTGCGCGTGAACCAAAGTCGACTGTGGTGCCTGCCCAATCAAAAACCACGGCTTGAGTTGTGTATTTAAATTTGTCATGTTGCTATCCTGTAAAAATTTTAAAAGTAAATTATGAATAAATTAAGCGTGGCAATATGCCGCGACAGCATCTAAAAGAGCTTGAATATCAGCAGGATATACTTCACCAATATTACCAATACGGAAACAGTTCAAGTCACTGACTTTGCCCGGATAAATCACAAATCCGGCTTGTTTTAAGTTGTCATATAAGGCTTGGAAACTAAAATCAGCCTCGTGCGGATAAAGGAAGGTGGTAATAATCGGGGACTGCGGAATATGCGCTTCCAACACCAATTGAAAGCCCAATGCTTGCATGCCCTGTGCTAAAAGCTGCTGATTGCTGCAATAACGCTGGTGACGTGCTGCAATTCCGCCTTCTTGTTCGAGTTCTAATAAAGCCTGATAAAAAGCGCGCACCACATGGGTCGGTGAAGTGAAACGCCATTTGCCATGTTGCTGTTCCATGGTGTTCCATTGATCAAATAGGTCTAAACTGACGGAACGCGCTAAACCTTGGCATGCCTGTAACTGCTGACGCTTTGCCACAACAAAACCAAAACCCGGAACGCCTTGAATGCATTTATTGGCGCTGGAAATCAGGAAATCGATGTCTAAGTCAGCAATATCCATCGGCACGCCAGCAAAGGAACTCATCGCATCGACAATCCAGACCTTGCCTGCTGCTTTGACTGCTCGACCAATCTCGGCAATGGGATTTAACAGCCCTGTCGTGGTTTCACAGTGTACGCAGGACACATGACTAATACTTTCATCCTCTAAGGCCTGCTCTATATCATGGATATTGGGAATTTGTGTTTCCGGATAGCGTAATTCCACCACCTCAATATTCAGGCAACGCGCCATTTGCACCATACGTGCGCCGTATGCGCCATTGTTGATAATTAATATTTTGCCGTCTTTGGGAATGGCTGAACCTAAAACTGACTCCACCGCAAAACTGCCGCTGCCCTGCATCAAGACTGCACTATACAAGTCAGTTTGGGCTGTTGCTAAAGCCACTAAACGGCTACGAATCTCTTGCACCAACGCATTATATTCTTGATCCCATGTACACCAATCACGCTGCATTGCGCGGCGCACCCCAGCAGAGGTCGATAATGGGCCGGGAGTTAACAGTAAGTATTTATTTTCTAAATCAATATGTGCATTCATGCTGCTTGCTGCCTGTTTAAAATTTGAATCAGTATAAATCAATCTGGTTTAAACCAGATTACAAAATGTAATTTTCTAAAATTTCTTTCATAAACCCTGCGCCCGTGGTCATACCTTTACCGGCAATGGCGCTCACCAAGTAAATATTCGGCTCGGCTTCAGTAACGCAGGCCAATTCCTGCGGATGGGTCAAGTAATAGCCATTCCAGCGAAATTCAACTTCCGGTACAGCTAAACCAATGTTTTCTTTGCAATAGTCCAAGATGAACTGATTGATTTCTTCACGCTGATTAAACTGCGGCACGGCTTCAATCGGGTAATATTCATGGCTATCACCCAAAATCAGCTGCCCAAATTGGTTCTGCTTAATCAAGATGTGAATGCCGTATTTTTCAACCAAACCTTGCTGTGAACTTTGCTTTAGCGCTGAAAGACTTGGACAAATTTCAAATGCTGGATAACGGGAAATGGACAAGCCCGAATAAATCGAGGCATTTAACTGCTGCTTCAGTGGTTTGGTCAGCGCCATCTGCAAAGCACAGCGCAGTAATCCTTTGCTTTGCAGCAGCTCTGGATACAAAATTTGTGTCACTTCACCATGGCAAATCAGCATTTTCTTGGCGTGATAGCGCTGCCCCGTTGCCAGCTCAATCTGCACGCTGCCTTGCTGTGTATGCGACTTAACCACACAAGCATTACAAAAAACTTCAACGCCCAACTGCTTGGCATATTGCAGTAAGCGCTCTCCAACCAAATGCGGCTCAACCGAATAATCTTCATGGAATAGCATTGCACCCTGCATGCGGGTGGCTGAATTCAGATAGCGATAACGGTCAAACAACTGCTTGGAGTCCAACAGCGTGACCGGAATTTGATAATCTGGTGCGGCCTGTGCAAACTCATTTAAAACCTGCCACTCCAACTCGGTATTGGCTAAATACAATCCATCGCGCTGCTGAAATGAAATATCCGTGTGTGCCTGAATGCGTTGATAAAACTCACGTGTTGCCAAAGCATATTCACGCCATTTTTCATCCGGTTTACTGAGGGTTGATGTGCCGACCATGCCAAAATTACGCCGTGTTGCCCCCACGGGCTGAGCATCTTTTTCAAAGACTTGTACTTTCAGTCCCTGTTCTGCGGCTTGAATTGCGGCACTTAAACCTAAAATACCTGCACCAACGATAATCAAATCTGTCGACATTCGGTCTGTAGCGAGTGCTGTCATGTGCTTATTCCTCGTTCGATATACTTTTTTCAGGACGAAATATCCCAAGCCTTCTATAGAAAGCATCTGTAAGTGGTTAAAATGGTTTAGAAAATAAAGGGTAACTGTTGTGCTAGTGGGGTCGAATTAAAGCTGCTGTTCACGCCAACGCTGACTAGCACGCATCATTTTTCGGGTAAAAAACCAGTGCAGTAATTTGACCATGCATGATGTGACTAAAATCAAAATACTCATTGCAACGGCTGCCACGGTATCTCCCGCATCATCCATATTCAGCACGGCCACAGCAGCCAAATTGGTATCGGGCGAATAGAGAAAAATAGCGGCTGAAACGGTGGTCATGGCATTCACAAAGATATACACCGATACATCGCATAATGCGGGAAAGGTCAGCGGTAAATACACTTTACGGAACATGGTCCAATGTGAACTTCCTAGACTTTGCGCAGCCTGATCCAACTGATTCGGGATTTGTTTAATGGCATTACTCAAACTTAAATGCGGCACGGTGTAATAATGAATGATGGTTGAAATCACCAGCAGCGTCATCCCGCCATACAAGCCTGACAAGGGGTTTTTCGGACTATTAAAAAATAGAATATAGGCAATACCCAAAACCAGCCCCGGTACGGCTAAAGGCAATAGCACCAACATTTGTACATAGTTTTTTAACCACGGATGGCTCTTAAAACGTTCAGTGAATAGCGCAATGATGAAAATCAAAACCGTACCAACGATGGTGCTAAATAAAGCCAATTGAATCGAGTTGAAATAGCTGCCCCAACCGCCGCCATCCACATAGTCAAATTTGTAGTGATTGAAAGTCAGCGATAAATCATAAGGCCAATAGCGAATAAACGATGCCAATACTGCCGTCACGATAATTAACAGAATACCGCCCGCAATCACGCTGCAAAATACGCTTAATGCTTTCTCCAACAGCGGATGTGCCTGCATGCGATACGGCTGAATTTGAAAATTTTGATAGCGTTCCTGACGGCGGCTTTGATAACGGTCAAAAATAAAGGCCAGTACCGCAGGACAGAGCAATAAAATGGAGATCACGGCGCCCATGTTCATATTCTGCTGACCAATAATCTGCTTATAGACATCTAAAGCCATCATATTGAACGAACCACCAATCACTTTGGGTATGCCAAAATCCGTCACCACATAAGTAAAGGCAACCAAACATGCACTGACCAAACCATAGCGGATTGCAGGCAACGTTACGGCCCAGTGTGTCTGCCAGGTATTTTTACCTAAAGCATAAGATGCCTCGATTAGACGCTGATCAATATTGCGAAATGCCCCCATCATTAACATGACCATGGCTGGAAATAACCAGAAGCAATAACTGATTAATATGCCCAGCGGGCCATAAATTTCCAGCTCACCCAAAACGCCTTTTAAAACGCCCTGCTGTCCAAACAAATACACCAAGGCCAAAGACGGTAAAATGGATGGGGCTAAGATCGGCAAAAAAGCCACCGTCTTGAAAAAAGCTTTGCCCTTGATGCGGCTATTGGTCAACGCAAAGGCATAAATAGCTGCTATAAACACCGTCAGCAGCATGGCGGTCAACGCAATCCATACCGAATTGAACACAGATGAACGTAATGCTGGATTGGAGAAATATTCAATGAAATTCTGCAAACCGATAAATTGCTGCTGATCATCTAAAAATGCGCTGCGAAGCAACATCAATAAGGGTGCTATCAAACTCAGAGTCAATAAAATAGCCGCAAGCAACAAGACGCTATTGGAACGTAATGTATAACGCGGGCGGCGATAAGATTGGCTTTTTAACAAAGCCTCTGCCGTAGATTGATTTAGCATCGTGCACGCCCTTTTTGGTCAAAAACATGCAATGCAGTTACCGGTACATGCAGCCACATCTCATCCGTTAAATGTTGCAGTTGCTGATGATCGACATCCACTTGCAATAGCGCTGGCGCTTTTTCTTGTTGCGCAGACAGCTTTAATTCACAAAATAGACGGCGTTTCGCGCCGAGGAATTCCATATTTAAAATACGAATTGGCAATTGCAGTCCGGCTAAACTTGAATCTGCTTGCGGCATTAATTGAATATTTTCAGGACGAAAGGCTATTTCAAAATCTGCACCTGTTTCCAAATTCATCTTTTCAAGATCTAAGGCATTGAAATGCAGCACATGCTGTTCGGCAATACGGAAATGGTGTTTATCTATTGCCCTGACCGGAATAAAATTCATCGTGCCAATAAACTGCGCAACAAAACGGGTTTGCGGGCGATAATAAATATTATGCGGCGTATCCAGCTGCTCAATCACGCCTTGATGCATTACTGCCACGCGGTCGGAAATACTCAAGGCCTCCTCTTGATCATGCGTCACCATGATGGCCGGCAAATTCAGCTGACGCTGAATGGCACGGATTTTCTGCCGCAGTTTTAAACGCACCAAAGCATCTAAGGCTGAAAGTGGTTCATCTAGCAGTAAAAGATCAGGTTTAGGCGCAATTGCACGCGCTAAGGCAACCCGCTGCTGCTGACCGCCAGACAATTGATTTGGATATTTATCTGCAATATCCGGCAATTCAATCAACTGCAATAATTCATGCACTCGCGCTTGCTGTTCTGCAAGCGTCCATTGTTTTTTATGCAAGCCAAACGCAATATTTTCCGCCACTGTTAAGTTTGGAAATAAGGCATAGTTTTGAAACACGATGCCGCATTTGCGCTTTGCCGTATTAAACTGAGTAATATCGGTATTTTGCTTCAGCACGCGACCATAATCTGGCTGTTCAAGCCCTGCAATAATGCGCAGCAGCGTGGTTTTACCGCATCCCGATGGCCCTAAAAAACTGACAAATTCGCCTGCTTTTAAGTCCAGATTAATATGCTGCAATACGCGAGTTTGCGCAAATGACTTTTGAATATCGATGGCTTCGAGTACCGTTTTAGACGCTTTGTCTTGATAAGTTCTTAATGTCGACAATAAATGCCCGGCAGAGCTTTGCAGCGCTTGCGGTGTCAGGTTTTTTTGAAGATGAGATGGAATTTGCATAGCGCACCTAATATTTGTTCTAATCGTTTTAAATTACTTTTCAAACTGTTCTGACCATTGTTTTAAAATACGTTCACGCTGTTCGGCTGCCCAATAGAAGTCATTTTTGATCAATTGCTGGGACAGATTTTGCGGAAAGTCTGGATTATGGCTGTGTACCTGTTGATGGGCCACCATTGAGAAATTTTGAGCATAGGCTTCATTGGCGGCCTGACTGACAGTCCAATCCATAAATTTTTCTGCACTGCTTAATTTTTTCGTGCCTTTCACAATTGCAGAGGCTTCCATTTCCCAACCGAGACCTTCTGCGGGATACACAATCTCTAAAGGTGCACCGCGAGATTTCAATTTAAAGCCCGGATAACCAAATGAAATACCAATCACCGTTTCACCTTGCGCCGCCATCTTGCATGGCTTAGAGCCGGAGTGAACGTATTGCGAAACATTTTGGTCCAGCGCCTGCATATATTGCCACGCTTGTTTTTCACCAAAAATCTGCATCCATGCCGTCACATCCAAATACCCTGTACCGCTTGAGGCAGGATTTGGCATCACAATTAAATTTTTATAAATCGGTTTGGTTAAATCTTGCCAAGTTTTGGGTATCGGCAAATTTTTCTTATTGAGTTCAATAGTATTGACACAAACTGCAGATTCCCAAGCGGTCATGCCAGCCCAAGTAGGCACATCTTTTTGGCTGTAAAAATCTGCTTTTAACTGCTCAACCTGTTGCGGACGATAGGGCTGCAATAAATTTTGCTGTTCCATGACCAAAAGACTGGTCAACGCTAACCCCATCACCACATCGGCTTGAGGATTATTTTGCTCAGCCAAAAGCTTGGCGGTAATCACCCCTGTAGAATCTCGCACCCATTTTACTTTTAATTCTGGATGCGCTTTACGCAGTTCCCACTGATAACGTTTGAGTTGATCTGCTTCTACAGCCGTGTAGACGGTAATCTGCTCGACATCATGAGTACTGGATGAAGTCGTGCAGCCTGCCAAAGTGCACATTGCCACGAGGCTAAGCGAAAATATGCTCAGCTTTTTGTGATGTGCTGTTAAATACTGACTCATGTGACATTCCTAATGAATGCGGCGATTTGATAATCAGTATTTCAACAAAACTTTATGACAGTTTAATTAATCTGGTTTAAACCAGATTTGATTTTTTAGTCTTAAGAGTTTTCATGCGCTTCAAAATGCAAGTCCAACACATCATGCAGCCAATACTCTTGGTCAACATCGGTGATCACACCATTTTGATCACGATTGGTTCGGCAAATATACAGCCCCATGCTGCCAACGCTGACATGTAAATCCCGCGCTGGCTGTTCGGACAGCACCGTTGGATATAAGTTAATATGCGCGCGTGTCAATTGACGTTGATATTGATCTGCCATTAATGCCGTAATTGAGCCGTCTAACTGCTGTGCTAAAAAATCTGGGAAAAGCCGTGCATTGACTCTTAAATGCTCAACCACTGCAGGACGGCCATTAATACAACGTCTGCGCCAAATAGAATAAATAGCTTCACCCACAGGCACATTTAAATGTGTTGCATCCCATTGAGTTGCCAAAACGGTTTTTGCCGAAATCAGTGCTGTAGTTGGCGTACCGCCTTGTTCCATCACATACTGATTAAAGCTCTTGGTCGATTGCGGACGGTAAATAATCCGCGGCGAACGCACAAACCAGCCTCTGCGGTCTAAACGATAAATCAGCCCATCCATTTCTAAAGCCAGCAGCGCCTCACGCACCGCGACCCGAGTGGTGGCAAACTGTTCGGATAAAGTACGTTCCGAAGGCAATTTAGTATTGCAAACCAGTTGCCCCGATTCAATTTCATGTGCGATTTCATCACGGATAGCAATATATTTAGGAATACGTTGGGACAGCGTTAACGAATCGGACATAAGCTTTTATGGCATAAAGGGATAAGTCACTATACTCAATTCAGATTTCAACGCAATGAAATTAAAGGCAGAGCGCTCAATTGCTCAATCAAGAATTGCATAAAATCTAGCCATTAAACTCAGTGATAAATTCTAGATTTTATTATTTTTTCTTAAATGCTTCTGTATAAAAAAGCATGAAAAATCGAGCTGAAAATATCTTACTTAGGTGTATATAGTGGAATTTTCGGTCGGTGAATGCTGATGGTTTTTGCATGAATTGATAGGCAATAAAAAACCCGATTTAAAAAAAATCGGGTTTTTTTGAATTTGGCGGAAGCGGTGAGATTCGAACTCACGGAGGACTCGCGCCCTCGTCGGTTTTCAAGACCGGTGCATTAAACCGCTCTGCCACGCTTCCATGTGCGCCATCATATAAATAAAAAATTCATTTGGCAAATGCTTTTCAGCAAATCCCTTTCAACTGATCAAAATAAAAACAGTGCCGACGTTAAACCGGCGCATCATTTTGTTCATAGCGGATTGCATTGATAAACCATATTTTTTTACCCAGCGGCGTCTGTACTTCAACTTCATCATCAACCTGTTTTGACAGCAGTGCGCGCGCCATTGGCGAGTCAATTGAAATATGCTGCGGATGGTGATCATAAATTTCATCAACACCCACAATGCGTAAGGTTTTTACGTCTCCAGCTTCATTTTCAATATCAACCCATGCACCAAAGTAAACTTTACCCTCCTGCTGCGGTGAATAGTCCACAATATGCAGTTCTTCGAGACGTTTTCCCAGATAGCGGACTCGGCGATCAATTTTGCGCAAAATCTGCTTATTGTACTGATAATCGGCATTTTCCGAGCGGTCACCCAAGCTCGCTGCCCAGTTTACTTTCTGCGTTATTTCAGGCCGCTCAACACGCCAAAGATGCTGTAATTCCGCGGCTAAAAGGTCATGGCCGCCGCGGGTAATTAAGTTAGATTTCATAATCATTCGGGCCGCTGTGTTTACATTTCATGAACAAGTTTTCCCGATTTTAACGCGGTTTTTCGTTAAAAAAAAGAACCTTAAAATAAAATCTTAATATTTTTAAATAGTTATATTACATATTTTAAATATTTTATGTACAAAATTTGACAAGGCTTTTTTTGCTCTTTATTATTCGCTCATCTTTTTGATTAGATTGTTTTTTAACCAGTGTAGATTTTCTGCATATTTCCCATATGAATCCCATGTCATTTTGAATGACGTCATGACTGCCCACCCCCTTATCGCATTTAGCTGACTTGAAGAAGCTATTAGGCTGTTTTGCCTTGGCTTTTTAGGGCACAAATACCTGTAGCGGAGACAACATGCACAGTAGTTCAACTTCTGGGTCTAGGCTTTGCCTTCACTCTTTTAAATCTCTCCCGATTAAAGCGCTCGCATTTGGCGCACTGTTTTTACCGTTTCACAGTATCAATGCAAGTAAAACAGCCAGCCAATTTGATGCTGTCGTCAACAGCAACAAACTGGTCGTTGTTTCAGTAGTCGAACCGACCACTGTCTTTGAAGAAAGCGCACATTTTCATGGCTTCGGCTACGACCTTGTACGCAATTATGCCGACAGCCTGAATGTAAAGCTGGAATTTAAAACCGTTCGTGACAATGCAACTGCGCTGAAATGGGTCAAGCAAGGCAAAGCCAGCTTTGCGATGACTACTGCCAGCATTCAAAGCATTGAGTCGCAAAAACTGACTGCTTTTTCTGCCACCTGCGGCGAATCTGCAGCGCTGCAAAAAAATGGTCTGAACAGCAATATCACTTGGAGTTTTAAAAATGCGGATGATCCGCTGAGCCAAACTGCAAGCGGTTTTGTTTGCCGCGCCAAGCAAAGCGGTACCGTGCAGCAGCTGGCATCGTTTTATAACCGCAACATCATTAAGCAAGAATCATGGGACAGCATTCAGCGTGACCTGAATAGCCGGATGCCTGTGTACAAAGCCAGTTTCAAGCGCACCGCGCAGCAGTATGATTTAGACTGGCACTTGCTGGCGGCTATCGGCTATCAGGAATCTTATCTTAAGCCAAACTCGGTTTCTCCCACCGGTGTACGCGGCTTAATGATGCTGACCAACAGCACCGCAAAAGCAATGGGTGTCAGCAACCGTACCGATCCGGTTCAAAGCATTCAGGGCGGCGCAAAATATTATGACCAGATGCTGGACCGTTTTGCAGCTGTTCCCTTCCCTGACCGCAATTGGTACGCATTAGTCGCCTACAATATGGGTCCTGGCGCTGTAAATCAAATCCAGTCCAATATTAAATCGCAAGGCAAAGATCCAAATAAATGGGTCAATTTATATGCCTATTTAGACCGTAATAAAGCCAGTAATGGCCGTTACCGTCAGGCAGTGCAATATGTAACCCGCATCCGCGCTTACCTAGAGCACATCAAGACCTCATCGCTGGTCAATATTTAATTCCGTTTTCTGCCAGCTTCTACTGGCTTAAAACCGGATTCAAGCGCTCAAGCATTCTAGACCAAGCGCTTTGGCAAAATCACAGACATAAAAAAAGCTTACTTTAGAGTAAGCTTTTTATGCTTTAAAAGATTAAGCCGTTTGCTCAAGCACTTTCTTAAACAAATCTTTTTGCTCTTGGCTTGGCTTAGCCGTTTGCAGCGCCATCAGCTGTGACATATCGCCTTGAACTTTTATTTTGCCTGTCATGAATGCCTGCATTGCTGCAGCCATATCAAACTCTAAGAATACTTTACGTAAAGTTTCAGCATCCATATTCAAAGTTGTTTTTGCGTTTGAAGACAAGCCCTTTTTAATCGCGCCGCCATCTAAAGATAATTCTGTATTGCCTGAAGCGTCTGTAACCACAAGGTTAATGGCAAGATTCGCCAAAGCAGGCGGTAAATTCAGGTCGCCAGCTTGTGCAGTTAAAGTTTCTACAGTTGAAAACCAATCATCAGTTAAAAAAGCAGGCATGATTTTTCCTCAAATTATTAATGCATGTGTGAAGCCTATCCAGGCCGCATCTTTATAAGCAATTTCGCTTGAAGCCTGTTATATCACGTAAAAACAGTTTGTGCCTAAAGAATTTTGTACGGAGCGTTCAGTTTTTATGTTTCCGCAATTCACCAGCAGCATTCACAGAAGAAATTTCAGCCAATCATCTGTTTATTTTAAACCGACATTAAAAAGCGCCCATTACGGGCGCTTAAATACTCAAGGCTGGCTTTAATTAATCAGCAGCAAAGCCCAAATTTACCATATTGATGCGTTTGCTCTGCCCGTCATCTTCTTCCTCTGTCGAACAGCTGCCTTTAAAGTCAAATTCACGCTGACTGTCCAACGCTTCAAAATCAAACAGCTCCCGGTCTGCCAGCTGCGACGGCGATACATTTTGCAGCGCGCCAAAAATGCTGTGCAGGCGTTTCGGATAATCCTTATCCCACTGGCGCAGCATGTCATTGAGCATTGCGCGCTGCAGATTTTCCTGCGAACCGCACAGGTTGCATGGAATAATTGGAAATTTGCGCATTTCCGCATATTTAATGATGTCTTTTTCTTCCACATAGGCCAGCGGACGGATCAAAATATTCTTTTTATCCGATGACAGCAGTTTCGGAGGCATCGCTTTCAAGCTGCCGCCATGAAATAGATTCAGGAAAAAAGTCGCCAATATATCATCACGGTGATGACCTAAAGCCACTTTAGTTGCGCCAATTTCTTGGGCAAAGCCATACAGTGAACCGCGGCGCAGGCGTGAACATACTGCACAGTAAGTTTTACCTTCCGGCGTCAAGCGTTTAGTAATGCTGTAAGTATCTTTTTCCAAAATATAATATGGAATGTTGTTTTCTTCTAAATAGCGCGGCAGCACATCTTCTGGAAAACCCGGCTGTTTCTGGTCAAGGTTGACCGCGACCACATCAAAATTGATCGGCGCAATACGCTTAAACTGAAGCATGATATCCAGCAAGGTATAACTGTCTTTACCGCCAGAGATACATACCATTACTTTGTCGCCGTCTTCGATCATTTTAAAATCACGGATCGCGTGGCCCACTTGGCGGCGCAGCTTTTTCAGCAAACGGTAGTACGCAGAACTGGTCGGCAGCTCCGGCTTAAAATTAAATCCTTGTTCGGACTCAACTGGCGAGTACATAGACGAGATAAACCCATAAATAAAAATACCGCGCAATTTTATCCGATTCGCCATCATCCCGCATCAAAAGAATTAGTTTTCGAGTAAATGTAAAAATGCTGTCATCTTCAAGTAATGCAGCGTGTGGTATTTTGAACGATTAAGTTCATTTTTCAGCCAAGATGCTTATCTTTTGGACTTTTCCACAGTTTTCCACAAAACCTGTGGATAACTTTGTGGATTTAAAACGGCTTGACAGCGTGTCTTGCCCTTATTTTAAGGCTTCTATTTAAATTGATCATTTTTTGATCAATTTATAATTTATTATTTTTCAACAGCTTAAACCTGTCAAGTTATGCTGGATAAAAAAAAATTAATTTTTTTTTTGATTATTCACTCATCAAAAAGACTTGCTTTTTACAAACTAGCCGATAAATAAACTATCCAAGCCTTTCCAATCTGTATTTTTTTGTTAAACTCTTTAGCAACTGTTGGGGACACAAAGTTATTTCTATTACTACAATGAAAAATAAATTTGCACTTTTCGCACTTTATCTATGGGGAGCCGCATCTGCTGCAGCGGGCACTTCCATCGCGCATGCCGGCCAAATCTATATTTATAAAGACAATAACGGCAGCACGCTGCTGACCAACCGCAAAAGTTCTGACCGCTCCCTAACCAAAGTTAAAGTGACTTATTATCCGGACAGCAATATTCATGCCTACCGCAATTGGGGATCAAATGAGGCGGCTGTCCTTCCAAGTTATAGCCGCAATAAGAATGCCTTTGACTCCATCATTAAACAGGCTTCGCAGCAGCATGGGATTGCTGAGGGCTTAATTAAGGCGGTCATGCATACCGAATCCGGCTTTAACGTCAATGCACGCTCCCCTGTGGGCGCGCAAGGCTTAATGCAGCTGATGCCGGCAACAGCACGGCGCTTTAACGTATCTAATGCTTATGATCCCTATCAGAACATCATGGCAGGCGCCCGTTATCTGGCGTGGCTGAATAAGCGCTTTAACGGCAATACTTCTCTGGTACTGGCGGGCTATAATGCTGGAGAAGGCAATGTGCAGAAATATGGCGGCGTGCCTCCTTTTAGAGAAACTCAAGATTACGTTCGACGTGTGACCAGCCGCTACAATAATTTATATGCCGGCGGTTCAGGCTTAGTCAGCGATATTCCAGCGTCCTCTGAGAATTCATCCGCTTCGAATGGTCAAATTATTGCCAGTTCCAGCGGTTATCAATCTGCGCCAGCCCCAGAAATTAAAGCGTCTAAATATCAGCGCCACATTGTACAAAATGCGGACGGCAGCTATACCGATGCCCCCAGCACGTATTCTACAGCGCATGCTTCCGCTTCAGCGCGGATCTATTTAAAAGACTGATTTAAGCTCTAGCACCCTTTAGGCGCTTTTGTAAATTTATCGATCTTTTCGCAAGTTTTCCTTGAAAAATCGGTGTTTTCACCTCATATTCAATGCAATGATTTTTATTCATAAATCAGATTATTTTTAATTTATAAGAGGATTTTCTCAATGATGCGGATTGGTTTGTTTTTGCTAACCAACCTCGCGGTACTGGTTGTGGCGGGCATTATCTTGTCACTTTTCGGTGTCGGAAGTTACCATGGCGCCGGCGGCTTAAACATAGGCAACCTTTTGGTTATCTGTTTTGTCTTCGGTATGGTGGGCTCTCTGGTTTCTCTATTCATGTCAAAATGGATGGCGAAAAAAACAACTGGTACTGAGCTTATTGACCCTAATGCTCCTCGTAACCAAGCCGAAGCTTGGCTGCTGCAAGAAGTCGCTCAACTCTCTCAGCGTGCAGGCATTAATATGCCTGAAGTCGGTATTTTCCCATCTTATCAGTCCAACGCGTTTGCAACGGGCTGGAATAAAAACGATGCTTTGGTATCCGTATCCACTGGTCTGCTTGAACGGATGAATAAAGATGAGCTCCGGGCCGTATTGGCGCACGAGATTGGCCACGTAGCCAATGGCGATATGGTGACATTGGCGCTGATTCAAGGCGTTGTCAACGCCTTCGTGATGTTCTTTGCGCGTATTGTCGGCGACTTTATTGACCGAAACGTGTTTGGCCGTCAGGACGGCGAAGCGCCGGGTATCGCATATTTCGTAACGACGATTGTGCTGGACATTGTGTTTGGTATTTTAGCCTCAGCCATTGTGATGTGGTTCTCGCGTCACCGCGAATACCGCGCTGATGAAGCTGGCGCGCGTTTAGCCGGCAAACAGGCAATGATTTCAGCTTTGCTGCGTCTGCAGGCAGAATCTGAAATGCCCGATCAAATGCCAAAAGAAATGAAAGCGTTCGCGATCGCGGAAGGCAAAGAACAAGGCTTTAGTTTAGCAGCATTGTTCCAGACTCACCCAACGATCGAACAGCGTGTTGCTGCCTTACAGCAATTAAATTGCCCATAATTCTATGGTTTAGATCAAAAAGGCCTCCAGCATTGGAGGCTTTTTTATGTCTTTGAATGTTCCGCGCTTCATGCTCACGGCTGCATTTGTATTTTAGCGGTATCCTGAACTTCGATACAGCGCAATAAACTGCCATTGATATCAAGGATGCAAAACTGGCGGATTTCAGCAAAATCCTGCTGCCCTGTCATGCAGGCTTCAGGCCACAGCTGCCAGTTAAGCTTTAACCTGTGCTGATAATAATCATCAAGATGATCTACTCGAATACAGGCGCTGTTCCATGAGTTTTGCGGTACGCTCAAAATTACTTGCCGTTAAATTTGCAGTAATCTGCCCTTCAAACCTCATCTTTAGCCCGCACTCATCGTTTGAAACCACTGCCACAGCCAAACGCCGCCCATCCATAGCGCAAAGCCGAGCAGCAGAATAAATACCAGTCCCAACAAGTCCGGTAAATGCAGCCATAGCCATGCAATGGCTGGATTGCGCCAGAAAGCCGACTGCTGCTGTTTTTTTTCCAGCTGTTCATGCAAAAACGGATGCACAACATGACTGTCGCTTTCGATCTGATATTCGGCGCGGATATGCTCATGCACCACATCCAGCGCTTTTCGGCTGGGCCGGATAAAAATATCAAATACTGTACCCAATACCGGTATACAGCCCAGCACAGCATCGGCCAGCGCCATTCGCATGACTGCACTTAATTTTGACTGCGGTACACCCAGCTGTTTAGCCTTATAAATGGCATAACACGTCAAGATTAAACCAGCGGCATCACCTGCAAATGGGATAGCGCTTAGAGCCGCATCTGCACCAATGCCCTGTTTGGTAAATGGAATGCGTACTGCTGAATCCATCATATTGGCAAATTTTGCTAAATCCCGCTCTAAACGGATCACATCCTGCTGCGATAATTTTTTTTCTGGCATGTGTTTTGCTCTATTTGCTCTAATTGATAGCATCTAATAACAGAAGACCGATATTTAAATTAACTTTAAACCTGACTCTATCATAACCAATTGTTTCGCCCAGCATGTTGCTGCTCTGCAAAGCTCGGATTTTCTAGCTTCTCATTGCAGGAGCATGAGTTTAACTGGCTGCAGGCATTCTATCCCCATTACAGCGACAATATATTCGAAGCGATAAATAAGTAAACTACGACTCCGGCAGCATCGCATATTGAGGTAACTAAGGGTGCAGACGCGCTGGCTGGATCAAGACCTAACTTATTTAAAATAAACGGCAAGCTCATGCCGATGAGACAGCCCAATAAAACAATTGCCACCATACTAAGCGCAAGCACCAGTGCGACTGCAGCGTCCCCGCGATAATAACCCAGCAGTGAAACCGCAGCGGCCATTGTTGCGCCTAAGCACAGTGCGACCAGACTTTCACGGCCAAACAGATAAAACCAGTCTTTCAGACCGACATCGCCTGTTGCCAGCGCGCGCACCATCAGTGTAGAAGACTGCGATCCCGCATTGCCGCCGCTGCCAACCAGCAACGGCAGAAAAAATACCAGCACGATATGAGCTGCAATAATTTCTTCAAAATGCGCAATACCAAATCCTGACAGCAGGCTGCCAAAGACCAAAATAATCAGCCAATAAATGCGCTTTTGATACAGCTGAAAAATTGGTGCAGTTTTAATGCTGATTCTGCTGGTCGCGTTAACTGCACCTGCTTTTAAAAAGTCTTCTGTGGCTTCTTCACGCGCAACATCCATCGCGTCATCATGCGTTACAATACCCACCATAACACCGCGGCTGTCTGTCACCGGCAGCGCCAGCAAGTCATAACGCGCAATCAGCTTAGCCGCTTCAGCTTGACTGGCCTGTGCATCAACAAACAAGACATCTTTCATCATTAGCGCAGAAATCAGCTGCTGCTCCGGCGCCAAAATCAGCTGTTTCAGCGATACAACTCCCAGCAGCTTGCGCGCATCGTCCAGCACATAGGCAATATAAATCGTTTCTGTGTCCGGCGCTTCCAAGCGCAGCATGGTGATTGCATCTTTTACAGTCAAATCCGGCTTTAGCGTCGCGTATTCTGAACTCATAATGGCGCCGGCAGTGCCTTCTGCATAGGACGACAAAAGCCGGATATCTTCTCGCTCGGCTTGCGCCAGCGCCGGCAGCAATGCATTTTGCTGCTCTGAGTTTAAATTTTTAAAGACATCTGTGCGCTCATCGGAACACATTTCCCCGACAATCTGGGCCAAATCATGGCGCGGTAATGCATTGGCAAATTTCATTTGCACATCGGGAGATAAAAATGAAAATACGTAGGCGCGCTCCGGCAGATGACGCAAGAGGAGCTGACCGTTTTCCAGCGGCAGCTGACTCAAAAGGTCAGCCAAATCGACAGCACGGAAAGTTTTGACTGAATCTAAAGCAAGCTGAATATTTTGCTTTTGCAAAGCATCATTCAGCAGATATAAAAAATTATTAAAGCGCATACTGCCCCCTTTGTACGCTCAATCTGAACAGCACAAAAGGCGGGCACTGTTTTTATTTTAGTGCGTATACGCCTTGATGCTGTGAAGATAAAACGTCAGCATGTAAAGAAATGAATAAGTGACAACTATGTCTGTCCATTTAGGGAATAAATCCTCAGTTAACCGCCCATGCGGCGCGCACATAGTACAAAGTTTTTTGATACGGCTCAACAAATGCTTCAAAACTGCAACAAATCAATTAGTTAATTGGCTTTAGGCGCACTTTTAGATAAACTGCGCACAGCCACATACATAAATGGAATAAACAGCAGCACCAGTACCGTACCAAAGATCACACCGCCCAACACGCTGACACCAATTTCCTGCCGGCTGGCTGCGCCTGCGCCGAAAGCCGCCACCAGCGGGATCACGCCGGCGCCAAATGCCAGCGACGTCATTAAAATTGGGCGCAGCCGCAAAGAGGCGCCTTCCAGCGCCGCAGCAGCTACAGATTTGCCTTTATCTTGCGCAAAGGTTGCAAACTCAACAATTAAAATTGCATTTTTACACGACAGGCCAATCGTCGTTAACAGTGCAATTTGGAAATAAATATCATTCGGGAAGCCGGATAAGCTGCTAAAAATAATATTCCCTCCAATCCCTAAAGGAATGGCGCTCATGACCGCTGTTGGAATGCTCCAGCTTTCGTACAAGGCGGCCAAACAAAGAAAAATGAAGCCAATAGACACTAAATACAGCCAAATGGCCTGATTGCTGGATTTTTGCTCCTCAAATGATAATCCGCTCCACGCCACATCAATACTGGACTGCTGATCAGCCAGCTGCTGCACATCTTTCATGGCCTGTCCAGTACTGACATTTTTAGCCGTATCTGCTTCCATTTGCAGTGCACTGTAGCCCATAAAACGGTTCAGCACTTCAGGACCGCCCGACCAATCCACAGTTGAAAATTGACTGAATGGAATCATTTGATTTTGCGCATTGCGCACATGCCAATACTGCAAGTCTTCTGGTTTTGCGCGGAACTGCGCATCGCCCTGCATCATCACACGTTTGATTCGGCCACGGTCGATAAAATCGTTGATATAAGTGCCGCCCCAAGCGCTGGACAAAGTACTGTTAATTGCCGTCTGACTGAGTCCGGAAGCCATGGCCAGCTTTTGATCAATATTAACATTGAGCGAAGCTTTATCTGGATTAGACTTTTTATCCAAATTTTCAAAACTTTTAAACTCACCGGCATGTTCCTGCATATTTTTGAAGACCATGTCTAAATATGCTCTGCCCTTACCGTCAATATCGCGAATCCAAAAATCTAAACCGTCTGTTTGCCCTAGTCCACTGACTGATGGGGGCAGACTGACCGTCACCTGTGCATGTGGATATGATTTAAAAAATTTCACGGCGCGCTCACGCACCGCCTGTGCAGTATTCTGTTTGCCGCTGCGTTCATCCCAGTGTTTAAGCGCAATAAAACCTTGACCTAAATTTTGCCCTGTGCCGGAAAAATTGCGTCCATAACGCATCATCACTAAATTGACGTTCTGCTTTTCCTGCTGTAAAAAATATTTGCGGATATCTTCGCCCGTTTGAATGCTCTTGGACATCGGGGCGCCGTCCTGCAGCTTAAACTGCACAGACAAAATACCCTGATCTTCACTTGGGATAAAACTGGTTGGCAGTGCACGGTAAAATAAAGCAAAAACCCCAAGCAAAGCGCAAAACAGTACCAGACACACCGCTTTGTGCTGCAAACTGCGTTGTGCGAGCGCAAGATAACGCTCTTTTAAACCTTCCAGCGCGCTATTAAACCGCTGCGCCCAGCCGGCATTTTTAACTGCAGGCTGCAAAATAATTGCGCAGAGCGCCGGCGTTAAAATCAGCGCAACCAGCAGCGACAGCCCCATAGCAGCCACCAATGTAATTGAGAACTGCCGGTAGATTACTCCAGTTGAACCGCCAAAGAATGCCATGGGAATAAATACCGCAGTCAGCACCAGTGTAATGCCGACCAATGCGCCACTGATCTCTTGCATCGAAGCAATAGATGCCTCTTTGGCACTCAGACCCTGTTCATGCATCAAACGTTCAACATTTTCCACCACGACGATAGCATCATCGACCAGCAGGCCAATCGCCAGCACTAATGCAAAAAGCGTCAGGGTATTGATTGACATGCCCAGTGCGTACAAAATGGCTAAAGTGCCTAAAATTACGATTGGCACGGTAATCGCTGGAATTAAAGTTGCGCGCCAATTCTGTAAGAATAAGAACATTACCGCAACCACTAAAGCGACCGCTTCGAACAGGGTTTTCACGACCTCTTTTATCGATTCTTTGACAAAAGGTGTATTGTCACGCGGATAAACAATTTTATAGCCTTGCGGCATTTGTTTAGACAGATGCTCCACTTCCTGCTGAATCAAAGCCGAAGTCTGCAGCGCATTTGCGCCAGAAGCTAATGAAATACCCATCCCAGCCGATGGATAGCCATTAATGGTACTGTAAGACTGATAATTTTCCGCGCCTATTTCTACACGCGCAACATCTTTCAAATAGACGAAACTGCCGTCTTGCGCAGCTTTAACAATAATATTTTCAAACTGTTCCGCCGTTTTAAAGCGTGAGCCTGCTGTTACTTTTGCATTTAAATACTGCTCTGCATCCGTAGGCAGATCTCCGACTGCGCCCGCCGCTACTTGTGTATTCTGCGCTTCAACAGCTGCACGGATATCAGTTGGCATCAGCGCATATTGTTTCAGCTTGAATGGATTTAACCAAATCCGCATCGCATTTTGCGAACCAAAAACATCGACCTCGCCAACGCCTTCCAGCCGCGCAATATCCTGCTCCAAATGTGTCATCATATAGTCAGAAAGCTCAATATTAGAGCTCTTGCCTGTACTGTCATACAAGCCAATCACCATATGGGTGTCGCCTAAGGATTTATAAACATTCACCCCTTGGCGCTGTACATCATCCGGTAAACGTTTAAGTACACCATTAACAGCATTTTGCACTTGTACCTGAGCCGTATCCGGATCTGTTCCATTTTTAAAGCTGATGCTGATACGGCTGCGCCCGGAAGAATCGCTGCTGGAACTAAAATACAGTAAATTATCGATACCGGTAATTTGCTGCTCCAACACCTGCGTAACGCTTTCTTCAACCGTTTCTGCCGAAGCGCCGCTGTACGTCGCGCTGACATTTATTTTAGGCGGCGCAATATCTGGGTAACGCTCTACCGGCAGATTTAAAATGGCAAACAAGCCCAGAGCCATCACAATAATGGCCAGTACGCCTGCAAAAATAGGTCGATGAATAAAAAATTTTGACAGCATCCGGCTGAAGCTCTCGTCTACTAGCGTTGTTATTTAAAGGATATTGTTTAATAGCAATGACGTGTGAATATTCGATGACTAAAGTCAAAAAAACAACCCTGTTCAACAGAAAAACCTTAAAACCCAGCCATTGTGAAGAAACTGTGAAGATTTAACTCTTGCTGTACATCTAAAGAATTTTGGATACAGGCTTATTGCAAATTTTCAGCCGCTTTATAAGCATTAACTTGTCTCAGTATTTAAATTCCAGCACTAAGCCAATACGTTTGAATGTAACAACAGCGAACCTAATCCACATCATTTCAATCCGCAGGAACTTTTTTTAAAAGCAATCTATAAAATAATGCTCTCCCTATAGATAAACATAATTCTGCAATTTTAAGTTTTTTTTCAGAAAACTTTCAGCTTGCCTATGTATTATCATGCAAACGAACAGCTAAGCGCTTCAAATCATGAATGAAACTTCCCCTTTTAAAGGTAAAACCGGCTTAAAACGGATTTTAAATGCTACTCAGTATTCGCTCAGCGGTTTTAAAGCTGCTTTTCAAAATGAGGCTGCTTTTCGTCAAATTGTGTGGATGAATGCCGTCTTAATTCCATTAAGTTTTTTTCTAAACGCAAGCCGTGCAGAACATGCGGTTATGGTTATAGTCTGCCTGCTGGCGCTGATTGTCGAATTATTTAATTCTGCCATTGAAGCAGTAGTTGACCGTGTATCGCTGGAAAAGCATCCACTGTCAAAAATTGCAAAAGATATGGGCAGCGCCGCCCAATTTGTAGCTTTATCCATTATCTTTTTAAGCTGGCTGATTATATTGTGGCCTTAAAGCATTATGGACGGACAACAAAAACAGTACCCAAGTAATAAGCCAATAAACCCGCTTTATGACTTTTAATTTAAAATAGCCATAAATGATTTAAATCCAATTAAATTCAATATTTAGTTAAAGATTCATACTGCCTGAACCTACATTAAGATTTGTGCATCTTTGCTTTTAGAAGCAAAGGGATACTCGGACATGTATTCCATTTTGTTTCGGTCATACTTACTTTTTAAACTATATAAGCTGAGCCCCCTTCAATCAGATATAAAAGTTATAGACATAAAAAAACCCAGCTTACGCTGGGTTTTTCGAATCAGTTCAGTGCTTAGTGAGCAGCGAATTGGTTCATTGTGTTTTTAGCATCATCGTGCGCTTTAAGAGCGTTGTCACCAGAGAAGATTTCTTTGTGATCATCACCGATGTCAGAACCAGCCATTGCTTGGTGTTTAACACAAGAGATCGTACCGCGGATTTCTTTACGTTGAACGCCAGCTACATAAGCAAGCATACCTTGGTCGCCGAAGTAACCTTGAGCAAGCTCGTGAGTAGAAAGAGCAGCAGTGTGGTAAGTCGGAAGTGTAATCAAGTGATGGAACACACCCGCTTCACGAGAAGCATCTGCTTGGAATGTACGTACTTTCTCATCAGCATCAGCAGCTAATTCAGTTGCATCGTACTCAGCGCTCATTAATTTAGCACGGTCGTATGCAGATACGTCTTTACCTTCAGCAACCCAACGGTCATACGCTTGTTGACGGAAGTTTAAAGTCCAGTTGAATGAAGGCGAGTTGTTATAAACAAGTTTCGCATTTGGAACTGTTTCTTTAACACGGTTTACCATGTGAGCGATTTCGTCAACGTTTGGCGTTGCAGTTTCGATCCAAAGAAGGTCAGCACCGTTTTGAAGGCTAGTTACACAGTCAAGTACAACTCGGTCAATTTGAGTGCCTTCACGGAACTGGTACAAGCCAGAAGCAAGACGCTTAGGACGGTGAAGTTTACCATCACGTTTGATCAGGATTTCGTCTTCTTGCGCTTCTGAAATGTCGATTTCAGTTGTGTCTAAGTAGCTGATGTATTGAGAAGCGATGTCGCCTGGCTCTTTAACCACTGGGATTTTTTGAGTCAAGTCTGCGCCTTCAGAGTCAGTACGTGCAACGATGATACCGTCGTCAAGACCCATTTCTAAGAACGCATAACGTAACGCGTGGATTTTAGCGATGAAGTCTTCGTGTGGAACAGTTACTTTACCAGCTTGGTGACCACATTGTTTCGCGTCAGAAACTTGGTTTTCGATTTGAAGTGCACATGCACCCGCTTCGATCATTTTCTTAGCTAATAAGTAAGTTGCTTCTTCGTTACCGAAACCAGCGTCGATGTCCGCAATAATTGGCACAACGTGAGTTTCAAAGTTGTCGATTTGAGCAGTGATTTCAGCAGCTTTAGCAGTGTCACCAGCGTCTTGTGCTTTTTTAAGTGCACGGAACAAATCGTTTAATTCTTTCGCATCAGCTTGGCGTAAGAAAGTGTAGATTTCTTCGATTAGCGCAGGAACTGAAGTTTTTTCATGCATAGATTGGTCAGGAAGCGGACCGAATTCTGAACGAAGCGCAGCAACCATCCAACCAGAAAGGTAGATATAACGGCGTTCAGTAGTACCGAAGTATTTTTTGTTCGCAATCATTTTTTGTTGTGCGATGAAACCGTGCCAGCAACCCAATGATTGAGTGTATTTGCTAGAGTCAGCATCATAAGCAGCCATATCACGACGCATAATTGCAGCTGTATATTTAGCAATGTCTAAA